>JAJDYK010000205.1 GCA_022825185.1 Candidatus Latescibacterota bacterium | reverse complement strand
CGGCAGATCGGCATTGAGCGAAAAGGGGAACCGCACCCAGATCGAATCCGCGCCGGTCGCCATCCGTTCCAATATCTCGCCATCTGCATCGCGCAAGACTCCGTCGTCGTCGAGGACAAAGGCGCGGTCAAACTTCGTGGTTGTCGCCGAGGTCAGCGTTTCCTCTGGGTTGAGCAGCGAAGGCGTCTGAGCGATAGCGACCTGCCCCAAGCGCACCCCCATCAAATGCGCATCGCGCGGCGCGACGACCAGCACCTCGTTAAATCCGTCGCGCACAGTCGCATCGGTCGGGTCGGGCGCGGCAGCGCGGATGAAATAAGCAAACTGCTGCGACGCGAGCGGATCGATATTGCGCGGCGGCGTATAGTCTGAGGTCTGCACACTCAAGTCGGTCGGAACGCGCCCTGCTCCCTCGTCGGTGAGAAGTGCCAATTCGCCAGCCAGTTCCAGCGATAGCGGCGGTGCCAACTCAATGCGCAAACTGCGGATGCGCGCCGTCTTGAAGGGATTTTCTGAAGAGAGATTGACCCGCACCTGAACGAACTTGCGCGGGTTGGGCGAGGTGATCGTCGCCTCGTTGACGCCATTGGTGGGCAAATAGCTCTCACTCCATTCGCTCCAGCCGACAAAGGCCAGTTCGCCGTCTTTGGCAAAGCTGGAGCGCGGTGCCCGGCGCAGCTTTTTGCCGTCCTCGTCGATGAGACCATCGCCATCGTTGTCAATCAGGTCAATCGGATCCTCGTCGGTGACCCCGTCGCCATCGTCATCGGTGCGCGAGGCGTGTTGCTGACTGGCGGGCAGAGTCTGCCAGATCTCCCAAGCCGTCCACTCCAAGGCAATCTCGTCGTAAACCTCTTTCGGCACTTCCGTACGCTCTTCGTTGCCAGCAACGGTCACGACTTGGTAGTACGTGAAGTTGGTGTCGGTCTGATCCGAGGTGCGAGTCTGTACCTGTAAGCGAACATCTGGATGGAGATCCAACGGCTCGATCCGTTCGATGGCTTGGCCGGTGAGCGGATCGGTCTCACGAACGACGACATCGCCTTCCCAAGCAATGCGCGGCAGGGTTTTGCGGATGAAGTTGCCGCGCGAATCCGTCAGCGTGACCGGCGGCGAGTACGCCCACACGCTCACCGGATATCCCTCGCCGTAAAGCTGGATTTCGCCCAACGTCGCCAGCGCGCCGTACTGACCCGAAGCTGCCCCGGTGACGTCGATGTCGCGAATCTGTAGAAAGCGGATCTTGCGATAGGGGAAAGTCTCGCGGAAAATGCGCACTACCGGCGTGTGGTTATCGACGTGCTCCTCACTGATGATGTTGTCCCACTTGAGTGCTTCTTCGAGTTGGGGAAAGTCCTCGCGGTCTTCCATGCTCACGGGTTTGAGCAGCGTGCCATCGGAAACCAAGATATCCGGTCCCAAGAAGGCGCCGTGGTGGCCCTGGTTAATGCGCTTGTTGACCACCGAAACATTATCGACCCAAAACACAGCCCCTAAGTCGTACCAAGCCGTGCCCTTGTCGTAAATCGGCGACCATGTATTGGCCTGCCACTCCGAGTCGTACAGCCCATCCGTGGCCAAATATGGCGCACCCAAGCGGCCGTTTTCAAACGAAGCCCCACCGCGCTTTTCGGGTTGTAGCGCGTAGTTGTCGCCCTTAGCCCAGACCTGAACCTCGGCAATCCGGGGAACCTCTTTGCTATAGTAGAGGACCGGGCCGCGCTTCTCTTCGGGTAAAGTTTGGTATTTTTCGCCAGCAGTCTGATTGGTATCGTCCCGGAGTTCGATGAACAAACCGCCAGCAGTCTGGCGCTGATAAACGAGCGCACCACGCTGAGCTTGGGGCAATGCTTCATAGGCGAGGCGCGCCTCTTCGCCAGCACCTAGGAAGGAATCGCGCCAGAGGTCCGAATCCGTAATTTTGATGCGGACGTAATGGATGAAGGCCCCACTGATGTCGGGCAGACCATCCAAGTCCCAGTCGGCTCGATCTAGCGGCGAGAGCGGAAAGGTCACCTGCACATAACGTCCTCTAGTGCCGGGAACTGAAACCAGCGTCCCTGCACCGGTCTCACCTCTCACACCACCGCTGGTCGAGACTTCCTCTATGAGTGAAAACTGGAGCTTGTTACCCAAGGGAAAGGGGAAGCGCTCGCCCATCGAGGCAAAAAGCGCGAAGGCCTTGACCGGCTCGCCGAGGAACTCGTCTTCGAACTGACCAGCCGGAAAAATAATCGTCAGGCTATCGGCAAAAACCAATCGTCCTAGATCAATCTCGATTTCCCAGTTGCGCAGACCGTCGATATGGAAGTCTCCGGGGCGAGCCACGCGATTCGCAAAACTGACCGGCGTGTTTGGCTCCCAAAAGGTCCTTAAGTCGCCATCGACGATATTGTTGGCCAAGACATCGTTGGATTTGGCCGTCGCACCCCCGGCGACTATATCGCCACCAGCGCGGACCAAATCGGGATAGGTGAAATCGACAGCCGTCGGGGCCACGTTGATATTGCGGCGAAAGAAAGTCGGCCGCAGCCCATCGGCATCAACTCGGAAAATGTCCGCATCGCGGATTGGCACGTTCAATTGGGAGACCAAGTCGTTCTGATAAATCCAGCTTTCCCAGTGCACAGCCCGATCCACGCGAATCGAATTACCGAAAAGTCTATAGGCATCTGTTTGGGCCACACAGAAGCTAGGCAAAGATAATGCGGCTAAGAGAGCCATCTGCCACTTTAGCAATCGTTTCATAGCATTTCTTTTCTTTTCGCTCTTTATAACTAACTGACCTTACGCAGAGACTCTGTATCTTGTAATTTACTTGAAACAGGTACTAGCATTTTTCGTACCACACAGCAGACCTCGCACAAAAAATCCTTTAGGATGTGCCCTAAAGGATTGTAAAAAATAGCTTTATATAGGATGGAACTTCTTTTTATGAGGCGTGCCGTCCGTCGTCGTTACAAGTTGATCTAAAAAATTCCGTATTAAATACGACTTTTTCCGTATTAAATACGATCTCCTTCGTATTAAATACGACTTTTCACCGACAGCGCAATGATCCGCGACTCTCCCCTCTAAGACCTTTTCTTCGGTCGTTGCAACCCGAACACGCGCATGCGGGAACGCAGCCGCTCTGGGTTCATGCCCAGCAAGCGCGCCGCGCCCCGCTCGCCATAGATCCTCCCCTCGGAGGCTTGGAGCGCCTCCACGATTTGCTGTTTCTCGCCTTTGAATTTGGCTTCAACCGGCGGCTCAAACGGCCCCTCTTTGGCCTCGCCTTCAGCAGGCAGCGGCACATCCTCCACCTGAATAACCTCCCCTTGGCACAGCACCACCGCCCGCCGAATCAGATGCTCCAACTCGCGCACATTCCCCGGCCACGCGTACTCCTGCAAATGCTTCACTACTCCGTCGCCCAAAGCTGGCACCGGTCGCTGCATACTTTGGGCATACCGACGCGCAAAATGCACTGCCAAGAGCGGAATATCCTCTCGACGCTCCCGCAGCGGCGGCAGCTTCACCGGCCACGCACTCAAGCGGTAAAACAGGTCTTCCCGGAACGTCCTTGCCTCAATAGCCTCTTTCAGATCCTTGTTGGTCGCCGCAATCACCCGCACATCCACTGGGATGGACTGCTCGCCGCCGACGCGCGTCAGGTAGCGATTCTCCAGGATGCGGAGCAGTGCTCGTTGGGCTTCCAACGGCAGATCGCCGATTTCATCGAGAAACAGGGTGCCGTAGTTAGCTCGCTCAAAACAGCCAATATGCCGCTTCACAGCACCAGTAAAGGCCCCTCGCTCGTGGCCGAACAACTCGCTTTCGATCAGCCCGGCGGGCAGAGAGCCGCAATTGAGCGCGACAAAGGGCTGCCCTCGGCGTTGGCTCAGGTTGTGGATTCTCTGAGCGAGTACGCCCTTGCCCACGCCAGTCTCACCCATCACCAGCATCGTCATATCGGTCTCGGCCATCTGTGCGACCTCTCCTAAGAGGCGGGTCATGGCTTGGCTCTGATAGAGCAAGTCCTGATCCGCATCCCGCAGCATGTGTTCTAAGCGCTGAAGGCGCACGCTCTTCTCGTCGGGGAATACCTGTACGTCAAGGCTGGCGACTTCCGACATGAGGCCATCCCGATCTAAAGCCCGTACCTCAAAGCGGAATTGGCCGGCCGGTACGCCGTTGTACGACACTCTATTGGAAGACGTGAACGCACTCCACTCTTCCGCCGGGCCGTGGCCGACGAGCCGATGGCTGTAGCGCATCTGCTCGGCTCCGCTCCGGAAACTGAGCCCCTGGAAGCGGAACTGAATCTCAGGTGTGCTATCCGGGCAGGACACGGCTTGGGGCATCTCCAACAGACGCCCCGCCATGACTTGGCGGATCACGATACCCGGGGGCGTATCGCCAGGCTGGTACGCAATCAGCCCCGCCCTCGTCCCAAACCACAACCGACCCCGGCTATCGCGCAAAATGGCCTCGACGATGTTCTCCAGAGTGGACTTGCCTAAACGGATGCTCTGAAACACTCGACCATCGTACTTCAGCACGCCCCCACCGCTCGTCCCAATCCACAGACACTCCTGCTGCGGATCAGCTACCAAGGCCATAATGCCATTGACGGACAGATCGCCTTGATCTACCGTAAACCGACGCACCTTTTGGGCGCGGTAGTCAAAGGCGAAAAGGCCGTTGGCCGTCCCGATCCAAAGCGTGTCCTCGTAGTCACACAACGCACTCACATAGCCGACGGTTTCTATCCCGGCCATGTCAGACGCGTGGAAATGGCCGCCTTTGTTGCAATAGTGCAGAGCCGGCGTTTCTCCATAGCTACCGACCCACAAGGTACCTTCGCTATCCTGCAACATGACTCGGCAACTAGCAGGTCCCTGCTTCTCCGCTATAAAACGGTCGTCTTCTATCCTTCCCAAGCGTCCCTCGGAAGTACCGACCTTTATGTTTCTTTTTTGGTCTAGATACAGCTTGATTTCTTCGTAGCGGTTGCCTTCTGTCACCTCGATCACTTGGGCCTCTTTCCCCACCCCTTTGATTACCTTCCCCTCGGGGCTCCCGCGCCAGACTTGCCCCTCGCGGTCTATCGCCAACTCCGAGACCTTGTTCCCGGTCTCCACCGGGCGAATCCTGCCATCTTCAAGACAGGCTAGTCCCCCCATCGTGCCGATCCAGACCCGGCCTTGGTGGTCTTCGCTGAGCCGTTGAACCTCGCGGTCAGGTAGGCCGTCAGCTTCGGTGTATAACTGGACACTGACCGGATCGCAAAAAACCAGCCCACCGCTCCAAAGCCCCACCCAGATATTTCCTTCGCGGTCCGCATAGGTCAGCCGCGCATCCGAAAAGTGAACATCCGGCAAGCCGGCCGAAAACGAATGCCAGTCGTCCTCATCGTATACTAGCACGCCCCGGCGAGTCATCCACAGCCAGCCTCTGTCGTCCAAGCGCACATGGCGCGTGCCGTGATTTACGGCCTCCGTTCCTTCGATAGCTGCGTCTGCCTTGATGAGGTCGAGCCGTTGGCTATCTGGGTCGTAGCGGCCTATAATGACTTCGGTACCAACGTAGCGAAAGGCAATCCACAGAGGGCCGGAGGCGTCTTGGGCGAATTTCCACGGCCACTGCATCGCGCCGTTCCCCGCACTCAAGCGCCGACCATCTAGGCTGATAACCCCCCGCATCATCGTCGCCAGCCACGTCGTACCCGCCGAGTCGGTCGCCATGTCGAACACCCGCCCTATGGGCTGACCCGCAATTTCCGTCACGCGCTCTACGCACCGCCCTTCGGCGAACCAGCCTATTCCCGCGCCGGTCAGAACCCGTATCGAGCCATCGGCCTGTGGTTGCAGGCTCACTATGTCGTTGGAGGGCAGCCCGTGCTCGGTGGTGTACACCTGAAAGCCACGCCCGTCGTATGCAGCTAGCCCACCTCCCAGCGTACCGAAGAGCAGCCGCCCGTCTTGGTCCTCGGCGATGCTCATTACCGTGAGACTAGGTAGTCCGTCCGACAGGCCAAAAGTATCGAAATGCGCTCCGTCGAACCGGCTTACGCCGCCGTCGGCTGTGGCGATCCAGAGCAGGCCGCGCTGATCTTGGTAGATATCTTCCACCTGCATCCCAGCCAGTCCGTCGAAGACGGTGTACTGGTGTCCTAGGATGTGATCAAAGGAGCTTCTCTGCCTTGGGGGGTCGCTCGCGTCGTTCACCTACGCCTTCTCTTTTCTAAATTCTTGCATCGTTTACCTCCAGTGTGGCATCCACCTGCTCATAGCAGGGACAGGTGCGCACCGGTAGGCGGGGATACTTATCCAAGCGCGGATCAGTGGCAGCGCGGCGACACAGGTAGAAGACCGAGCCGCGCCCAGAATCGACGGGGCGCACGTGACGGCAGCGAGCGCACAGGCCAATTTCAGGCGGCAACTCTACCAAGCGAGCGCCCCCTGCAATGCGACCTCCTGCTCGCCAGCCACGATTTCTCCGAGTCGATAGGCCCGACAGTCTTGGGCCGCTAAGTGAGCCAGCACCTGTTCCACGGCCTCGGGCGCGACCACAAGCGCCATTCCCACGCCCATGTTGAACGTGCGCAGCATATCCTCCACCTCTAAGTCACCTGCTGCGTGCAAGGTGCGGAAGATCGGCGGAATCTGTATGGCTTCTAAGTCGAGTTGGGCGCTAAGGCCCGGCGGCAAGATGCGGCTGAGGTTGTCGCGGAGGCCTCCGCCGGTAATGTGGGCCATACCGTGGAGGCCGGGGTCGGTGAAAAGGCCGCGCACGGCCTGCAAGTAGCAGGTGTGAGGCTTGAGCACTGCTTCGAGGAAGGATTCGCCAGCTACGTTTACGTCGCGTAGATGCGGTTTCCGGTCTAAGAGCGCTCGAACCAGTGTGTAGCCATTGGTGTGCAAGCCGTTGGACGCGAGCGCCACAACCTGATCGCCAGCCGCAATAGCCTGACCGTCGATAATGTTGTCCTTATCGACCACGCCGATGACGCTGGCGGTCAGCACGTAGAGGCCGTCGGGGACCACGCCGGGCTGCACCGAGGTCTCACCGCCAGTCAAGGTGCAGCCCTGTTGGCGGCAAGCGTCGGCCAAGGCTTCGACAAGGTCGTTGACGATGGCTCCATCCATCGTGCCGCATACAATGACGTCCTGGATCGAAATCGGCTCGGCACCCATGACGATGATGTCGTCGATGAGGTGATTGACCATGTCGTAGCACACCCCGCGATGGCGGCCGTGGGCAAAGGCCAACTTTTGCTTGGATCCAGGTTCCTCGCTCTTGTGGACCAGCACTGGGTGTGCGTAGCCGGGGAAGCGGGCGTCGAGCAGAGTGGCGAACGCGCCAATCCGGTTGAGCACGCGCGGGTCTGCGGTTTCCATGCTCGCGGCCATGGCGCGCTTGGCCGCATCGGTCTGGTCTATATCGACGCCCGTGCTGGCATAGGAGAGGCGTTGGCTCATGGGGTTCCTTTCTGTTCCATCAACTCGGGGATCAACTCGACGCCCAATCCCGGGCCAGGCGGAGCGTGCAAGCAGCCCTGCTGGTAGGTCAAGCGCGGTGTGACGACATCGCTCGCCAACAGACCCGGACCGACCAAATCCGATGGCGCGCAGACGGCTTTAGTAGCCACGCCAAGATGCACAGCCGCGGTCGTGCCAATGCCGAGTTCGACCGTGCTACCGAGCAAGACGGGTACGCCAGCGGCCGCGGCGAGTTGGCTCAGCCGCTGGGCGCGGTGCAGGCTACCGGCCTGGACGGGCGCGACGTTGAAGGCATCCACGGCCCGGTGGTGCAAGAGAGCGAGGGCAAACGAGTCGTCAAAGTCGGCGACGTGTTCGATGAGGGCCGCGGGCACGGCCGCGCGCACTCGCGCCAAGGCCAAGGCGGCAGCGTCTGGGTCGGCATTGACCTGTTCGGGACGGTTCTTGGCCACTTCGCGCGCGACGCATTGGATCGGCGTCTCAACCGCATCCACGCCCAGCGCGGCCAATTCGCGGATCCGCTCGATGGCCTCTTCTTCTTCCCACGCGCCCGAAGCATCGGCCTTGAGGTACGCATCCGGGCCGACGATCCGGCGGCAGACGCGGACGCGCTCGCAGTCGAGCTCAAAGTCGGCCCCTACCTTGAGCTTGAAGGCCGTAAAGCCCTCGGCGACCTTTGCCTGAATTTCCTCTGCCAGCTCGTCCGCACTGCGGATATACGCGACCCAAGAGATGGGCAGTGCGTCCCGGTACTGGCCGCCTAAAAGCGCATGAGCCGGGGCGTTGTAGTACTTGCCCGCGAGGTCGATCAGAGCCATTTCCACGGCTGCACTGACGAGCCGACGAAATTCCGGGTGGTCGCTGGCGGGCAACGCCTCGGCGACGCGCTCCCAAGCGAGGAGGCGTTTGCGTGGGTCGGCACCAGCCAGTAGGGGAGTCAAGGTCTCGCACAGGGTCTCTGGCGACGGCGCTTGCCACGCATCCTCTAGATCCGAGATCTCGCCGAGGCCGCGCAGGCCCGTATTGGTCTCGAGTTCCAGTACGTAGTAGCGCGAGGCATTCTTGCTGTGGCCGCCCGTGGAGGCTACGTGGGTGTGGTACACGCGGGGGACGGCGACCGAGTAGATGCGGATGTGGCAAATGTGCATAAGGCAATCCGGGGAAGGGTGACTAGCCGGATTGTACGGCTGGCCCTCGGTGCAGTCAACCGTATATTAGTTCGATATTTTAACAGGAGTGCCGAATGACGGCCACGGAAGATATCCTCGTGCTGAGTGCAACGGCCTTTGAGCAGCTTGCTCTGAGGGAGGCCGTGGCCGAGCGCGTGCAGCGCAACGTCGCCGAGCGCGAATGGGTGAGTGGGAAAATTGGCGCGCAGCCGGTGACTTTGGTGGCGACCGGAATCGGCGCGGTGAACACAGCGCATGCACTCACCTGCTACTTGCAGGCGCAACGACCGCAACGGGTCGTACAGATCGGCGTGGGCGGGGCGTATCCCGAGAGCGGAGCAAGCGTCGGAGACTTGGCCTTGGCTAGCGAGGAAAACTACGGAGATCTGGGAGTGAGGACGCCGGACGGCTGGCAGGGCGGAGAACTGATCGGCATTCCAGTGCTGGAGAAAGGGCGCTCTTACTACAATTGCTTTCCCATTGACGCACAGTGGGTGCAGCGGGCGGGCGCGGCTTTGCCCGAAGCCCACATCGGCCCCTTCGTCACCGTGCAGGGATGCTCGGGCACCGACGAATTGGGTCTGGAAAGAGGGCGGCGCTTTGGGGCCTTGTGCGAAAACATGGAGGGCGCGGCCGCCGCGCACCTATGCGCCCTGTACGAGGTGCCTTTTGTCGAACTGCGCGCCATGAGTAACATCGTCGAGCAGCGCGCGCGGGAGCAATGGGATTTGCCGGGAGCCGCCGCTAGGGCGCAGATAGCGGTTCAGCAACTCTTGGAGGAGGGACTATGCGCGTGACCTTGGGCTATTCGCCCTGTCCCAACGATACGTTTGTCTTTTGCGGCTTGGTCCACGGGCATATCGCCGGCGCGCCCGAATGCGAGGAGGTGCTGGCGGACATTGAGACGCTCAATGAGATGGCGCTGAAAGGACAACTCGACGCGACCAAAATATCCTTCCACGCGCTGGCTCACTTGCGGGAGGAGTACTGCCTTCTGCATTCGGGGGGTGCCTTGGGGAGGGGGTGCGGGCCGCTATTGGTAGCGCGGGAAGAGCTGGCACTAAAAGACCTCAAACACAAGCGGATCGCCATTCCCGGGCGGCTGACCACCGCAGCCCTCTTGCTGCGGCTCTTCGATCCTAGCATTGAGCAACTCGCGGTCATGCCTTTCGACCAGATCGTAGGCGCGACCGCGCAAGGCGTAGTCGATGCAGGCGTCATCATCCACGAGAGCCGCTTCACCTATGCCCAACACGGGCTAGCAGCGCTCATCGACCTAGGCCAGTGGTGGGAGGAAAGCACTGGGCACCCGATCCCCCTCGGCGGCATCCTCGCGCGGCGCAGCCTCGGGGCCGAACTCATCGGCCAGCTCGACCGCGCGCTCGTGCAGAGCGTAGAATACGCCTATGCCCACCCAGACGCGGTGCGCGGCTACATCCGCCAGCACGCCCAAGAAATGGACGACAGCGTCATGCAGGCGCACATCGACCTGTACGTCAACCAGCACACGCTCGACTACGGAGTGGACGGCGAGGCCGCTATATTCGATCTGATCGAGCGGGCCGAGCGGGCCGGCATCGCGCCTAAGTCCGATGCGCCGCTCTTTATCTCTTAAAACGATTACCAAGGAGTAATACGCGTGAAACTAGTGCAATTTATCGAGCCGGGCGACGGCATGCGCTTGGGCCTCGTCACCGGCGACGAGGTCTTAGATCTGACGGATGCAGACCAAGGACCACGCACCGTACATCAACTCTACTACGACGGTGGCGGCGACGAGGTTGGGTTAGTAGCAGCCGCTCAAAACCTGCAAAAACAAGCTACGCGCCGCTTGCTGCTAGACTCACTGTTGGCCAACCGCAGCACCCACGATCCGTACCTCATCAAACCAGTCAGCGGCCCACCCGGCCATCCCCACGCCCTGCGCGTGTGGCTAGCCGGCGTCACCCACGAGGTCAGCGCCAAGTTGCGTGAGATCGAAGCGCAGCAGGCCACCGGCGAGGCCATCAACGTGTACGACCAGAAATACCGCGAAGTGTCCGGCGGCGGGCGGCCCGAGCTGTTCGCCAAGGGCGAGCCAGACGCCGTCGTCGGACACGGCCAGCCCATCACCCGACCCACCGACACCCAGCGCTTAGTGCCCGAGACCGAGCTAGTGTCAGTCTATGGCCTGACGCGCCAGGGTCGCTTAGAGAGGCTCGGCTACACTGGCGGCAACGACGCCACCGACAACGGCATTGAGGCCGCTAATCCCCTCAACCTGCCCCAAGCCAAAAACTGGGCCGGTGGCTGCGCTTCCCTAGGGCCAGTATTGGTTACAGCCGACGAATACGACGACGCCGAGGTCGAGGTCTCGTGCCGCATCTTGCGCGACGGCCAAACCATAGCCTACAAAAAGGGCCCAACTGGCCAGAACAACCTGAACATGCCCGGGCGGCTCCTGCATTTAGAGCGCCATCTTTTCAGTCGGCTGCCCCTAGAGCCACGCACCCTGATGGCGTTTTATTGGGGGACGCCCATCGTCTTTGCCGAGGCCGACTTGGCGACGGGGCTTTTGGACGGAGACGTGATGCAGTTGACCTTTTCCGGCGGAATCGGGGTTTTGGAAAATCCCGTAGTGCCCCTCGAAGAGCCAACGCAGCTACAGGGATTAGGAGGGTAGCGGCGGCAAGTACTGGTCGAGCGCCCCTCGTCTCGGATCGAAGTCCGTAGGGTAATTCCACGAGGCGTCGTGCTTGTACATCACGTCCCGGATTAGGCGACGGCGATAGAGGCTGTCGAGGTTGTCAGCGGCCATTTTATCGGGATCAAAGCGGTCTAGGATCAGTCCACGCAGGCGCGTTTCGGTTGCGGCGTGCTCGGCTGCGCCAGCGAGGTTGTTCCACTCTCCGGGATCGCTCTCCAAGTCAAAAAGCTGCGGCTGGTGGCCGTGGATGTAATTGTATTTGAACCGGCCCTCGCGGACCATGATGCAAGGCGCACCCACCGCTTCGTGGGCTTGGGCGAAGATGTGGCGTTCCGCTTGCTGGCCTTCGATGATCGGCAGGAGACTGGTGCCATCGTGGGGCAAGCTCACCTCGGCACCGGCCAACTCGCAAAAGGTCGGCAGCAGATCGAGCAGCGATGTCGGCGTCTCGACAGTGGTACCGGCCTGCCACTGGTCGGGGAAGCGGACGATGAGGGGGACGCGGCACGACCACTCGTAAAAACAGCGCTTCTGCACCATCTCCTTTTCGCACAGCATGTCGCCGTGGTCGGAGGTAAAGACTACGACCGTATTGTCGAGCAGGCCTGTTTCCTCCAGCGTTGCCAGCAGGCCGCCGACCTTGTCGTCGAGGTATGTCACCAAGCCGTAGTACGCGCGGCGCAGACGGCGCAGGCTCTCGGGATCGCGCAAGTCGAAGCGGCGGGTGCCGTGGTAGGCGTTGAGCCAGCGATCCATCGCTGAATAAGTCTCATCGAGATTGGCCGGAAATTCGGGGATGGCGATCTCGGCGTCTGCGTAGCGGTCCCAGTACGCCTGCGGCGGGTGGAACGGCTCGTGCGGATGATGGAACGAAGCGCAGAGCAAGAAAGGGTCATCGCCGCGTTGGGCGCGGAGATACTCGACGGCGCGGAATTGCGTCTCTTCATCGTAGCTGAGGGCATTGTGCCAGAAATTGACGCGCACAGCCTGGCCGGTGTAGCCGCCGGCGTTGTACGTAGGGCGGTTGCCCATGACCTTTTCGTAGTCCTCCCCCTTGGTCTCCTTGATGCGGATCCACTCTTCCTTGACCCACGAAAAGTCGGGCGGGTAAATGTCAGTCGTCAGCCGACGGTGAAAGCCGTGTACCTGATCGGGGCCGACAAAGTGCATCTTGCCCGAAAGCACCGTGTCGTAGCCTGCGTTGCTGAGGTAGTGAGCGTACGACGGCACATCCGCAGCCAAAAGCGCCCCGTTGTCCCAAGCACCGATCTCAGAGGCATGGCGTCCGCTGGTGATGCAAGCGCGGCCCGGAGCGCACAAGGGGAACGGAGTATAGGCCGAGTCAAAGCGGACGCCTTCGGCAGCGAGGCGATTCAAGTGCGGCGTCTGGACGACAGGATGGCCGTAGGCTCCGGTCAGAGCGGCGATGAGTTGGTCGGACATTATGAAGAGGATATTGGGACGGTCGGACATGGTTTGAGCTTTCGGGTGAAAGGGTTAAAGAACGGCTTACATGAATTTCTTAACGTAGGCGACCGAGCGTTCAAACTGCTCTAGCTCATAAGCAACCCGCACATCCGCACTCTCCCCGCGCTCGTGCGGCGTCTGCCAATCGTCTGGATCGCCAGCCGCCTGATGCAAAGTGCGGATGGCATTTATGGTCTCGTAGATAGGTCGCTCGGGGAAGGTCGCCCACCAGTCCTCTTCCAACAGGCGAATGTGCCGGGCGGCGCTCGCGCCGAGTTCAATGCAGCCCTGGATATGCGGCACCTCGCGGTCGAATAGCGCAATGATCTCCGGCCAATCGACGACCCCATCGCCGATGGCACAGCGCTTGAGGCGGTAGCCCGAGGGCGTGGGGTGGACCGTGTAGTCCTTGATGTGGACGTGCTTGAGGATCGGCAAGATGCGCTCGGTAAAGGCCAAGGGATGCTCGCCGACGGCAAAGGCATTGCCTACGTCCATGGTGATGCCCAGTTGCGGGCTGCCGACCTTTTCACACAGCGACAGCAATTCCCACGAACTCAAATCCTGGTGGTTTTCAATACCCACCGGAATGCCGTATTCCTCGGCGAGCGGCATAACTTCCTTGAAGGGCTGCACTAAGGCTTCAATGTAATCTCGCATCCCTTCGGCACCATACTCAGTGCGGTTGCCTTCGAGGAGGCGACTGACGGTCGTGCGCACGGCGCGGGCACCAGTTTGGTGCGCCGTCTCAATGGCTTGGCGCAACGGCGCGATATCTTCGGCGTAGTTGTCGCCGCCCGTGTCCAAGAACAGATCGAGACCGGCGCGCGTCTCGGCAAAAACTGCCCGCTCCTCCGACGAGCAGTCGCCCAGCCATTGGGACGCAAATTCGACGCTGTGGAGGCCGTTGTCGCGGGCTAGACGCGTCAGGCCCTCGGGGGTGTGGGGGTCGATGGCGCGGCCAGCTTCTTTGTGAGCGCCAGTAAAGCTCCAAGCGCAGAGTCCGATATTCATGTTATAGTTGTCCTAAACGAAGTTCATAGCAGCGGGGATTGAGGTAACGGAAATCCAGCAGATATTAAGCGGATTGAACGTATTCCCAAGGATTCACTATTTCAACACCTAGGGGAGTAAAATCATCGACGTTGCGGGTGACCATCGCCATCCCGTGAA
>JAJDYK010000235.1 GCA_022825185.1 Candidatus Latescibacterota bacterium | reverse complement strand
CTTACTGGGCGGCAAGCTGCCCGCCGCAGTCGATGAAGGGCCTGCTTGGGAGCCTGTCCACGTCCGCCACTCGCCCTTCATGGAGCATCCAGTCTTTGCGTCGCATCACTCCGAGACCGAAATGATGCGCTACATGCGCCGACTCGAAGCCAAGGATCTGTCTTTGGTCCACGCGATGATCCCCCTCGGCTCGTGTACCATGAAGCTCAATGCGACCGCGGAAATGATGGCGATCACTTGGCCCGAATTCGCTGGGCTGCATCCATTTGCGCCCGTAGATCAAGCTCAAGGGTACGCGGTAATTTTCGCCGAAATGGAGGACATGCTGCGCGAAATCACCGGCCTCAAGGGCATCTCGCTGCAACCCAACGCGGGTTCACAGGGCGAATACGCTGGCCTACTCATCGTGCGCAAATACCACCAGACGCGCGGAGAGGCCCAGCGAAACGTCTGCCTCATTCCGGCCTCAGCTCATGGGACGAATCCAGCTAGCGCCGCTATGGCCGGTTTGGACGTGGTTGTCGTCGCCTGTGATGAGGACGGCAATATCGACTTGGCGGACCTGCGGGCGCAAGCCGACGCACACCGCGAGCGGTTGGCGGCCCTGATGGTGACGTACCCCTCGACCCACGGGGTGTTTGAAGAGGCCATCGGCGAAATCTGCGCGGTCGTCCACCAAGCGGGCGGTCAGGTCTATATGGACGGCGCGAATATGAATGCCTTGGTGGGATTGTGCCGGCCCGGGGAAATCGGCATCGACGTGTGCCACTTGAATTTGCACAAGACCTTCTGCATTCCCCACGGCGGGGGCGGCCCAGGGATGGGCCCCATTGCCGTGGCCGAACACTTGGTGGAGTTCCTGCCTTCGCATCCCCTAGTCCACACTGGTGGGGCCGAGTCAATTGGCCCCATTGCGGCTGCTCCGTGGGGCAGTGCCTCGATTCTGCTCATATCTTGGGCGTACTTGCGGTTGATGGGCGGCACGGGTCTCACCGAGGCAACGAAGGTCGCGATCCTCAATGCCAATTATCTGAGCAGCCGCCTCGCCGGTTCCTTTCCCGTGCTGTACAAGGGGCGGAACGGGCGCGTGGCCCACGAGTGCATCCTCGACCTGCGCTGGGCGCGGGAGCACGGCATTGGCGTAGGAGACGTGGCCAAGCGGTTGATGGACTATGGGTTCCACGCGCCTACGGTATCCTTTCCAGTTGCCGGGACCCAGATGCTCGAACCTACCGAGAGCGAGTCCAAGGCCGAATTGGATCGGTTTTGCGAAGCCATGATCTCCATTGGCGAAGAAATCCAGCAAATAGCTGCCGGGGAAATGGACCCCACCGACAACCCGCTCGTCCACGCACCGCACCCGATGGATATCGTGCTGGCCGACGAATGGGATCGGCCTTATTCTAGAACCGTTGCCGCCCTGCCGGCTCCTTGGCTATTGGAGCGCAAGTTCTGGCCAGCCGTCGGGCGACTGAACGACGCGCAGGGCGATCGCAACTTAATCTGTTCCTGTCCGCCTGTAGAGGCATATTCTCAAGGGGAATAAAATGAGCCAGAAACGCGCCTTAATCACTGGCATTACCGGCCAAGACGGTTCGTACTTGGCCGAATTACTGCTGGAAAAGGGCTATGAGGTTTTCGGGTTGGTTCGCCGCAGTAGCACGGTCAATTTCGAGCGGATCGGCCATTTGCAGGACAAAATAGAACTGATCTCCGGCGATCTGTTAGATCAGAAGTCGTTGGTTTCGGCGCTGCAGGCCGCGCGGCCGCAGGAAGTGTACAATCTAGGTGCCCAATCCTTTATACCGGTCTCTTGGGAGCAACCCATGTTGACCGGCGAGATCACCGGCTTGGGCGTGACGCGGCTTTTGGAAGCTATCCGCGTCTGCGACGAGAACATTCGCTTTTACCAAGCCAGCACCAGCGAGTTGTTCGGCAAGGTGCAAGAGACGCCGCAGAACGAGCAAACGGCATTCTATCCGCGTTCGCCCTATGGGGTGTCCAAGCTTTACGCGCATTGGATCACCATCAACTACCGCGAAAGCTACGGCATGTTCGCCTGCACGGGCATTCTCTTCAATCACGAGTCGCCGCGCCGCGGGCGCGAATTCGTCACCCGCAAAATCACGCATGGCGTAGCCCGCATCAAACACGGGCTGGACCAAGAGTTGCGCCTCGGTGACCTAACTCCCCGCCGAGATTGGGGCTATGCCGGCGACTTTGTCCGCGCGATGTGGATGATGCTTCAGCAGGATGAACCCGACGATTACGTCGTCGCCACGGGCACCTCCCGAACCATCGGCGAATTCTGCGAGGTCGCCTTTGCCCACGCTGGCTTGGACTGGCGGCAATACGTGGTCCTCGATGAGCGTTTTTTGCGTCCCGCCGAGGTGCATACCCTGTTGGGCGATGCGACTAAGGCGCGGGAAAAATTAGGTTGGGAACCCGAGGTCGGCTTTGAGGAAATGGTCCGGCAGATGGTTGACTGGGACTTGGAGCAGGTGGGCCATCAGTCGGCCTCAGTACGCCCAGCACTGCGGCGATAGCGGCGGCTGAACTTGCGGATCTGGCCGCATATCGTCTGAATCGCCCGCACATCGCGAACTTCCAAATCGACCTTGTTGAAGAAGCGGCGCAGCACTCGGCCGAAGTGATCCGGCTCGTTGTTGTACGGGGTAAACTCTATCTCGGCAAGGGCTTGCAGGATCTGCGCGAACATTCGCTCGCGCTCGCCAGCCGTAGCTAGTTGCCCGGGTGGATCCGGTGGTTTTTCGCTCACGGTCGCATACAGGCCGTAGGTGAACAGGAGCACGGCGTGGGAGAGGTTGAGGGAGGGATAGGCCACGGCTGTGGGGAACCTCAGAACTTGGTGACAGAGCGCGAGTTCCTCATGCCACAAGCCGTCCCTTTCGCGCCCGAACACAAGGGCGATGCGGCGGTGATGTACTTGAGAGGCTAGTTGGTCAATCAGGGGCTTGGGTGCGGAAGTAACCGTGCGGAAGCGGCCCTGCCGATGGGTCGTGCCGACGACGATGTGGCAATCGGCTACAGCCGCGGCGAGGTTGGGGAAGACTTGGCTGGTGTCGAGAATATCGCCCGCGCCGTGGGCAAAAGTGCGCGCTTCGGGCGTATCCCACGCTCCGGGATTGACCAAGGCTAACTGGCTTATGCCCGTTGTTTTGAGTACGCGGGCCGTAGCGCCGATATTGCCGGGCGTGGCCGGCTCGACGAGCACGACGCGGATGTTGTCGAGAGGATTCATGCGGCTTGTCAAACTAAACCAAGAAGGATACTGCGCGCCAATGCATACAGCAGGTGAATTCATCCGCGTCCAACTCGCGGACGGCGTCTATTTGCATCTGCACAGCATTGGACTGTACAAGACGATCCGGGTGGATGTGTGTCTGAGCACGCCGCTGTGTGCACCGAGACATTCATTGGTGGCCCTGAGCAGCCGACTGCTGGCGCGGGGCACGCACAAGCTGCCCAATGTACAGAGCCTCAACCGCTTTATCGACGACCTCTACGGGGCGTATTACTCGGTGCAAGTTGATCGCTTGGGAGAGTATCAGTTCGTTCATTTGTGTCTAGAAGTCATAGACGATAACTTCCTTGGGAAGAAGGGAATACTGGAACGAGGTTTGACCTTCCTACGCGATGTTCTGCGCGATGGTAGTGGATTCCAACGCGACCATCTGGAGCGAGAAAAGCACCGCCTCGCGCGGCAAATCGCCGATGGCTTCAACGACAAACTGGGCTACGCACAAAGGCGGTGCAGCGAAGAGATGTGCCGGGGCGAACCCACGGGCCTGTCGCCGCTGGGTAACCCTGCGGACTTTGCGACCGTGCAGGCCGATGAACTGTGGGCTTTCTACCGCGAGCGGACGGCTACTGATCGCTTAGATATTTTCGTAAGCGGCGATGTACGTTTGGAGCAGATTCAGCCCTTGATGGAGTCGCTCTTTACTTGGAAGCGTGCGGCAAACCAGCCCCAGTCCCTGCCGCGGTGCTCGCGCCGTGCTGGGCTGCGGCGCGAGGTTTTTGAATGCCAAGCGGTACGAGAGGCCAAAGTAGTGTTGGGCTATCGCACGCAAGTTGCGTATGGCGCAGACGGCACAGACGACTATCCGGCTTTGGCGCTCCTAAACCTGATACTGGGTGGCGATGGTCCATCGCGGCTATTCAAGCACCTCCGCGAAGAAGAAGGCTTGTGCTACTACATCTCATCGCATATCGAGGCATTGAGCGGCTTGCTCTTTGTGGCCGCAGGCATTGAGGCCGCTGCATACTCCGAGGTTCGGGATAAGGTGGAACAGGAACTCCAGTCGCTGCGCGCAGGAGCCTTTGATTGCCGCGAAATCGAAGCGGCTCGTCACTTGTTGCGAGCGCGGCTGTTGGGGCTGGCCGAAGACCGCGAGGGCTTTTTTCGCTATCAATTGCGCGAGGGACTGATAGGGGGCAACCAATCCCCGGAAACGCTATGGCAGCGCATCGAGCAAGTCGGCGTCGAGGACTTAACTCGCATGGCCGGCGGCATTGTAGCGGACACGGCCTTTTTATTGCACGGGACGTGATAACGTGATCGCGGATGCGCTATTGGGGGAAGGGGTGTACCGCAACCGCTTGGGCGGCCTCGATGTATGGGCAGTACCGCGGCCGGGCAGTCGGCAAAAAGCGGCCGTGCTGTACATAGACTACGGTTCGGTCGATCTGCATCTGCGCGCTCGTGACTCCGGACAGGTACAAACTACGCCGGCTGGAACCGCACACTTTCTCGAACACCGCCTTTTTGCCAAACCCTACGGCGATATCACCGAACGAATCAACCGCCTCGGCGGCGATGTAAACGCCAGCACCAGTTTTACTTCAACCGTTTTTTCTCTGACCTGCATTGAGCATTTTGCGGACCATTTAGCGTTGCTCTTTGAACTCGCGTTGGACCTGCACGTCCTGCCAGACGGTGTCGCTCAAGAGCGCGAAATCATCGACCACGAGTTACAGATAAGCTGCGACGACCCGGAGTGGATCGGGTTTTTACACGGCCTTGAAGGGCTGTACCAGAATAGTCCCTTGGCTTGGGACATGGCTGGCACGCGGGAGAGCATCGGGCAGGTTGACGAGGACATGCTAACTCGTTGCCACGAGGTGTTTTATCGGCCCGAATACATGGGGCTGTACTTGTGTGGGGATTTCGATGTAGAGGCCACTTACGCGACCGTCGAATCCACTTTGCTAAAGTACAGCCGGCCGCGCTCCGCATGGGATCGAGTGGAACGCCCAGTGGTATTGCCCACTCCGCAGCCGCTCGGGGCCTTAGCTCTGCCGGTCAGCCGTCCCTATACCTTGCTGTTTTTCGGCGATGACAAGGCGGGTCAATCGGGTCGCGATTTGCTCTTGCGGGAGTTGGCCTTAGAGCTGGCCTTGGACATCGCTCTGGGGCCGGCGAGCGATTTTTTTGCCGCGCACTACGAAGATGGCCTGATCGACGGCGATGCCTTTGGAGCCGAGGTCTATGCCGAGCAGACGTTCTGCTTTTGTACAGTGGGCGGATATACCCAGCAGAGCGACCGGTTGTGCGAGGAAATAAACGCCTCATTGGCCAGCCTCGACGAGCGCGCTGTGGCGGCGGATTTGGGCCGCGCCAAGCGCAAAGCCTACGGCCTGCTGCTGCGCGCATGGGAGCAAACCGAGGATGTGGCCGATATGCTCTGCTCTGCTGCGGTTAGTGGGGCGGCCCCTAGTGTCTATTTTGATGTCC
>JAJDYK010000221.1 GCA_022825185.1 Candidatus Latescibacterota bacterium | reverse complement strand
TTGCGCCAATAGCCGTTGACCATCAACATCTGCCACGTTTCTTCGATGCGATCCACATCGCGGCCAATGAGAAAGGGCTTGAAATGCTGCTCGATGGCCGTATGCACGGCGTGGAAGCGCTGAGTGAAGGTCGCGCAACCGAGTCCGTACAGGCCGTCGTCCGACGTAATAATTTTGACGATGACCAAGCGGGAGCCGGCCGGTTGGGTGAGAATGGTTTGAACGTCTTTAATGATAACGGGCATGAGGTCTCCTTGTTGGTGGTTGTTGGTGCAAATCAGGGGTATTCTGCACACTGGCCCGCGTTTTTGTCAAGGGCGCACCGTCCTTGTCGGGGCGGGCGGCGACGGTTAGCTTAATCCCTCCATGCACTGGCTACAAGCACTCATCTTAGGCCTAGTCCAAGGTCTGACCGAATTCCTGCCCATCAGCAGCACCGCTCACCTGCGGGTAGTCCCCCATTTTCTCGGCTGGGACGATCCAGGCGCGGCATTTTCTGCGGTGATCCAACTGGGGACGCTCGCGGCTGTATTCGCGTACTTTACCGCCGATGTCAAAAGGCTAGTCGTCGCCGCGCTGCAAGGAGCGGTACACCGCAACTTCAACCACAGCCCTGACTGCCGCATGGCGTGGTCTATTGCCGTGGGCACCATTCCCATTGCCGTGCTCGGCCTCGGGGGACGCGACTTTATCGAGACCGAGGCGCGCCAACTCCCCCTCATCGCCACGAGCTTGATCGTCCTCGCGCTGTTTTTGATACTGGCCGAGCGCGTGGGGCGGCGCGAGCGCACCATGCAGGATCTCGGCTTCTGGTCGATCCAGCTCATCGGCCTGTGCCAAGCCCTCGCCCTGATTCCCGGGTGTTCGCGGTCCGGTTCAACCATCATGGGCGGGCTTTTCGTGGGCCTCCAGCGCGCCGATGCCGCCCGCTTCTCCTTTTTGCTCGGCCTGCCAGCCATTGGCGCCAGCGGCCTCCTACAACTATTCGCCCTGCTTGAAGGGGGATTAGGCAGCGCCGGGCTGCTGAGTTTGGTGTTGGGGATCTTCGCCGCCGCGGTCAGCGGCTACCTGTCCATCGGCTTCCTACTCCGCTTCCTCCAGCGCCACGGCACTTACTCGTTTGCCGCCTACCGCATCCTGCTCGGCGGCCTCATCTTCTACTCACTGTACGGCTAATTCCAACGGAGCTATCCATGTATCCCAACAACCTAAAAGCGCGTTTGCGCAGCGGCGAAATCCTCCTCGGCACCAGCCTGTCGGCCCCCACCCCACACGTGGCCGGGTCAATCATTTCCACCGGTCCCGATTTTATCTGGGCCGACACCGAACACATGCCCCACGCCACCGAAGCACTCGACTCAATTCTGGTGCTGGCGCGGATGCGCGGCGTCGCGCCCATGGTGCGCGTCGCATGGAACGACCCAGCGCTCATTAAGAAGGCGTACGACGCGGGCGCAGTCGCCGTGATGGTGCCCCAAGTCGATACAGTCGCAGAAGCGGCAGCCGCCGTCGAGGCCGCCCGCTACGCTCCCGAAGGCCGGCGCGGTCTCTCGCCCATGTGGACCCACATCGCCGGCGCGGACTGGAACGAGGTCATCAAAACCGCCAACGAAGAGACGCTCGTCGTCCTCCAACTTGAAAGCCAACGGGCCTATGACAACTTGGACGAGATCAAGCGCGTGCCCGGCATTGACGTGATTTTCGTCGGGCCGTTGGACCTGTCGGCGACCGTGGGGACGATCACCGAAACTGGGTCGCAACAAGTGCAGCAAATCATGCGCGACGTGCCGCAACAGCTAGCGGACACGGGAATCGCCGTGGGCACTACGCTAATGGACGTGTCCGAGATCCAAGAGAAAATTCGCTGGGGATATCGCTTCCTCAACGTCGGCAATGCCCTCCGCTACGGCGTGCAAGTCCTCGCCGATCACCTAGCGACCTTGCGCGCCGATCCACGCGGCGACCAATAGAGGCGGGTGGAGATAAAAATTTGGAATTTGCCGGGAATAATGGTACTTTAACTAATAGTATCTACTCTTTTCTAAGGAGGTGCCTTATGAAAAAGCAGATGCTGATGGCCGGCGTAGCCCTCGCGTTCGCGAGCGCGGCTTGGGCGCAATGTCCTCACGGTGCCATGGAGCTTATGGGACCGGAAGACGTAAGGGTCAGCCTTGCTAGCCCTCAGTCCCAGTTCGTGCTGGTCGAGTGGGAGGAGGTCGAAGATGCGACCCGCTACGCGATCTATTTGCAGGTTTTCGACCCCGATGAGATCGATGTCGAAGCCGGTGGAGAGATCGTTGAGCCCGCCGAAACACAGCCCACCTTCGTGCCGTGGGGCCATGTGGAAGCCACACCCGCTCAGGGTCGGTACAGTATGGAGCTTTTTCCAGACCTGCCGAATCCCGAGTCCGTGGTTTATGGCGTTTCCGCGGAGGCTGAGGTTAACGGCCGCTGGGTTGCGTCGCCGATCGTGCCCGCGAGCTGGACCGCTCCCCAGATAAGCACTGCTGTTGAGGCCGTGACTTGGGGTCAAGTCAAAGCGACAGCCGCCGACTAGTACGCCTGTTCCATCAGACGTACGGACCCCGCCGAGCGCACTGTTCGGCGGGGTTTTTTATTGGTGAAAGTTCATTTAACCATCCATCCTAACACCGGAGCATACTGTGGAATCATTGCTAGCCAATCCTCGGTTGAGCCGCTTTGACCCGCTTGCGCGCATTCTGTGCTACGACGATTTCGACGCGGGACTAAACGGCTGGACCGGACTGATCGGCAATTACGAAGACTCGCTCGACACCATGCTGCCCGACTACCGCGACCTGCGCCCCCCCATGTTGAGCAACCTGACGATGTGGGACACGGGCACGGCTGGCTCGATGGAGGGCACCTATGCCCTCAAGCTGGCCACCCGTCCGCAGGCCGGCGGCCTGTCCGTAGGCATCAAGCGGCACACCTTTCGGGCGCTGGGCCAAGTGCAGTTGGAGTGCTATTTCGCGTTCAAGCCCGAAGCGTCCGAACTCAAGCTCGGCGAGATGGATGTCCGCGCTTGGGGCGTGCTCTTCGACGTGCAGGACGGCAACCCCCAAGGGCGGCGCTGGATGCCCCACTTGCGCTACCTCAACGCCGAGCGCGGCCAGCGCCGAGGACGCTGGCAGACTAAGCCTGCCACCCGGTCGGTACAGCCCATTGGCGGCAGTGGCAAGACCGTATCGCATTTCCACTTGGGGCCGGAAGGCTGGGAGGATGTGCCGGGCGAGCCGCAGCTTTTGTGCTACAACGAAATCGCCACCAAAATGAATTGGCACTATCTGCGCATCGGCTTGGACCTCAAACGGCGGGCCTTCACCGGATTCCAGTGCAACGACCACACTTTCGGGCCGGAGGGAATGCACTGCATTGAACTGCCGGCCATGGCCAATTTGTGGTGTATGCTCAACGCGGCCTTTTGGGTCGAAGCCGACATGGATAAGCGGGCCTTTCTCTACATCGACTCTGTGTTGTTATCCGGGGAGTTTGTGCAATGAATATGCGACAGAGCCACACCGCCGTCGTGGAACGCAATCAGCGTTGGGAGGGCGACTTTGCCACTGAGCCGTATGAGGCGGGCTGGAGCCACGAGGCCATTTTCTTCGTGCGCATACTCCGCGCTGAAGCGGCCAACTCGTCCTCTTTGATTGACGTCGAGCTAAAGGTGCAGGTATCGCCCGACGGGATCCACTGGTGCGACGAAGGATCGCGTCTGAACTTCGTCGTACAGCAGCATACGCTCGAAAAGCCATCCTTTGTGCGGGTGTCGCATTACGGCGGCTGGCTGCGCCTAGCCGGAACGGCAAAAAATGGCCGCGTCTGGGCACTCGTCCATCTGGCGCTCAAGGCATGAGATAGAGGCCGCGACTGGCGAATTCAGCGCGTGCTCTTGCCCGTCAACACGAACCACACCGTTTGCAGCATTATCTTGAAGTCCAACCTGAGCGACATGTTCTCGATGTAGTATAAATCGTACTCCAGCCGCTCGCGGGCAATGCCCACCACGTCCTTGGAATCGAGGTCGAATTCGTGCTTGGATTGCGCCCAACCCAACAGGCCGGGCTTGACGTTGAAACGCCGCATGTACAAGGGAATCTGCGTCTTGAATTGCTCGACGAAAAACGGGCGTTCGGGCCGTGGGCCGACCAAGCTCATGTCGCCGCGCAGGAAGTTGATGCACTGGGGAATCTCGTCTAAGTGCAGGGCGCGCAGCACTCGGCCAATCAGGGTCACCCGTGGGTCAGCACCCTTGGCCCACACCGGCCCGGTCTTTTCCTCAGCATCTACGTACATCGAGCGAAATTTGAGCATCGCAAAGGTCCGCCCCCCTTCGCCGACGCGCTCTTGACGAAAGAACACCGGCCCTTTGGAGGTCAGCTTAATCGCCGCGGCCACCAATAGCCACAACGGGGCCAAGCCCGCGAGCACGACAACGGCCACCACCACATCGATGAGCCGCTTGACCGTCCGCTGCCAAGCCGGCATCAACTCGGGCGTGAGCTCCATCAGCGGCACGCCGTAAATCTGCGTCGTGCGCACGTGACCAGTCACAATGTCGTACAGGTCGGGCGTGATGCCAAAAGAAACCGGCAGCCCCTCGGCCTCCTCGACGATCTGCATGATCTCTTCGTGCGAATTGGCTTGCAGGGCGATGAGCACGGCCTCAATGCCCTCAGCCCCAAGGATAGTGCGCAGATCACCTACTGCGCCGAGCACGGGCAGGCCGTCAATAGCCGCGTGATCGTTCTCGCCGTGCGCCCGCACAAGCCCCACGATCTCATACCCCTGCGCCGGTGCTGCACGCAACGCGCGCAACAGCCGTACGCCGCGCGCGTTCACGCCCACGATGGCCGTGCGCCGGAGGCCAATGCCGCGCAGCAAGAGCTGCCGCTCAAAACTGCGCAGCAGCACCCGCCCGCCGGCCACCAGCGCAACCATGCCCAGCCAGTAGAACAAGACTAGCAATCGAGTGAGGCGGATGTCGCGGTCAAAGGTGGCGACCATGGCCAGCAAGATGCCCAAGGTAACGACCTTGAGGACCTCGTATATTTCGTCGAAGCGCGAGCTAGACAGGGAGGATTGGTAGAAGCCAAAAAACAGGAACAGCAGTAACCAGCAACCGCTTATCAGCGGCAGCACGTCCGAATAATAGCCGAGTGCATACCAGAAGCTCGGTCCTTCTACCGCGTCTGGATAGAGCCGCTCGTAGTTGTGGCGGACGATCTCCAGCCCGCCGCCGGCCAACTTCATCCACAAAAAGAACACCGACGCCAAACTGACGGCGACTATGTCACTCAACAAAAGCAGGACAACGCGTTTTAGACGCGACATAAACGCTCTACCTCGCGGGCTGCCAGACGCGGTGGCGGCGACCCATTAGGAAGCTCAGCAGCCCCAGCAAGGTGCCCCAATTGGTAGCGGTGAAATAGGCCGGCACATAGAAGAGCCAATACCGCCCAAGCCATTCCGGTAGCAAGAGGCCCAATGCGGCCAAGCCGTAGAAAGCCACTTGCAGCGCGAGCAAGACACCGTAGTACTCGCTCGCGGCCAATGGGATATTGACCGCGAGCACCACCAACAGCCACACCGGCACGAGCCAGCGGAGCAGCTTGTGGGAAAACATCTGAAACGCAAAAAAAAAGTGTGCGAACGGATTGAGCACGCCGGCCTCGGTCCACAGCCCGTAGAGCGAGCGCGAGACAATGCGGCGGCGGCGGCGGAACTCGTCGCCAAAGCGACCGCTGCTGTACTCGATGGCAACGGCCGTTGGCTCGTACGCAATGCGAAAGCCGCGCCGCCAAGCGTGCAGAGGCGCGACAAAGTCGCTGATAATATCGCCGCGTAGCTCGACGAACAACTCGCGCCGGAGCGCGTAGATCGCCCCATTGGCACCCAACGCAGAGCTGAGCAAGCTCTCCCGGCGCTTGAGAAACTGCTCATAGCGCCAATACAGGCCCTCGCCCTTGCCCGCGCCTTGTTCGTCTGGATTGGCGTATTGCAACTCGCCACAGACGCAGCCGATCCGCTCATCGGCAAAGGGTGCCAACAACCGCTTGAGCGCACTAGGCGCGTACATGCTGTTGGCGTCGGAGAACGCGACAAACTGCCCTCGCGCCAAGCGCACACCCGCGTTTTGCGCCTCGGTCTTGCCACCGCGGACCTCCTGCCGGTGCAGCCGCACCCCGCGCGCGGCAAATTCGGCGGCAATGCGGTCGGTGCCATCGGTCGAGGCGTCTGAGACGACGATGATGTCGAGCCGTTCGGCCGGGTAGTCCATAGACAGCGCATTTTCTAGCTTGGCGCACAATACGTCTTCTTCGTTGTGCGCGGCAATAATTAACGATGTTTCAGGCCATTCGCTCAGTGGCGCGTACTCGGGCATCTTGCGGCCAGCCGCCAAGAGCCAGAGCAAAACCGGGTAGATCAGATAGGTATAGACGACGAGAAATAAAGCGGCCCAAAAAATGGCGATGAGCATGGGATTCTAACGGTATAAGGTGTGTCTTATCTCGTTATATTTTCGTCATTTGTATCCATTTATGCAACCGTGTACCGCGCGTTGTCCGGGATTGGTACCAGCCTTGGGAATCTGCGGACATTATCTGGCTAGCACTTCCTCGTAGAGCGCCCAAATGCGAGCCGCCACCCGGCGATAGTCGTAGCGTTCCTCGGCCTGTCGGCGGATCGCCGCGCGGTCGTAGCAATCGTATTCGTCTAGCACCGCGAAGATACCCGCCGCCAAGTCCTCCGCGTCGCCGACCGCCACTAGCCGCCCGATCTCCTCATTGACGACCTCCTCCGGCCCACCACAGCGCGTGGCGACCACGGGCAGGCCACAGGCCATGGCTTCGATCAGCGACGTGGTCAGGCCCTCGCTGAAACTGGGCAGGACAAACAGATCGGCAGCGGCCATATAAGGGGGTAGTTCCTCCCAAGGTACCGCATCCTCAAACGACACATGCTCAGCCAAGTTCAAGTCGTTGACTTGAGGTAGGAAAGGATCGGCGGTCCCGGTCGCAGGGTGGCCGCCGACCAAGGTCAACGAGACATCGCGACCCTGACTGCGCACTTTAGCCAATGCCGCCAGCAAGACGCGCAATCCCTTTGCCTCGACAAATCGGCCCACATAGAGTAGGTGCCATCCCTCTTTATCGGGCTGGTGCGACCCGGTCGCCGAAAAGAGCCGGCAGTCAACGCCGTTGGGAATGTAGCGAACCTTATCGGCCGGGACGCCCAATTGCATCACCTCGCGGCGCAGCTCTTGGCTGACGACAATAACGGCCGCGGCTTGCGTTAGAGCCTCAACGATCGATTGCCGCCATTGGGACTTGAGCTTGGGTAGGATCTTAATGTCTGAACCGTGGACTGTGATGACTACGGGCCGGCCGGTTTGTGAACCGTACTCAACAGCGGCTCGACCGTCGGGATAGGCGCAGTGCGCGTGGATGATGTCCGGCACACCCGCAACAGCGTTGAGCAAAGCCTTGAGGTGAAAACGCCACTGCTGGGTAAAGAAAATCCGCCGTGGGACGGCCAAGCGGCGGGGATGCCGCACCTCGATTCCGTCCACCACTTCACAGCGTGGGACGTGGCGATAGGCACTCCACAACCCAAATCCCGGCAGGGGAAACCACGGCACGGGTGCCACTACCTCTAGTTGACAATGATCTTTGAGGAAGCGCGCCTGATTGTGGACAAAACTTCCGGAGAGCTTAGATATGACGTTGGGGTAGAGGTGCGATAGCAGCAAAACTCTCACGATTGATCCCCGCGTTCTTCAAGCGCCGGTTCTTTGCCCTTCACGGCGCACGCGCGTCCGCGTCGAGCCGCTGCACGGCGAAGAGCATGCCGATACAGAACCAAAACATGTTGCTGGGCAGGTCGCCATTGAACGTCTGATTGACCTGGAAGGCGACAAACGTGGCGATCAAGCCGATGGCTATGGCGCGCAAATAGGAATCCTGCATCTGCTGCAAGCGCCCCACGCTCAAAAAGAACGTCTTCCCGACAAACCAGACAAAAGCCGCGAAACCAACGATGCCTAGTTCGCCCAAGATCGCAGTCACTATAGTGTGCGGCTCTTTCACTAGGGTCCAGTGGGGATATCCGGGCGGCGCGTATTGGGAGAATATTACCGGAAAGGATCGCCAACCAGTGCCCAAGAACGGATGGTCCGCAAACATGTCGAACGAGGCCATGACGAGATGAACGCGCGCCGTACTCGAAGCGCGGCCGGTCGAGCCGAACTCATCAAAAAAGGTGAAGATGGAGGCAAAGCGCTCGAAGATGTACTCGGCATAAGGCACGAATTCTTTGAGGCCGAACACCAGCAGGATAAAGGCAAAAACTCCCATAAAAAAATAGCGCAGCTTGCCGCTCAACCAGAGGATGACGAGCACGCCGGCCAGCGTTGACACCCAGCTAGAGCGGCTAAACGAGGCCAACAGACCGCCAAAGCCGATGACGACCGCCAAAGCAAAAAGCACGCGCTGGCCCCTAGGCAGTCGATAGTTGAGCAAGACGGCCAACAGCGGCAGGACGCCGCTCATTACAAACGAGGCAAAGATGTTGGGGTTGTGAAAGGCCCCCGTCGCCCGCGGCACGTTGCCGCCCAAGGCAGTGATGACCTTGGCCGGCAGGTGGAATTGGCCGGTGATAACCTGATAGGCCCCCATCACCGAGCCCGCTATCGTCAAGACCACTAGCGACCATAAGACCGCGGACACGGCCCGCCTAGAGTCGAGCGTGATTTGCACCATGTAGGTGAAGAGCACGAGGGCGCAGATCCGCAAGAAGCTGACGGTTGCATCTAGCTGATTGGGCGTGTACGTCAGCGACACCGCAATAGACGCGAGAAACAAAAAGAGCGGCACCTTAATCTCAAAGTCGGGAAAGTGCACGCGCTGCCGCAGACAGATGTTGGCGGCCAAGCCGAGGACCATCAGCCCGAAGGCCAAGTGAAACCCCGTCAGCAAGAAGATCTCTTTTGAAGGGCCGGACTCGCCGAACAGCCGACCCGTGCTGTCGAGGCCCGTCGTCAGCAACAAAACTGGGACGACGATCCACGGCCTCAGTATCAGGCCCGCGACAAAAAATGCGACGCAGAGCGCGCCGAGGAGGAGGGCCGGGAGGAATTCGAAAACGAAGATGCTACCAGCGACCACCGCGCCTTGGAAAACCAAAAATGCCGCAAAGTAGCGGCGGTCGAGGGCGAAAGCCCACGGGATCTTAGGGGCGGGGGCCGTCATAATTTACGCGCGAATAAAGGCGAGTACTTCATCCCGCTTCTCGGCCATGCGCTCCGCGGAGAGGGCCTCTAGGTTGAGGCGCAACAGCGGCTCGGTATTGGAGGGCCGCACGTTGAAGTGCCAGTCGTCGTAGCTGACCGAAATCCCGTCGAGGCGCTGGATGTGGCCGTCTTGGTAGCGGTCGGCTAGGGCTGCGATTTTGGCGGTGGGATCTGCGACCTCGGAGTTGATCTCAGAGGACGTGAAGTACTGGTGCTCTAGCGGAGCGAGCAACTCAGAGAGTTTAACCCCGCGCTGCGACAGCAGCTCCAGCATCACCAGCGACGGCACGATACCGGAATCCGCGCCAAAGAAGTCGCGGAAGTAGTAATGACCGCTCAGCTCGCCCGCGAAAACAGCTCTTTCCTCAAACATCCTCGGCTTGAGAAACGAATGGCCGACGCGCTCGATCAGTGGGGTACCGCCGGCTGCTTTTACGAGGTCGGGCACGGCCCACGAGCAGCGCACGTCGTACACGATCTTGGCCCCGGGGTCGCGCTCTAGCATGTAGCAGGCCATCAGCGCGGTCGCAAAGTCGCCGGGTACGAAGCGGCCCCGGTCATCGATGATGAAGAAGCGGTCGCCGTCGCCGTCAAAGGCAAAGCCCACGTCTGCACCTTCGGCTAGAACGCGGCGCTCCAAGTCGGCGCGGTTTTCCGGCTGCATGGGATCGAGACCGTGGTTGGGCAGGTGACCATCTGGCTCTAAGTACATGCCGATAAACTCGATGGGCAACCGCTCGTACACCTCTTGCAGAATCGGCCCGACCATGCCGTTGCCCGTATCAGCCACTACCTTGAGCGGCTTGATGCGGGCCGAATCCACCAGACTCAACACCTTGTCAATAAAGCCCTGCGTCACATCCTCAGCCCGAACCACACCCTGCCTCCGCCCCTCGCCCCAGCTTTCTTCCGCTACGAGGCGGAGCAGGTCTTGGATTCCAGATTCGCCGCTGAGCAGATAGGGCATTTGGCGCACCATCTTGAAGCCGCAGTATTCGGGCGGATTGTGCGAAGCCGTCACCATCGCGCCCGGGCGGGCCAAGGTGGCGCAGGCATAGTAGTATTGATCCGTACTGACCATGCCAATGTCGATGACGTCCGCGCCCTGATCGACGAGGCCGCGCAAGAGGTGCTCTTTTATGGCCGGACTCGAAAGGCGCATGTCGCGTCCCACGACGACCTCCTCGCACTTCAGCAGGGCCACAAAGGCGCGGCCTATGGCGTAGGCCACCTCTTCGCTCAGAGGGTCGGGATAGATGCCGCGGATATCGTACGCTTTGAAGATGGAAGGATCGACCTGCATGCTCAGACGAAGCGGCGCAGGGTGATGTCGAGCGCGCGCACTTCACCCTCAGCCGGTTGGTGCTGCACCAAAATCGGGCTTTGGTACGTGCCCTGCAGGATGCGATCCGCGCCAGTTCCCGCGCTATCTGAGACCAGCAGGCGGATGTGGCGCTTCAGGCGCAAGATGCGCTGGGCTGGCGTCGATAGCACCGAAACGATGCGGTCGATGACCGACCGCCCCACCGGAACTTGGTCGAGCAATTCGTTGTAGAAGCGGAGGGAATCGTAGGCCGCGTACGCGTGCATCTTGCCGGGGATGGAGGCCGGGTGCCGCAGGAGCCGCTTGCCGCGCTGGAACGCATAGCGCAGCGGATCGCTGAGGGCCTGGGGCAAGTCGTTGCGCATCAACAGGGTCTCGTACTCGTTGACGGTCATGCCGACGTGCTTTTCCTCTGGGGCGAGGCGGATGTCGATGCAGCCTTTGTCGATGCCGGATTGCCGCAGCCGATCGGCGAGCGTTTCAAAGAGGCCATAGCGCGGATCCTTGAGGTTGAAGGCGTCGATCGCATGGCTGCCACCCACCGGAATCTCCACTCGACTGCGCTGCACGATTTCGGCGTGGTTGTAGGCCATGACCGCGGTGTGCCGGCTGCGTACGTAGTGCTTGTAGATACCGTCTAGCTCAATGAAGTACACCGGCTCCTCGGGACGGTGGATATAGGTCACGCAGTTTTTGAGACCCGCGGCGATAAAAGTCAGGTGCGAGTCGGCGTTGACCGGCTCCCTTTCCTTTTCGCCCTCGCTAAGCTCGTCGCGCAGTTGCATGCGGTCGTGGAAATAGCCGGCGTTGTAGGGAAATATCTTTTGGATGGCGCGGATAAATGGGTCGATCTGCTTGCGGCTGTGGCCCAAACGCCTACTCGTGCCCTGCTCTATATAGCCAGCCGTGGTGTGCAACGAACAGTACGCGGCTTTGCGAAAGGGCCGCAGCTCGTCGCCGACTTGCTGGCGGATCAACTCGGCGATATCGATGACCGCAAAGCGGTGCTGGGGGCGGATGGTTAGGTTGAGTTCTACTGGTTGTGGAGCCATATCTATAAATCCTGAGTCGCGTTTGTATCGGGCACCAATACACCCTATCTTGCTGCTAATAAAAATACCTTCTAGTAAATGCCCACGCAACCAATTCCTAATTCCCATGAAGACCTTGCTCATCATGCGCCATGCCAAGTCGGCTTATCCTCCCGGCATAAGCGACGATTTCGACCGTCCGCTCAACAAGCGCGGCCGCGCGGATTTGCCGCGCATCGCCCGCCTACTCGCAGCGTATGGCCCGCGTCCCGATCTCGTGCTGGCCTCGGCCGCACGCCGAGCGCACCAGACGGCCACCGGCCTTGTCGAATCCCTCGGCCTACCGGCGAGCGCTCTGCACCTAGACGACGCGCTCTACCTCGCGCCCTCCAGCACTCTGACCCAAGCGGCAGCCGACTTGCCAGACAGCGCCCAGACCGGCCTCATCATCGCCCACAACCCAGGGATGGAAGAGTGGATCGGCGAGCTAACGGGTGCGCGCATCTCTCTGCCGACTGCGGGCCTAGCCGCAGTCGAATTGGGCATCTACTCTTGGCAAGAAATCAGTCGCGGGCGCTTGCTTTACTTCGTGGTGCCGAGACTCGTAAAAGCCATAACTCAATGACAATGAGCAGTTGACGAATGTCGCGGGGATGGCTTATTTTTCAACAACTCACCCGGAGATAACGCGCATGAACCTGTTGGACATTCTGTCGCTCGAATCCATCATAGTTGACCTCAAAGGAGAATCCAAAGAGGAAATCATCACCGAACTGGTCAACTCGCTTCCAGTCGGCGACGCGATCACCGACCGCGACCAAGCATTGCAAGCCGTACTCGACCGCGAAAAAATCATGAGCACGGGCATTGGCGATGGTATCGCCATCCCCCACGGCAAGTCGGCCGCGGTGACCGAACTGGTCGCAGCTATGGGCACCCAGCGGCGGGGCATGGATTTCGACGCCCTCGACGGCGAGCCAGCCTATGTGTTCTTCCTGCTGGTCTCCCCGACCAACATCTCCGGCCCCCACATCAAAGCACTGGCGCGGATTTCGCGCTTACTCAAAAACGAAGAGTTCAAAAAGAAGCTCATCGACGCGAATTCAGCCGAGGAAATCATCGCCACCATCGAAGCTGCCGAGCGCGATATTCCCGCTGCGAACTAGCGCGGCTCCTTCCCCATCTTGCAGTTTCTCAATCCCGCGGTCCTTGTCGGACTGGTCGCGGCCGCCCTACCCCTAGCCATTCACCTGCTGCATCGAGGGCGCGCCCAACCCCATCCTTTCAGCGACTTCGCCTTTCTGCGCCAGCTACAGCAAAACCGCATGCGGCGGCTGCAACTGCGCCAGTGGCTGGTCCTGTTGCTGCGCACGCTCATCATCGCGCTCATCGTCTGCGCCTTTGCCCGTCCGACAGCCGGTGGCGGATGGGGAGGCGGCGATCGTCCGGTGGCCGTTCACGCGCTCTTGGACCTGTCGTACAGCACCCGCTACCAGCGGCCCTCTGGTTCCCTCTTCGACCAACTCCAGCGCCAACTCGGCGACCTGCTGGCCGTTTTGCCGCCGCGCGATCAAGTGGCAGTGCAGCCTTTTGCCCAACGGCCCCACGACCCTTTTGCCGGCGACCGCGATTACCTAGCCGAGCGCCTTGCCGAGCTCGCGCCGACGCAAGAGGCGACCGACTTGCGCGCGGCCTTGCACGCCGCGGCCCAACGCTTCGACCAAGAATCCGCACTCGCAACACACGAGCTTTTCGTCTTTACCGATTTGGCCCAATACAACTGGGATCAGCTCGACGACTCGGTCCCATCCTTTGCCGACATGCGCGTCTATGTCGCCAGCCCGCTTGCCCAGCCCCGGCCAAATGCCTACGTCGAGCGGGTCTCGGCCCCGAGTTGGATGCTCGCGGCCGACGCCAAAGTCACCTTGCAAACCGCAATCGCGCACAGCGGCGCGGGCACGGCGCTCGACCTGTTTGTCGATGGCCAGCGCGTGCGCCGCCATAGCGTGGATCCCGGAGCGCCGGGCACGACCCAAGTAGCACTCAGCTTTTCGCCGCGACGGCCCGGACGGCTGAGCGGACACGTCGCGCTCTCCGACGATGCCCTCGCGCTCGACAACCGCCGCTACTTCACGCTCGATTTGCCCACCTCCATCACCGTGCTGCTGTTAAGCGAACAGCCCGAAGACGCGTACTATGTGCGTCGAGCACTCGGGGCGGCAGCCCTCTCCGATCCGGTCGTAAAAATTCGCACCGATATTTTTGCCAATCTCGACGCCAACACCCTCGCCGGAGTAGATGTCCTCGTGCTCTGCAACCTCGCGCGGCTAAGCGCGATGCAAAAGGCGGCATTAGACGAGTTCGTCGCCAGCGGTGGGGGCGTGGTTCTCTTTCCCGCGCCGCAGAGCGGTCTTGGCTACTACAACCGCGACCTCTTGCCCGGCCTGACTCCGGGGCGCTTCAAAAACCGGCTCGGCGCACCCGGCAACGCAGCCAACTATCAAGTCTTAGACGCAGACGAGCCGCATCACCCGCTTTTCAACGACCTCCTCGCCAGCGACGGCGATCAGCCGCGCTTCTACGCCTATTTCGCCATGGTGCCCGCGCCCGACCTTTTGCCTTTGGTCCGCTTCAGCGACGGACAACTCGCCATGGCGCTAGCCTGGAAGGGACAGGGACGCGTCGCACTCGCGGCCTTCCCCATCGACCCGCAGTGGAACGACCTGCACCAACGCGGACTGTTCGCCCCCCTCCTGCACCGCTTGGTGCGCGAGTTGAGCCTGCCGCCCGACCGCCACGCCGCTTACTTGGTGGGAGAAACGGTCTATCGCCGCTTGGCCGATGTGCCAATGGAAGCTGTGGTAGAGGCCGAGACGCCGTCGGGCGAGCGCCTGCGCTTGGAGCCGGAGCCTATCGGCGGCCAATACTTGTGGAAAATTCCCCACGTCGGCGAGGCTGGCATCTGGCGACTGCGCGCTGCGGGCGCAGAGGTCGATGCGTTCGCCGTCAACTTCGACGCTCGCGAATCCGCACTCGCACCCGTAGTGCCCGAGTATGTGCGGAGCGTTTTCGCAGACGCAGAAGTCCATTTCCTCAGCCCAAGTGACGACCTGCGCCTTGCGGTCTTGGGCAATCGCCACGGCCGCGAGCTGTGGCGCGAATTCCTGATTTTGGCCCTCGGCCTGCTCCTCGCCGAACAGTGGATCGCCCGCGCCCCCCGCGACGTTCCAGTGCGCCAAGCCGCATAAAGAGTTATATATTATGAGTGTCGATAATCAAACTACAACCATTCGATTCAACGAGAAGTTCTATGACCCCACGCCGAGAAAGTGCGCCGTGGGCAATCTGCGAGGCGACATATGGAAAAAGTGAAAAACTATTTTGATCAAGAGCTGGTAGATACCGTAGGAGCATTTCTGTCTTTTTCGTGTGCGCTCCACTGCGTGGCAATGCCGCTTTTAGTAACAATTCTGCCGTTACTGGGGCTCGGGTTCCTCGCAAGTGAACGCGCGGAATTAATCATTATTGGAGCCGTTGCGCTCGCATTAGGTAGCGTCGTTTGGGGGATTAAACATCACAGAAGTTGGAGAGCATTCCTCACCCTCGTAGTGGCAGTAGCGTTCATTGCCACCGCCCACATTGCGACTGAAGGAATTTTTGAAGTAGCCCTCCATGCAACAGGAGGTCTCCTACTGGCAACAGCACATCTCCTAAATCGGCACCTATGTAAGATATGTCCTGCCTGTGAGCACGAGCATACGGGTGATTCTCATTCGCTGCGGCATTGACAGAGTAGATACCGACTCCAACCCTAACAAAACCAGTTGTTCATCAAGTTCAAAATCAACATTTTTTGGTTGACGGAGCATACGTTTGCACTGTTATTACAAACGTATGCTACTAAGCAGATGCACGACTCACGTTAGAAGATCGCTTAACCTAAACTCACGTGAACAAAGGAGTTGACGAATAATGATACACGCGAAATCTCTAGCTCAGCGCTTAGCTTATGTGCCTTTGCTGGTCGTCGGCTTGGTCTTGGGGCAGAGCGGGGAGGCTGGGGCTGACGATCCTCCGGCCGGTACCTACCGTATAGATATTTCTGCCACGAAAAATGAGGATGGTTCAATCACTGTCTCTCTGGAAATCAGGCATAATGGTGGTCCGGTAGCTGAGGATACGTCTTTGGACGTGAGTTCCTGGATCACTCCACCGGAGGGCTTCCGCATAGAGGGATCCACTACTTTCCTGATTCCGGCGGGCGAAGAAACGACGAGCGGGACGGTCTCATTGATCCCCACCACAGAAGAAGACCCAGACCGACCAAAACTACGAGACCCACCAGAACCACCAGAGATTCCTCAAGAGATTCTTGACGAGTATTTGCAAAACACTTCCGCCGAAGGAGACGGGGATTCGCAAAGCACTACCACCGGCTCGCAAAGCACTACCGCCGAAGGAGACGGAGCTTCTGCAGAGGGACAAACGGTTCCCAGCTTGCATCCCCAGACGCTGGAAACCTCCGGCGAGGGGCAACAGGGACCAGCCGGTGCGGCATTGGACGAGCCGTTCGTCGTTGTCGTAAGAGATCAAAACGGCAACTTGCTCGCAGGAGTTCAGGTCGCGTTTACAGTGACCGCTGGCGGGGGGACGCTGTCATCGGCCAGCGCTACCACCAATGCCAACGGCCAAGCCACTACCACGCTGACGCTGGGCCGCGAGCTGGGGACCAACACCGTGGAAGCCTCGGTCGCGGGCTTGGAGCCAGTGACCTTTAGCGCTGTCGGGTACGCCAATGCCCACAGGCTGGAGAAGGTTGCCGGCGATGGTCAGGAAGGCCCGGCCAGCACACAACTGGCCGAGCCGTTGATGGTTTTAGTGTCAGATGAAGATGGCGCGGCCATAGCCGGAGTGGCCGTGTCGTTTGCGGTGACTGCTGGCGGGGGAACGCTATCAACCACTACGGCTACCACCAATGCCAACGGTCGCGCCACTACCCGGCTGACGCTGGGCAGCAATCTGGGAACCAACACCGTTGAGGCTTCCGTCACGGGGCT
>JAJDYK010000333.1 GCA_022825185.1 Candidatus Latescibacterota bacterium | reverse complement strand
CGCAGCGATTTGTACGGGTCGTTGGCACCGAGGAAGTAGGCGTGGCGGACGAAGAAGCTTTCCTCGTTGTAGTCGGTATCGACGAACCAGCAGGCGATGCCGTCGGCGCTGTCGCTGCGGATTTCGCCGGTGTTGGGGTGGAATACATCGACTCCGTTGACCTTGACTTGGATTTGACTGTCTTCCGCGTCGAGGATGTCGATGTCTGGCTCGCCGAAGATGACGAAGAGGTTGCCTTTGCCGGTGTTTTTGAGGTCGGAGGCCATGTGGAGGTCGGCGTTCATGCGGGCCTTGAGGACGGGGACGCGGCCGAGTTTGTTGAACTCCGAGGCGTGGGCGTCGTAGTTGAAGGCGCAGGCGACCAGCACGTCGAAGTCGGCGTCTGCGGCTTCGCGCACCGCTGATACGAGGTCGGGGCGGGAGACGGTGCCGAATTCCGGGCCGACGAAGATGCCGGCGCGTTTTTCAGCACCCGAGTCGCTGGTGCCTTCGACGTAGGTTCCTTCGGCGCAGACGTGGTAGCCGGGCCAGGGTCTGATCCCGGAAAACGAGATGCGGTCGTCTTTGTGCGCCTGTTGGACGCCGGAGGTTTTGAGATTGTCGAGGATCATCTCGGCGAAGTCCTGCTTTTCGCCGTACCCTAACTTGGCTTCGGCGACGTTGTCGATGAGTTCGTCGTTTTCATCGACGCCTAACAGGCGGTGCGGCGACAGGCTTTCTACGGTGAACGGGCCGGCGACGCGGACTTTTTTGTTGTCTTCGTAGGGCTTGTCGTAGAGGTATTCGTAGTCGGCTTTGGCGGCGATGGAAGCGTCGATTTCCTTTTGCCGGGCGATGCGCTGTTCCCACCAATCAGCGTGAATTCTTTTGACTTCCTCGGGCCAAGCGGCGGCGGCGGCGCGGGGGATTTCCCATTCCTCGTAGGATGTGCCGAGTGCGTCGTTCAATTCCCGACGCAGCGGCTCCAGCGTTTCTTGGAATTTCTCATAGATTACGTCGATTTCGGCGTTGTTGGCGATGGACTTGAGGGTGATGTGGGGGACGCGCTCGTACACGAAGCCTTGGCGGATGTCGTTGTACGTGGGCTGCTCCGAGGGGGCTTTGCGGGCCAGCGCGGCTTCTTTGATTTGGCCGTCGCGGCTGTCGGCGAGCAGGTAGTAGGGATAGCGTGCGCCCATGACGCGGGAGCGGGCCAGCGCGAGGGCGACGCGGGAAGTGTCGATGGTAATCCAGCGGCGGCCCCACTGCTCGGCTACGTACGCGGTGGTGCCGGAGCCGCAGGTGGGGTCGAGGATGAGGTCGCCGGAGTCGGTGGTCATTAGGATACAGCGTTGGATGGCTTTCGAGAGCGTCTGGACGACATAGGTTCGTTCTTCCGTCTGAGAACCGCTACCTAGATCATGCCAGATATTGTCCAGTGCGAAAACGTATGTGTCTTTGAAGAAACGCTTATATCGAAGTGTTCCGTTAGCGTCGCAGAGACGATTAGCTCTACCTAGACGAGTCAATCCATCGTGTGAAGTCGACCAATAACGTCGCCTTGTAGTGAATGACTTGTGAAACCAGTGGAATGGTTCCCTTGTATATTCGTGAGACGAAGTTAGATCACTCAAGCCGAACAGCGGTCCGATTTTCTCGGATTGACTTGGATTGTCCTTTTCGTATCTGGTCAGTCTTCTCCAAGAATTGGGCGACTCCTCTACGCAACCGTATGAGTCTTCAGTTACTTCATCATAGTCCTTAGATCGAAATTGTCGACGGAACTTCAGATTGTCTCGGTCTTTAGCGTATAACATTATAGAATCAAAGACCGTAGGTACAAATTCAGATGTTCGATTGCTTGTCGTTTTGAATTTAATCTCAGTAACGAAGTTTTGTTCCCCAAACACCTCGTCCATCAACGCCCGCACCCGATGCACATTCTCGTCCCCAATCTGCACGAAAACCGACCCACTCTCCGCTAACAAATCCCGCGCCACCGTCAGCCGATCCCGCAAATACGTCAAATACGAATGAATCCCATCCCGCCACGTATCCCGAAACGCCTTCACCTGCTCCGGCTCGCGGGTAATGTGATCCGTATTCCCATCTCTTACGACGTTGCTTTCCGTTGACCACTGGAAGTTGGAGTTAAACTTGATGCCGTAGGGCGGGTCGATGTAGATGCACTGCACCTTGCCGCGCAGCCCCTCCCGCTCGGCCAGCGACGCCATCACCTGCAAGCTATCGCCTAAAATCATCCGATTCGACCAGTTGGCGTCGTGCTGGTAAAACTCCGTCTGCGCGTCCGCACTCGGCAGCCCATTGAAATCCGCGAACAAATCCGTCTGCAAGTTAGCTTCGCCGTCCCCCGTCTCCTTGCTCCGCTGCCGCAAATCGTCAATCAACACCTTCGGCTGCACCTTCTCCTGAATGAATAGCGGCGGCGCTTGCACCACCAAATCCGACCAGTTCTGCTCATCCTTCCCCCGCCAAACAAGCTGCGGATCGAGATCCCGATTGCGCCGCTCATACGCGACCCTAATCGGATTCCGGTCGTCCTCCGCCATCACCGCCTGATACTCAGCCGTGGGAATATTCTTCCGCGATGCATCCTGGTGCCGCAGAGTTTCAACAGTCTTGGTCGATTTTCGTTTTGCCATTGATTGCAATCTCTCTACTGTAGGTTACAGGTCGGATTCATCGATACTCGCCAATTTCATCAAGTGTCTCTGAAGGCCGCGTTTCAGGGATGTATCTCCATGAACTGGAACGGAAATACGCACAGGGACTCCTGCCTTGGCGTAGATGAAGTGGCTTCCATTGATGCGCTTCAACTGCCACCCCCGCGATTCGAGCAGCTTACAGAACTGCTTGCCACTGACTACTCTCATACTGCGATTTCGATCACCCTAGCTTTTCCCGAGTCAGTAATGTCACAAACCTCAACGGACAGACAACCTTCGACGGCCTCGTAGAGATTGGTCAGCAACTCTTCAAAGGATTCCCCTTGCGTCGCACATCCGGGGATAGAAGGTACTTCTGCCCAATATCCGCCTTCTTCCGCTTGATAGATCGCAATTTTCAGTTTCATGGCTTCCTCACTTTTTTTGGACGTTTGGGCGGCAAAGAAATCACTCTCCTTCTGCCTAGCCTCTGCTTCTCTTGTAAACCTCGGCAAATCGCATCTAAGTCATAATTGAATCTCTTAGCATACGCATCGCGTGCTTTACGAACTTCTTCGACGATTGGGTCTGGCTGCATGAGCTTATTCCTCCTCTTGATTCTGTCCAAGCGCGGGTTCGTCACTGCGGTATTTCCATCTTTTTCGGCATGTTCTCAAAGGCTTCTCCCTTAAGACCGGTGAGATTGTACGCCTCGCGATAGGGCAAACGACCCTCTCCAACCGCACGAACTATGGCAGAGGCAAAGCGAGGGCCAATGCGCCATTTCTGAGTATTCCAGAAGTGGCCTCCACTTCCCTGACGCTGCTGATCGCTGCGCCATCCATCAACCCTTTGGTTGTAGAAGCGGAAAAACTCATCCCTGTCGATCAAATCGAGATCGAGAGCCCGGCGCGCGGCCACGAGGGGACTCACTTTGAACTTGCGGGCGATAGTCTGATAAGGATCATTCGTTCGTCGGGCACTAGGCCAGAAAGCCCGTAACTCTTCCTCTGGTATCAGGAATTCGGCAGCAGCCTTGTTGCAGAACTGCTCGATTTCATCCGATGGCGGTTGTAAGTCTTCTAAATTGGAGATACCGCTCTGGGCAATGAAGAGGTGTGCCATTTCGTGAGCCAGAGTAAACATCTGCGCCGCCATGAAATCGGCGCTATTCACAAAGACGAGCGGGGCATACTCATCCACGAGGGCGAAGCCCTGAAATTCATCGGGATCCAGCTTTCGATATGCGTTATTACCCACGACGCCACTGAACGACACCAGCACTCCGGCAGCATCAACCGAGTGTCTCAGATGCCGCAACGCATCGCTCCAATTACCTAACTCTTCCGCCCAATTTTCGGTAAGCTGCAGCGCATCGCGCATGGCTGCCCCAACTTGCCGAGGATGGGCATCCGTGCTGTAGGCTCCGATGAAATCCAGCGGTTCAGCACCACCTTCGATAAGCTCATCGCGCATCCATGCCTGACGCCGCTGCATAAGGTAAATGGTCTCAAGTAGGTCGGAACTCGGAGGCGGAGCATCATCTCGGGTGCGAAAGTCGGGTATTGGCAAGCGTTCTTCGGGCGGCTCTGCCAAGTACAGAAATCCCAGAGCGGTATGAGTGCGTTGGGCGAGTCTGTCGGCCTGCGCAACACTGATCTTGCCATTGCGTTCCCACTCCGACACGCGCTCTGGACTCACTTGCAGCTTGTGCGCCAGTTCTGGTCGATCAAAGCCTGCCCGCTCGCGCGCCCACCGCAGCACTTCAGGTTGCAATGTTATCTGCAAACGTCGGCTGGTCATGGTTCACGTAACCTCTGGCTTAATATAGATTCATCGAACTTACGATGACGTATATACATTATCAATCACAATGTTCGACCCCTACCCCTTTGCCCGAAACCCCTCAACCAACTGCGCGAACTCAGCGTCCATCCCGTACACATCGGTGAACTCGGCAAAAGCCCAGCGCCCGTAATCTCCGTGATTATTCACACCAGGCACCCAATAGGTGTCCATAGTCGTCTTCTTGGCCTTGGCATCTTCCCTTCGCTCTCCTTTGATCTCAACGATCAAATTCAGAAGATCATCGTCGCCACGCCCATCATCAACGAGCACGATAAAGTCCGGCAGGTACGTCCGCATTTCCGACCCAAGACGATAGGGTACTTCCAAGCCGAGATTGTGGTTCTTGACGTAGGCTTTGACGTGCGGATGGGATTCAGCAACGCGGCAAAACTCCTCTTCCCAGCCGCTATCGAGAACGATCCAATTGATATGGCAACGGCGCGGGTCAGCCTGCCAGCGGCTAGCCTTGGTCGTGTTGAAATTCACGTGGGCTGTCGAACCAACGGGATTGTACGGATCGAGCACCGCTTTGACCGGGCGACGGTCGATTCCCTCGCGCGTGATCGCGGCAAAAATGCGCTCGCAGGCCATGTCGGCCAGTTCCTGGTACATGAGTTGGGCGGGATAAGTGTCGCCCTTGCAGTCGAGATAGCCATCGAGCCACTGTCTGGCAACCCGCTTGAGCTGTCCGAAAAGATAGAGCTTAGGCTCTTCGCCCGGGTCGCGGAACTTGGTGTAGAGCAGACGCTGAGTCAGGTGAAACAGGAGGGTCGAGGTCCGCAGGTCGTTGGTATGCACTAGACTGAGATCGACGCTCTCACCGATAATCCCCTGATTCCTCGTAATCGACGGACCAATCAGAGCGGGCGTCAGTTCCAGCACCGAGTCTTCGTTGAACTCGGCCTCAAGCCGCTCTTCCGGCAATTCCACCCGATACCCAGCCACCCGAGGAAAACAAATCTCCAACGCATCCCGTTCGGGCCGCACGGCCCGCACCTGAACGGTCTCTCGCGGCTGCTTCGGCGGAGCCACAACGGGCTTGGCCGTAAAATCAAACGGAATGCCCAAGACATCCGCGTACTCGACATCAAACAAGCCGTCTCCGTTGAGCTCGTAGGATTGCCGCCGCAGCGCCCGACCAATGACCTGCTCGCAGAGCAACTGCGTCCCAAAGGCGCGCACGCCCAGCACATGGCTGACCGTATTCGCATCCCACCCTTCCGTAAGCATCGACACCGACACCACACAGCGAATCGAATCCCCCAACCGTCCCGGCTTGCCCACGGTATTCATAACCTCGCGCAAAAGCTCTTGGTCGCTGATGTTCTCGGCCTGACGCTGGTCGCCAGTGCGCTCAATGATTTCCCGCCGAAAGCGATCAATCTCGTCGGCAGCCATATTGCGGAAATTCCTGTCGAGCGCATCGCCAGACTCCAATTGCTCGCTGTCGATTAACAGCGTGCGAGGCCGTGGGTACTGATTGCCCTGTTCGTCAAAATTGCGAAACAGTTTCAAGCGGCCGTTCTCAAGTTTCTTTGAGCCATCCTCGTTCTCGCGATAGAAACCAGAGATATAGTCGTACACCAGCTTGGAGGTCGAGGTATTATTGCAGACCACGATGAAGCACGGCGGGACGTCAATGCCCTCCTTCTCCATCAACTCAAAAGTTTTCTGATAATGTCCGTACAGGGCGTCTAGGGCGGTCAGCAAATCTAAGGGCAGACTGAGGGGATCGAGGGTCTTGGCCTTGCCCCGCCCCTTCTTCGGCATGTCGCTACGGATGTGTTCCCAGAGATTGCGAAACCTCGGCATGTCGCCGCCGGGAATGTTGTCAGCCACTGGCACGCGAGGCAGCTTGACGATGCCGCATTCAATGGCGTCCATGAGCGAGAAATCGCACATCGTCCACGGAAACAACGTGCCTTCGGCATAACCCGACCCGCGCAAGAAGAAGGGCGTCGCGGAAAGATCCATCACCCGGTTGATGCCCAATTTGTCGCCGACAATTTCCAGCCCCGAAATCCACAGCCGCGCCGCCTCTGTATTCTTTTCCGCTTCCCTTCTGTCGTCTCCCTAGAACTCGTCTTCCTCCCCCTCGACCGGCTTTTCTCGATAGCAGTGGTGCGCCTCGTCGTTGAGGATCAAGACGTTCTTTAAGCCCATGAGTTCGGGCATGACCCGCTGCAACATCTGCCCCTCGGTCTCCAAGGTAGAAAGCGTCTCGCCCCGTCCCTGAAGCAACGAACGCCCACCTTTGGAAAGCTCCATGCGTTCGCGCAACTTGAAGGCGTGGTAGTTGGTGATGACGATCTTGGCCTTCTCCAAGTCGGGCAGCATGTCGTTCGGAACCAGCTCGCGGCTCTGATAGTAGCTGTCCAGATCGTTCGGCTGCAGCACGCGCAGGCGGTCCTTGATGGTGATGCCAGGCGTGACCACCAAAAAGCCGCGCGTGAAGCGGTGGCTCTGGGGCCGACGCACCGCATTGACGGTCTGCCAAGCGATCAACATCGCCATGACCGTGGTCTTGCCAGTGCCGGTCGCCAACTTGAGCGCCAACCGTGGCAGCGGTAGGTCTGGATTGGCGTTATTGTTGGCGGCCTCCAGATGGTCGAGAAAGTCCCTGCCGGATCGCGTGTTAGGCGCAACCTCGGTGAGCCAGATAGCAGTCTCCACCGCTTCGACTTGGCAAAAGAAGGGCCGAATGCCACTAAAGCTGTGGTGCCGCCAGTGCTGGAGCAGACGCGCCGTCTCCGGCGTCACCTGCCATCGGCTCGGGTTCGGCAGACCGCGCCAGCGGTCAACCTGTTGGCGAACCCCGTTGATGATGGCCGTCAGGTCGTATTGCTGGCCAGCGGCTTCGAGCTTCTGCGCCGCCTCGTCGAACACCAGCGCGGCTTGTTGCGCAGCTCCCTTGCGCCGCTTCGGCTGCGGAATCGGCGTGACGAACTCGGCCGACCGGCGGTGTTCGACGACTTGCTGCGTCGGCTGCCCCGTCTCGTCCAGCTCCCAATGTCGGTTCGGACGCTCGTAAGGCGAGTTGAGGACGGGCTGTTCAAAGAATAGATCAGTCAAAACGATACCTAAGAATTAGGTGCTAAAATTGCGATTCCACAGACCCTCCCCACTCACCCCTGCGGCATAAACATCAGCTTGATCCCCTCCTGCCCCTCGGCCATGTCAAAAGCCCGCTGCCATTCGCTCAGCGCAAAGTGGTGGGTGATCAGCTTCTCGCTGGGAATAAAGCCCCGCTCAATCAGCCGCAGCGCCCGCTTCCAAGCCGGTCGCCGCTGCCCAATGCCGCCGGAGACCTGAAGCTCGTTGTAGGCGATCTTCTCAAAGTCGATCTCCACCGGCGCACCCGGCAGACCCATCTGGGAAAAGCGCCCCCGCTTGCGCACAAGTTCCAAGGCCAACCGCATCGCCGGTGCCACCCCCGCGCACTCGACCACCACGTCAGCACCATAGCCGCCGGTCAACTCGCGCACCCGCGCCACTGGGTCGCAAGCCGTAATATCGACCGTGTGTTGCACGCCCAATTCCTCGGCCAATTTCAGCCGCTCGGTATCTCGGTCGGTGCCGCAGAGGATCACCGTCCCCCCCTCGGCCAGCGCCACCAGTGCCGAGAATAACCCCACCGGCCCAGGCCCGGTAATGGCGACAAAGTCCCCCGCCGTCACGCCAGCCTGCTCGATAACCGAATGCACGCAGCAGGCCAACAGCTCGGTCAGAGCACCGGCTTCAAACCCCACGCCTTCGGGCAGCTTGTGGACAAAAGTCGCATTGCAGTAAGGCGCAAAGCAGCCGTGATGCCAGTAGCCCATGACCTTGCGCTCGGGGCAGAGGTTGTAGTGTTCGCTCAAGCAGTAGTCGCAGTCGCCGCAGATGTACACGCTCGGCTCGCCCGTCACGCGGTCGCCCACCTGCACGTGATCGCCGACCTCCGCGCCCTTTTCCACTACCACGCCGCTGAACTCGTGCCCCATGACGACCGGAGTCTGGATATTGTAGTTGATGGTATCGCGGTACACGTGTAGGTCCGATCCGCAAATCCCCGTGGCCTGCACCTCGACCTTCACCTGATTGGGGCCGGGCGGCGCATCCGCTAAGTCGCGCAGCTCGACAAATCCGTCGCCCCGCTGGTATTTGATCACTCCCTGCATCGCTATTCTCCTTCGGCTAATTTGAGCCGGTCACCCGCCTTGATCTCCCCGGTGGTGCGGATCACTCGCAAGCTGGCGAGCCGGGTGCTGATGATTTCTACTACTTCGACGAGGGCAACCGACTCTTCGGGGGCCAGCCCCTCGGCTTTGATCCGCTCGTGGCTGGGATAGACGAAAAAGCGCAAGCGCGGCCGCACGCCGTGCGCACTGCCGATATTGGCGTAAATATCCTCGCTGTACACGGCGATGACCTCGGGCGCGTCGCCCTTGAACACCAAACCTTCCGGCTCGAACGCAGCAACCACCTTGTGAACCAACTCGCCTATGGCCTCGACCGTCGCCTGACCCAACAGGGTTTTACGAAACGCCTCCGAGCCAAACTCTACCTCCTTCAAGCTGGCAAATTGCAAGTCTTGCTCGCGCGGCTTGCCCAACAGGTCGAGCCCTACGTCGCGGTCGGTGAGATTGCGCAGGGTCTCTGCCTTACCAATCGCGCTGCCGTCGTCAACCTGTGCGATCTCGACGCTCATCTGCGCCACGGCCGAATAGGATTTGTACCCTCCCACCAAGGGATCCCCCACTGATAGGCGGCGCATGTCGTAGTCTTGCAACAGGCCGATAATGACGAAGTCCGCCCCTAACTTGCGGCCAATCGAGAGGGCCTGCTCGTGGCTGGCAAACCCCCATTCCATAGCCAACTCGGCCACCGCGTCAAAAGGGACGACCTTCCAATTGCGAACGGCCACCAGCTCGGCGCTGAGCATGTTGGCCAACTCGTATTCGATGTTCCACACGCCCTCGCGAAACCCCGACTCATCGACAAACGGCACCACGGCCACAAAGTCGGGCCGAGGGCCAGAGCCATAGCGTTGGCGCATCTCCAAGTACTGCTCTAGCGCACTCGGCGGTGGCGGCGGCGGCTCGGGTTTCTGCCAATCCTCCGGGCCTCCCGCAGGAGAGGTCAGGGGGGCGCAACTACACCACAAAAGGAATGCAAGAGTCCATTTTTTCATCGCGAATTCCACTAAGAAAAAGTGTGGTCTTACCGCGCGGCATAAAAAGCGGCCTGCCCAGTTCTATGTCAACGCAGAGCGTCGCGCACCTTGACAGTGTTTTCCCTCGGCGATACGTTGCCAACACATCCCTCCACGCCACTCCCAACCTGTTGCTCATGGGCGAACTAACCCTCATCTACGGCCCGGCCCATCCCGACAAGATGTCGCCTGCGTACGAGCGCTGCTTGGCGCACCTCGACGCAAGCGACGGCGAGTCCTTCCTCTGGCTCTTTCCCACGCACTTCCAAGCCCAACTCATGCGGCGGCAACTCCTCCGTGCCAGCCGCACCGGCCTGCTCACTGGGCATTTAGCCCTCGACCTAAATAGTTTTACCGACATCCTCTACAGCCTCTGTCCCGGCCAGCGACCAACCCTGCCCCTCAGCGCACAGCGGCTCTTAGTCGAAGACGCCCTCGCCGCCAGCGCGGCCAACGCGCCTTATTACAGTCGCCAACCTGAGCGGCTGAGCCGGGGGCTGACTCAGTTGTTCCGCCGATTGGAGGAGACGGGCACCCAGCCGAGCGACCTAGGGGGAACAACCCAACGCAGCGCGGAATTGCAAGTCCTTTATGCGGCCTACTTGGAACGTCTCGCAGATGGCTGGAGCGGGAGCCGCGAGCGTTTTGCCGCTGTAGATGCCTATCTCGATCGCTCGACGCTCGCACAGCGTTTCCCCAACCTCAGCCTACTCGTATTCTGCGGCTTTGTAGAAATGCCCGCGCCTTTTTTGTCCGTGCTGGACAAGCTGCTAGCCCTCGTTCCAGAATCCATCGCGCTGCTCGACTACGACCCCGAGGGTCCCAGTTTTTTCGTCCGCACCCGCCCCCTGTACGAATTCCTCCGCGCCCGCGCCATCCGTGCCGAACGCAGCGCCGCCGACCAACACCCAGCCGCCGCATTCGCCGGCCGCCTCTTCACCCACAGTCGCGCTAGCCTCGACGCGCCCGTAGAGCGAGTCCCCTGCCCAGACCGAGTCGGCGAAGTAACGGCCATGGCCCGCCGCATCCGCCAATTGCATCAAGAGCAAGGTGTCGAGCTAGCGCAGATCCGCATTGGCTTCCGCGGCCTTGACACCTATGCCGATCTGGTCGCGGAAGTGCTGCCGCGCCACGGCCTGCCTTTTTACCTCGCGCGCGGACGGCCCCTTGCCACGGCACCCGCCATGAACACCGTCTTCGCGCTCATCGACGCAGTGCTAGAGCGCTACAGCCGCGCCGCGCTCTTTCGCCTACTCAGCTTACCCTTGGTGCGGCTGCGCTATTCATTTTCAGACCAGACTCGCACGCTTGCCGCCGAAGACTTCGCTGCTTTTACCCGCAACGTTCCGTCGTCAACCGGACGCGACACATGGCTCGCAGCCATCGAAGGCAACTTCGCCTATTTAGAGAGCGAACTAAGCCGAGAAGGCGAACCGTTCTCCGAAGACATCGACGGTTTTCCAACTCGACGCGAGGACCTACGCGCCGAGTTAGAAGCCCTCCAGCCCCTGCGAGCCGGCCTAACCGCGCTCTTTGACCTACTCCGGCCCTTAGAACGCCGCCAAGACCTGCCCTCCTTTCGCTACCATCTACTCCACGCCCTCAGCGCGTTGGGTGTAGAGGACGCGCTTACAGCAGAAGACGGCCGGGCACTATCGCGCTTTTTGGACCTGCTCGACGAATTGTGCGCACCGGCCGCCGCCCTCCAGCCCCGCACCCTGATCCAGTTCGCCGACCTGCTGCGCGATGCCATCGCCCAAGCTCATGTCCCCGCTGCAACGCGCGCTGGCATTCAAGTGACCGACCTCGCCGCAGCGGGCAGCGCGCCCTGCGATTACCTCTTCATCGGCGGGTTAGTGCAAGGCGAATTCCCCCGCTTGCCGCCAGCCGATATTTTCCTCGAAGAAACCCAGCGCCGCGCCCTGAACTTGGACGATGACGCCACCACTGAGGCCGAGCGCTTGCTGTTCTACCGGGCCATATGTTCACCACGCCGCGGCCTCGGTCTCTTTCATCCCCAGCAGTCGGGCAGCGAGACGCTAGCCCCCTCGCCCTTTATCGACGAATTAGACGGCCTACTCGCCCCGCAGCCTGCGACGGACGGGTCCAACGGCACACCAGGCACCCTAGCCGAGTTGCATCTCACATTAGGCCGCGGCCTGTGCGCGCCGAGCGCAACGTCCCTCCCGCCGCCTTCAGGCAGTGCATCCTTCGGCGCGCCCGACGCCCTCGCACTCTACAGCCAAGCCGCACGACTCGACGGCCACGCCACCGCACTGCGCCACCTCATACGCGGCTTGCACATCGCCGAGTTGCGCACGGTTCCCGAGAGTCTCGGCAGCCACGAAGGCGTACTCGACGAGGAACCGCTGCTCGCCGCGCTGCGCACCCGTCTCGGCGCGGGCCATTCTTTTTCCGCGACCCAACTGGAGCTATACGGCCGCTGTCCCTTCCGGTTTTTTGCCCAAGAACTGCTCAACCTCCGGCCTCTCCGCGACCCGGAAGACGACGACTCAGCGCTCAAGCGCGGCAACCTCGTCCATCGCATCCTCTATCGTTTCTATGCGGCCCACGGCGAAGCGGCCGAACGCGCGGAAAACTTGGCTGAAAACATCGCGGAACTGCGCCGCCAAGGCCGCCAAGTCGCCGAGGAAATGCGGCTTACGGGCTTTTTCTGGGAGCGGGAATTAGAGCGCCTGCTCGGCTCCGATGACGAGGAGCGCGAGGGCGTTTTACCCCGCTTCCTCCGCCTGCAAGCGGCCGCAGCTAACCCAGCCATTCCGACCCATTTCGAACTGAGCTTTGGCAGCTATCCCGGCATGGGAGAGCGCGATCGGCAATCAACTACCACGCTCTATGCCATCGGCGACTCAGAGGGTGAAGACGAAGTGAAGATTGCCGGCAAGATCGACCGCATCGACCGCACGGCCGACGGCCGCTTCGTCATCTTCGACTACAAGACTGGCCGCATGCCTTCCACAGCCGATATTGACATCGGCCTCAACCTCCAACTCCCGCTTTATTTGCTAGCGGCTGAATCCCTGTTCGAGGAACTTGGGCTACGCGAAGGGGCTGGAGCAGCGTATTTAATGCTCCGCGACCTAGAGGACTGCGGCCGCAGCGGGCTATTCGCCGATGCCACCCATCGCAATACAGCCTATGTCACCAGCGGCCGCTATGGCATCTACGACCACGAGGCGTATCGCCAGCGCCTCGATGCCGTGCGCGGCTTCGTCCTCTCGTACACGCGCGCCATGCGCCGGGGAATCTTCCGCGTCACTACCCACGACCCGGACAAAATCTGCCCGCACTGTCCTTATCAACAAAGCTGCCGCCTCGATCCCCAGCGCATGAGGGCCTTGTCGTGAAGCGCGCCGTCCCTCTGACTCCCGTCCAGCGCATGGCCCTCGACAGCCAGCGCAATATCGCAGTCACCGCCAGCGCCGGGGCCGGCAAGACCGCAACGCTAGTCGAGCGCTACATCGAACTGTTGCGCCTGCATCCCGAAATCGGCGTGCGCCAAGTGCTGGCCATCACGTTTACCCAAAAAGCAGCGGCGGAAATGCGCGAGCGCATCGCCCGGCGACTGGCAGACGCCCTCGACGACTCGGCTGAGCTCGCCGAAGTCCAAGAACTGCCCGAGCCAGAGCGACAGCGCCTACGGCAAATCCGCGAAGATCTGCCCGCGGCGCGCATTTCCACCATCCACGCCTTTTGTGCAGCCCTGCTGCGCGAGTATCCCATTGAGGCGGATGTTGACCCAGCCTTCGCGGTCTTAGAGGGAGTAGATGCAGCGCAGCTTAGGCACCAAGCCGTGCGCCAAACTCTAGAGTCCCTAGCCAGAGCGCGCGACCCCGACCCGGACAAAGAAGCCTTGCGACGCACCTTAGCCGAATGGCCGCGCCGCTATCTCGAACAGGTCTTGGAACATCTGCTCGAAAAAAAGCATCTCGCCCGCTCGTGGTGCCGCCGCTACGCCGAGCAGTCGCCCGACCAAATCCTCAGCAACTGGCGCGGGATGCAGCAAGCGGCCAGTGCCCCTGCATGTTGCGCCCTGCTCAATGACACCCACTTCACCGCGATGCTCGCAGAACTTGCCGCGCTCTCGCCCCTAACCGACGAGAGCGACTCAGCCGTCAAGCGTCTCGACCCGCTGCGCGATGCCATGCGTAGGTTGAGCCAAACGCCCCCGCTCGACGAGGGCCTAGCAATCCTCCCGCGCCTAGCCGAAGGGCTTTTGACCAACGGCAAACCCCTGAGCGTCAGTCGCTTCGGCAGTAAATCCAACTGGGACGAGGTGGCTCTCGCCCGCGTCCGCGAACTCGTGCCCGCCTTGGGACGCTGCCTAGCTCCGCACGCCGACCTCCTCAGCCTCGAACTCAGTGCGGCCGACGAACGCGCCGCCGCAGTACTGCCCGCTCTGTCGCGCGTCTTCTTCAGGGTTGATGCGCGCTATGAGAACAGCAAAGGCAACGGCAGTATGCTGGACATGGACGACCTGCTAGAAAAAACCCACCAACTCCTCGCCACTGACGCAAACATCCGCCACCGCTTGGCCCAACACTATCGCTTCGCACTGATCGACGAATTCCAAGACACTGACCCCTTGCAGTGGAAAATCATCCGCTCGCTGGCGTCGCCAGACGGGCAAATGGCCGGCGACAAGCTCTTCATCGTCGGCGATCCCAAGCAATCGATCTACTCGTTCCGCGCAGCCGACGTCACCGTCTTCGCCCGCGTGCGCGACGCCATCGCCGAGGCCAATGCCGCGCACGAGCGCGAGTCCCAGCCCTTTTGCGACAACGGCGAAATCCTCGACGCCTCCCCCGCCGAGCAACTCGGCTCCCTCGTCATGGGCGAAAATTTCCGCACCCTCGCCCAGCCGGTTGCCTTTGTCAACGCGCTCTTTCCCAAGTTTATGCAGGAGGTCCCAGACGAGCCTTTTCAAGTCGGCTACGACCCGCTCATCGGATGCCGCTCCGCCGATGTAAGCGAGGGTTCGGTCGAGCTTTTGCTCTTGCCACCCGACGATAGCCGCGACCCCACGGATTCCGCGCTACGCGAAGCCCAGTTGGTCGCCCGCCGCCTGAGTCACCTCTTAGAAGGCAACGACCTGCAAGTCGCCGACCAAGACGGCTTGCGTCCACCCGAACCCAGCGACATCGCCTTACTCCTGCGTCGCCGCCGCAATCTCTCCGCGTACGAAGACGCGCTGCGGGCCTGCGGCATCCCTTTCCAAGTGGCCGGCGGCCGAGGCTTTTACCAGCGCCAAGAAATCTACGACCTAGCCAATATCCTCCGCGTCCTGTGCAATCCCGGCGACGGCATCGCCTTGATGGGCACCTTGCGCTCGCCGTACTTCGGCCTCTCGGACAACGCCCTGTACGCGCTGACCGCGCCCCAAGGCGGGCGGCTCGCAAAGAATCTCGCGGACGCGAATCAGCGGCAGAGGCTCGCCCCTGCGGACCAAGAGGCCGCCACAGACGCCGTCGCCCGACTCCAGCGCTGGGAAAAACTGCGCGACCGAGTGCCCCTCGTCGAACTGCTGCACACCATCCTCGAAGACACTGGGGCTTGGGGCTTTCTCTGCTATGGCGAGCGCGGGGATCAGGCCGTGGCCAACGTCCACAAGCTCCTCGACCTCGCCCGTGAATTCCGCGGCCCACTCACCGATTTCGTCGTTCGCCTCGACTTGTTGACCAATGAAGAGCAACAAGAAGGTGAAGGCGTCCTCGACGCGGACGCCTTGCACATCCTGACCGTCCATGCGGCCAAGGGCTTGGAGTTTCCCATCGTCGTCGTGCCCGACTTGGCCGCGCGATTTAACTTTCAAAACAGCGATCCTGCGCTCATCGACGCGGAAAAGGGCCTCGGCTTGCGCGTCCTCGACCCCGAACAGGATTACAAAAGGACCTCCTCCTTTATCCGCACCCTCATCAATCGCAACGCGAGTCGCCGCCAGCGCGCCGAAGAGAAGCGCCTGCTGTACGTGGCTTGCACCCGCGCCCGCGATCACCTGCTGCTCGGCGGCGCACTGACCGACAAACACCTCGACGCCGACCTCGACGCGGCTATGGACTGTCTCGGTTGGATTTGCGGAAGCCTAGCACTGACAGAGGACGACCTCGCTCAAGGCAGCAAGGCGGTTGCAGGCGTGCCATCCTCCTTGCCCATCCACACCGACCCCAATGCGTTCCCAGTCCCCATAACCACTGATCATCAAGCCGAGCCAGCCTTTCGAGCCCTCGACGCCGACCCCGTACAAACAGCAGAACCGGCGTTGGATCTGCTATCACCGCTCGACGCCCCCCAAGACCGGCCCGAATTTTCCGCCAGCGAGTTGGTCCTCTTCGCCGCGGACCCGACCGCACACCATCGCCAATATGTACTGGGTCTGCCGGCATGGTCCCTCGACCAAGTAGATGGATCCCGCCGCCGCGCCATGCTCTTTGGCCAGCTCGCCCACGCCGGTATAGAAGCCCTGAGCAACAACCCAGACACCGACCCCGCAGCCCTCGCTGCCGATCTCGTCGCCGCCGCCACCTTGCCCGTAGCATCTTATCGCGACCCATTCGAGCGCGAGTTGGCCGCCCTGTTGTGCCGCTGCCGCCAATCGCCCTTAGCTGTGCGCTGGTTCACCAATGCAGAGGCCCGCACCGAAGTGCGCTTTACCCTCTCGCTGGACCGCGGTTTAGTACATGGAGTAGTCGATTACATAGGGCGCGGGGCCGACGGACTGTGGGAATTAGTCGATTACAAGACCGGCCACCGCGCACGTCCAGACGAGGCCGTACAACACTACCGCCTCCAGTTGGAAATCTACGCCCTCTGCTTACAGGCCCTCCACCCAGATCAAGGCGAATACCGCGCAACGCTGTACTTCACCGACTTAGACGAAGTGCGTCTCGTGCGTTTCACACCAGCCGATCTAGCCGCGGCGCACACCCGCCTCGACGACCTCGTCGCCCAACTCATAGGAATGCTATAATGCTGTACTCGACCCTTTCCCTAGTCGTCGTATCCCTAGCCGCCTGTACAGCTCCCGAACAAGCTCGGCCATCCACTGCGAATACCCAGCGCATGGCCGAGCGTTTGCAACAAATCGCCCACAACCAAAATCCGGTTTCCAATATCTATCTGAACGATTTGCGGGTGGAGCACTTCAGCAGCCGACAAGAACTCTTATCTCCTTTGGCCCGTATGCGGGCCCGAATTTTATTGGCCCGGGAGCGCCTGCGAGCTGGCCAGACGCAGACTTCCATTGACGAATTCCATCAATTGCGGCCCGAGCTTGAAAAGCGCCAAGTCCGCATGGAGCCGAGCCTAGACATGCTCTTGGGTCTCGCCTACCTGCGCTTGGGTGAGCAGGTCAATTGTCTGGAGGGTCATACTACCGCCTCGTGTCTCTTCCCCATCGGTCCCGACGGCGTTCACGCTGACCCACGCGGATCGCGGACGGCCCTAGACTACTTGGCCACTGTGCTGGAGCAAAACCCCGACGATTTGACTGCTCGCTGGCTCCTCAACATCGCCTATATGACCCTAGGGGAATACCCCGACCAAGTCCCATCCCAGTGGCTCATCGCACCAGCGCTCTTCGCCTCCGAGTACGACATCGGCCACTTCCCCGACATCGCTCCCTTTCTGAGGCTCGACTTGGTATCCTTAGCCGGCGGCAGCATCATGGATGACTTTGACAACGACGGGTTCCTCGACCTGATGATCTCGGCCTGGGGTCTGCACGACCAACTCCGCTATTTTCGCAACCAAGGCGATGGCACTTTCAGCGAGCGCACGCGGGAAGCTGGTCTCACCGGCATAACCGGTGGCCTGCAACTGGTCCACGCCGACTTCGACAACGACGGCTGGCTTGATTTTCTGGCTGTGCGCGGGGCTTGGCAGGGGATCGACGGCCAGCATCCCAATTCGCTGGTGCGCAACCAAGGCGACGGAACCTTTGCCGATGTGACCGAAGCAGCGGGCTTGCTCAGCTTTCACCCCACCCAAACGGCGGCTTGGGCTGACGTCGATAGCGACGGCCTGCTGGACCTATTCGTCGGCAATGAAACCTTCCCCGGCCTCAACGATGTCCACCCCGGTGAACTCTTCCACAACCAAGGCGACGGAACCTTCGTCGAAAAGGCCGCCTCGCTCGGTTTGGCTGTCGAGGGCTTTGTCAAGGGTGCTACTTGGGGCGACTTCGACAACGATGGGCAGATCGACTTGTACGTCTCGCGCCTGATGGGCGACAACTTTCTCTTCCACAACCGAGAGGGCCTGCCCTTCGCAGACGTGGCTGGCCAAGCCGGGGTCAAGCGACCGCACGAGAGTTTTCCCACTTGGTTTTGGGACTTCGACAACGACGGCTGGCTCGACTTGTTCGCCTCGGGTTATCACTACAACCCCGATCTCAACGCCGGGGATGTCGCGGCCGACTATCTGGGCGTGCCCACCGACGCCGAACGGGCTCGGCTTTTTCGCAACCGAGGCAACGGCACTTTTGCCGATGTCAGCCAAACCCACCACCTCCACAAAGTGCTCTATACGATGGGGTGCAATTACGTCGATCTAGACAACGATGGCTGGCTCGATTTGTATGTTGGTACGGGCGCGCCTTCCCTGCGCTCGGTGATGCCCAACCGCATGTTTCGCAATGCTAGCGGGCATGTCTTTCAGGACGTCACTACCTCGGGCGGCTTCGGCCATTTGCAGAAAGGACACGGGGTGGCTGTCGGCGATTTGGACAACGACGGCGATCAAGATATCTATGCGGTCATAGGCGGGGCCTATACGGGGGATACCTTCCAGAATGTCCTCTTTGAAAATCCCGGCCACGGGAACCGCTGGATCACCTTATTGCTGGAGGGGACCCGAGCCAACCGCAGTGCCATTGGAGCCCGCGTCGAAATCCAAGTGGAAACGGCCGAGGGCACTCGATCAATCCACCGGATGGTGAGCAGCGGTGCCAGCTTCGGAGCTTCGAGCCTGCAACAGGAAATCGGTCTGGGCCAGGCCACGGCCATCCGGGAAATTGCGATAATCTGGCCGGGCGAGGACGCGGTTCAGCGCTTTGCGGATGTTTCGCTGGACCAGGCTTATCGGGTACGGCAAGGCGAAGCGGCCTTAATTCCACTAGCGCGAAAGTCCGTGTCTCTGGCACCCAAGCGGGATGCCCAAGGCCATCACAGCCCTGCTCACAATTGACGAGGAGACACTTGCGTCAGGCGACAATTCAGTTGTTCACCTCTCCCATCCCTCCCTGCATGGCCGCGGCGCGTGCCAAAACCGCTAGCACCTCTTCGCGCAGGGCCTCGGGCAGGTCCGCGAAGTCAATCTGTGTAGCTCCGCTCGGCAACTCGGTCCGACTCTTGTTCCACCCATCTTCCGCGCGGCACCAGCGGATTGTCAAACCATTGCCCAAGCGGATGAAATACGCCCCGTCATCTGTGTAAAGTGTCGCTTGCATCGCGTCCCCCTCGCTGAATTGCGTTGTTTGCGTTCCCCGTCCGACCGCGTACTTTTTTAAGCATTCCCAACGCAGCAGACAAATCACTAGGACATTTAATGCAGATTTCTGCCCTTCGGGCCTCGACCGACTTCAGTGCCCAAGTGCAACAGGCCGCCGAGCGCCTCGCCGCCGAGCGCGTCTATGAGCGCATCCTCGCGCGCGATCACACGGTCTGGCGACCCGACCCAACCGAGATTGCCAACCGGCTCGGATGGCTCGACAGCCCGCGCGTCATGCGGGACGCCATCAGCCCCATCCACCAATGTATCGATGCCGTCCGCGCCGATGGCTACACCCACGCCCTGCTGTTGGGTATGGGCGGCTCTAGTCTCGCGCCGGAAGTATTTCGCGCGGTCTTTGGCGTGGCCGATGGTTTTCTCGACCTCTCGGTACTCGACAGCACCCAGCCCGACACTGTCTTGGCCAAGGCGCGCACCCTCGACCCAGCCCGCACCCTATTTCTCCCAGCCACCAAGTCCGGCGGCACCGTAGAGACGCTGTCCTTGCTCAAGTACTTCTACAACCGCACGGTGGACGCTGTCGGACCAGCAGAAGCCGGACGACACTTCGCCGCCATCACCGACCCAGGCAGCGGCCTCGAAGCCCTCGCGCAACGCCTCGGTTTTCGCCACATCTTCCGCAACGATCCCAACATCGGCGGACGCTACTCAGCCCTGTCGTACTATGGCTTGATCGCAGCCGGTGCCATTGGCGCGGATCTCAGTCGTCTGCTCGACCGGGCCGATCAAGCCCTTGCCGACCCGCAACCAGGCATCCAACTCGGGGCTTTTCTAGGTGCTGGAGCCCTCGCTGGCCGCGACAAGCTAACCCTCATCACTTCGCCAACCATCAGCGCAGTGGGTGCTTGGATCGAGCAACTCATCGCCGAGAGCACGGGCAAAGACGGCAAGGGCTTGCTGCCAGTTGATTTAGAACCTGAGTGCGCAGCTCACACATACGGGCCTGACCGGCTCTTCGTCCACCTCCGCTTGGACGACGCAGCCGATGCCCGCGCCCAAGCCATCGCCGCAGCCGGGCACCCCGTCTTGTGCCTCCAGCTAGCGAACGCCTACGATCTCGGCGCAGCCTTCTTACACTGGGAAATTGCCACGGCCATCGCCGGATTCTTCCTCGACATCCATCCCTTCGACCAGCCCGATGTCGAGGCAGCCAAGGAACTAGCTCGCCAGATGGTGGCCGCCTACCAGCAACGCGGCGCGCTGCCCATACCCGCGCCCGATCTCGTCGATGGTCTCGCGCTATACGGACCGGTGCAGGGTACCACATTGCCACAAGCCTTGGCGCGTTTTTTGGCAAGTGGCAAATCAGGACACACGTACATTGCCCTGCAAGCGTACCTCCCGCCGACCCCAGCAACTACCGCTGCCCTACAAGCCCTACGCCACCAGTTACTAACACGCACCGGCCTAGCCACGACCCTCGGCTTTGGCCCGCGCTTCTTGCACTCGACCGGCCAATTGCACAAGGGTGACGCCGGGCGCGGACTTTTCATTCAGCTAACAGCCGACTCAGCAGAGGACGCGCCGATTCCCGACCAAGCCGGGGCTGCGGATTCTAGCATCACCTTTGGCGTCCTCGCCCAAGCCCAAGCTCTCGGCGACCGCCAAGCTCTCGTAGAGCAAGGGCGGGCCGTACTCCGCATCCATTTAGGCGCAGACATCGACGCGGGCATCGCCCAATTGCGCCGCGCCTTAGACTCAAACAACGACCCCACAGGAGGAGTCCAATGAGCCGAGCAGACATCGGCCTAATCGGCTTAGCCGTGATGGGCGAAAACCTCGTCCTCAACATGGCTAGCCACGGTTTCACCGTCGCCGTTTACAACCGCACAACCACCAAAGTCGATGCCTTTATGGCCGATCGCGCCCGCGGCCAATCCATCATCGGTACCCACTCACCAGCCGAACTGCTCGCCCAGCTCAAAAAGCCGCGCCGCGTGATGCTGATGGTGCAAGCCGGCCAAGCCGTGGACCGCGTCATCGCCGAACTCGTGCCCCTGCTCGACGAAGGTGACATCCTCATCGACGGCGGCAACTCCAACTACCAAGACACGACCCGCCGCACCCAAGAGCTAGCGGCCAAAGGCTTGCTCTACGTGGGCACGGGCGTCTCCGGCGGCGAGGAGGGCGCGCTCAAGGGGCCGAGTATCATGCCCGGTGGCAACCCCGCCGCTTGGCCCCACATCAAAAACCTCTTCCAAGCCATTGCCGCCAAAGTAGAAGACGGCAGCCCGTGCTGCGATTGGGTGGGCCGCGACGGCGCTGGCCACTACGTGAAAATGGTCCACAACGGCATCGAGTACGGCGACATGCAGATGATCGCCGAGGCATACGCCCTAATGCGCGAGGGGCTCGGCATTGAGCCGCAGGAACAGAGCGCAATTTTCGAGCAGTGGAACGAGGGCGAACTCGACAGCTATCTCATCGAAATCACTGGCGATATCCTCGCCAAGATCGACGACGAGACCGGCCAGCCCATGGTTGATGTGATACTCGACACGGCCGGCCAAAAGGGCACCGGCAAGTGGAGCGGCATCGACGCCCTGCAATTGGGCGCGCCCGTAACCGCCATTACCGAGGCAGTCTTCAGCCGCGCCCTATCCTTCCTCAAAGACGAGCGCGTAGCTGCGGCCGATGTCCTCCAAGGCCCCAATGTTTCATTCACTGGCGACAAAGACGCTTTCGTCGAAGACATTCGCCAAGCCCTGTACGCGGCCAAAATTTGCTCCTACGCCCAAGGCTATCAGTTGCTCGCTCTCGCCGCTCGCGAATATGGCTGGGAACTCAACTACGGCGGCATCGCCCTGCTGTGGCGCGGCGGCTGCATTATTCGCGCCCAGTTTTTAGGCCGCATCAAGGAAGCCTTTGACTCGGATCCAACGCTGGCCAATCTGCTGCTCGCACCGTACTTCAGCGCGGCAATCGCACAAACTCAAGCGTCTTGGCGCAGAGTCGTGGCTATGGCTGCGACGCTTGGTATCCCCGTGCCGACCTTTGCCAGCGCTCTCGCGTACTACGATGGCTATCGCTCTGCCCGCCTGCCCGCCAATCTGCTCCAAGCCCAGCGCGACTACTTCGGAGCCCACACGTATGAGCGCACCGATAAGCCACGCGGCATGTTCTTTCACACCAACTGGACCGGACGCGGGGGAACGACGGCATCGACGGCTTACAACGTCTAATCCGCAAAAAATCATATAGCAAACGCTGTATTGACACACGCAATTTGTCGCATACAGTCGCTAGCAATCTATAATAAAAATAGCCCCCGTTGTCGTCTTTTTTTTCGACTGACAACAGGGGCTCGTCTCTAATACCTCCGATAGAAAATGGGGATATTTGCTGCATCTTCTTTTTATAGTTCTTCGTTAGCACGCGCAATACCATTCTACGGTGCATTTGCTAAATACTATATTTTTTTTACATTTGAAAATGTTATACATACACTTACTCAAGGTGAAAGGATTTTTTATGCCGACCCTCGCAACTCTGCTAAAGGAAGAGATCAGCAAGATCGTCCGCAAAGAAGTGCAAGACCAAGTGCGCGAGTTGAAGAAAACAGTCGCTCGTTTGGAAAAGATGTCCCCTCCGGCAAAAGCAAAGGCAAAAGCCCCTGCCAAACCAGCCGCCAAACCAGCCGCCAAAACCAGCAAAGCATCTGCCGGCGACAAGAGAAGACAACTCCGCATCTCGCCGAATACAATCAAGAAGCATCGCAAGCGCCTCAAGCTCTCCCAGGCCGATCTCGGCAAGCTGCTCAACGTTAGCACCAACACCGTTCTGCGCTGGGAAGCGGGCTCATCTAAACCGCGTAGCAAGCACCTTCCGGGCCTTGGCCAACTCCGCTCCATAAGCAAGCGAGACCTCAAGAAACAACTCGGCCAATAACAGGCTTTACAGAACCAACAAAAACCCCCTAGTCCGTCCATGCGGACTAGGGGGTTTTTGTTGCGACCTTATCACTGCCAACGCACTATATAGTCGTCCATCTGCTGCTGCAATTCCACATTGTCGCGTTTCGCGGCTCCGCGCTCGACAATCCGCGCCTTGCGCAACAGCATAGTGCGCACAGCCGCAGCGCGATCCGCTGCGAGTTGCGACTCCTCGCGCAACAGCTTGTCGAGCGCGTACACGCGGAAGCGATCCATCGCATAGTGCGCCTGCGACAGTTGATCGGCGTGGCCGCCGTATTTGCGGATGAGTTGCTCTGCCAAATAGACTACCTCATAGCGACAGGTAATCCGCAGCCAAAGTTCGTAGTCTTCGCAGGCCGGCAAGCATTCATCAAACAAACCAACGTCCGCAAAGACTTGGCGGTGAATTGCAATCGACGAAGGCGACATAACGCACAAGGGCAAAGCCTGAAAGAAAATGTCGCCGCCGTATTTCTGGTGGTGTTTGTGGGGATTGACTCGCACGCCATTGCGGATCCAGATCTCGTCGGTGTGACAGATCAACAATCCGCTCTTGCATAGAGCCGCTGCTTGGCGTGCGAGTTTGTTGGGCAACCACTCGTCGTCCGAGTCGAGCAGAGCGATCCACTCGCCTGCGGCCGCCGCGATCCCGCGATTGCGCGCGGCAGAGACTCCGCTGTTTGCTGCCAAACTCACTATTTTGACTGCGTCGCCAAATTCCTCGCGCACTTGCTCGGGCGTGCCGTCGTCAGAGGCATCATCAACCACGATCACCTCA
>JAJDYK010000349.1 GCA_022825185.1 Candidatus Latescibacterota bacterium | reverse complement strand
TACATGTTCGACGAGATGACGCGGCTCATCGGCGAATACGCCCCAGACGAGGGCGCGATCGAAACTACTTTTTTTGGCAAGGACGCCACCGCGGCGGCCAAGCTGGGCCAAGCGCGAGGTTGCCTGATCATCGCCATGCGCAAAGCCGGTCTGTCTATTGCCCACTATACGCCGACGATGGTTAAAAAATCAGTGACCGGAAATGGCCAAGCCACCAAGCAACAGGTACAATTCATGGTAACCCGCAGTTTGGGTCTGAAGGAACGGCCCAAGCCTCTCGATGCATCAGACGCCTTGGCTATCGCGCTATGCCACACCCAGCAGTCCGGCCGGGTTTTAAGCGAGGGCCGAGGACAGCGCAAGCCCGAGATAGAGGCCTTGCTCAGCCGCATGGTGCGGCGTTAGGTATATCCGTGATAACACACCTGCGCGGCACACTCCTATCCAAATCACCTACCTATGCCGTCGTCGACGTCGGGGGCGTAGGGTACGGCTTGGCCATATCCCTGATAACGTTCGACCAACTGCCCCCAGCCTCCGAGGCGGTCCATTTGTCCACCTATCTCTATGTGCGCGAAGACCGCATGGAGCTTTTCGGCTTCGCCGATGAGGAAGAGCGGGAGGTCTTCGAGTTGCTGATCGGCGTTTCGGGCATTGGCCCTCATTCGGCGTTGACCGTGCTGTCGGGCATGACCCTGCGCGATTTGCAGGAGGCCATCTTACAGGAGCGCGTAACCGAACTGACCGCGATCAAGGGCATTGGTCGCAAGACTGCGGAACGCTTGGTGCTCGACCTAAAAGACAAGGTTCACTTGAGTGCCTCGGCGACCGGCGAAGCGGCCTCGGAGGCCAAACCTGGCGCAACCGACGAAGCGGCAAAGGCCCTGATGACGTTGGGGTACGCAGCACCTGCCGCTCGCCAAGCGGTGCGCAAGGCCGTCGAAAAGCACGGCACCGACCTGAGTGTGCAACAGCTAATCAAACTGGCCCTCAAGGAACGCTGAAGGCTCGGCCATGGACCATCGACCCATAGATCCTAGTGGCGGAGACGACGACCTTCAGTTCGACCATACGCTGCGTCCTCAGTCCCTTGCCGAGATGCTGGGCCAAGAGAAGACCAAGCAGCAGCTCGGCATTGCCATTGAAGCTGCCCGGCAGCGCGGCGAAGCCATGGATCACGTGCTGCTATACGGTCCGCCCGGTTTGGGCAAGACGACGCTTTCGTATGTGATCGCCAAAGAGCTAGGCGTTGAAATCTATCCCACTTCAGGGCCTTTGCTCGAGCGTCCGAGCGACTTGGCTGGCATGCTCACGACCATGGAGCCACGCGACGTGCTCTTCATTGACGAGATTCACCGCGTCAACCGCGTGGTCGAGGAATACCTGTACTCGGCGATGGAGGACTTCAAAATTGACATCATCATCGACCAAGGTCCGGCGGCCCGCTCAGTCAGCGTACCGTTGGAGCCTTTTACCTTAATCGGGGCCACCACGCGCCAGGGCCTGTTGACTTCGCCGATGCGCGCGCGCTTTGGGCTGAATGCCCATCTCGACTACTACTCGGTCGCCGAACTCGCCGCGATCGTCAAGCGCGACGCTCGCCTGTTGAATTTATCGGTTTCAGAGTCGGGCGCGATGGAAGTTGCCCGTCGCTCTCGCGGCACGGCGCGGATTGCCAAGCGCTGGCTGCGCCGTGCGCGCGATTTTGCCCAAGTGGAAGGCGAAGCCGAGATCGATGCCGAGGTGGTGCAAAAGGCACTCGTCATCCAGGATGTCGATGAGATGGGGCTCGATAAGATGGATATCACGTTGCTGCGGGCCATCATTGAAAAATTCAACGGCGGCCCGGTCGGCCTGAGCAATCTAGCGGCCACAATCGGCGAGGAGGCCGAGACAATCGAGGAAGTGGTCGAGCCTTATTTGATCAAGGAAGGGTTTGTTAAGCGCACCCCCAAAGGCCGCATGGCCATGCCGCGAGCTTGGGAACGCCTTGGCTTCGAGCCACCGCCAAGCCACGGCGAGCAACTAGAGCTTCTATGAGCGCGGATGGCCATGACGTGATTCTGGCGTTGGACACGGCCACCCCGGTCGGCAGCGTGGCGCTCTGCGCGGCAGCAGGAATCGTCGTCAGCCGTTATTTCGATGTGGGATTGCAGCATTCACAGCGGCTGTTCAGCGAGGTGGAGGCAGCACTAGAGGCCGCAGACATGGATGTTGGGGGAGTGCGGGCCGTAGCCGTCGCGATTGGGCCAGGGTCGTTTACTGGCCTGCGGATCGGGCTGAGTGCAGCTAAGGGTTTGTGTCTGGCTGCGGGCAAGGATTTAGTGACCGTTTCAACGCTGGAAGCCCTCGCTGCTCGTCTGCCCTTTGCCCGCCTGCCTGTCTGTACGGTCCTCGACGCGCGCAAGCGCGAGGTCTATGCTGCGCTCTACGACACGGCGACGGGCGTTCCGGTCGAACTGGTACCGCCCCGGGCCATCGCGCCAGTACAGTTGGCTCAAGAGCGAGTCAACGAGCCGACGATTTACACCGGGGACGGGGCTACGGCCTATCGAGAGCTGTTGGCGGGCAACCCAGCCGCGCAATTTGCCCCCCTGTCCTGCGCTCGTCCCGACGCCGGAACTATTGGCTGGCTGGCGCTATCCAAGCTGGAGAAAGGCCAAACTGCGGACCTGGCCTCAGTGGAACCCGATTACTTGCGCTCGCCCGATGCTCGTCCCCTAGCGCGGGTATGAGCGGCGAGAGTCGCTTTGTTCCGCTCGGCTCGGTTCACCTACATCGCGTGATGGAGATTGAGCGAAGCTCTTTCGCCAATCCGTGGAGCGAGGCCGATTTTGGCTATTTACTTGTAGATAGAGATGCCCTGTGTTTGGGGCTTTTGCACCGCGGCGAGCTGATCGGCTACGCGCTGGGTTATTTCGCCGGTGGCGATTTTCACCTCGCCAACCTCGCGGTAGATTCGGCATATCGGAACCGGGGGTGGGGTAGGCGGTTGTTGGGGCGGATGTTGCGCGTGGCCTCAGCACAAGGTGCTAGCTGTTGTGCGCTCGAAGTGCGCTCGGCAAATCGGGCCGCGCGGGCGCTCTACTGCAAGGCGGGGTTCCGGGTCGTAGGGCGGCGGGCGGCGTACTACAGCAATCCCCCGGACGACGCCGTTTTAATGGAATGCAACATAGAGATTTTGTAATTTATTTATTATACTCTAACCTTTTATAGCACAAGCCGAAGCCCATAACAGCAGAAGAGGGACGCGATGGCTGAAGTAATTCTGAAGAATGTTCGCAAAGTGTACGACAAAGAAGTGGTAGCGGTGGACGACGCCAATATCGAGATCAAGGACAAAGAATTTGTAGTACTCGTCGGCCCGTCGGGCTGCGGCAAGTCCACGACGTTGCGAATGATCGCCGGGCTTGAGGAAATCACCGCCGGCGAGATTTCGATAGATGGGACGATCGTCAACGACGTGCCCCCCAAGGACCGCGACATCGCCATGGTATTTCAGAATTACGCGCTCTATCCACACATGAGCGTCTATCAAAACATGGCCTTTGGGCTTAAGCTGCGGAAATATCCCAAAGATGAGATTGAAGCGCGGGTGCAAGAAGCAGCCGATATACTCGGTATCCAGGAGTTGTTAGAACGCAAGCCCAAAGCGCTTTCGGGCGGTCAGCGTCAGCGCGTGGCGGTGGGGCGCGCCATCGTCCGCAAGCCCAAGGTATTTCTTTTTGACGAACCGCTCTCCAACCTCGACGCCAAGCTGAGGGTGCAGATGCGCACCGAGATCAGCAAGTTGCACACCCGCCTAGGAGCCACCATGGTGTACGTGACGCACGACCAAGTCGAGGCCATGACCATGGGAGACCGCATAGTGGTCATGCGCGACGGCCTCATTCAGCAGATCGACAAACCCCTCCATCTCTACAACAAACCCGTCAACCAGTTCGTCGCCGGTTTTATCGGCAGCCCCTCCATGAACTTCATCCGCGGCACGCTGACCTCCAACGGCAGCGGTCTAATCTTCGACGAAGGCAATGTGCAACTCGCCCTGCCCGCCGGCCACGGCGACCAGCTAGGCAGCTACGTGGGTCAGGAGGTGACGCTGGGCATCCGCCCGGAAGACATCCACGACCCGGATACTATTGGCCGCAATGTCGAGACCGTCGAAATTGCCGCCAAGGTCGAAGTGGTCGAACCGATGGGCAACGAGGTCTTTCTCAACTTGACCACCGGCAAGACCGCTTTTGTCGCCCGCGTCGATCCGCTGCACATGCCGCAAGTTGACCAAACGGTGCGGTTGGTCGTCGAGATCGACAAAGCCCACTTTTTTGCTCTGGACAACCAAGAGAGCCTGTTGCAGAAATAGGGATTGGCTTGGACAGCACGGGCGGCACCCCGCACTCCGG
>JAJDYK010000351.1 GCA_022825185.1 Candidatus Latescibacterota bacterium | reverse complement strand
TACGCCTTTACAAAGCTGGCAATCGCCGCATCGCGCTTGACGACCATGGATAGGGTTGGCGTCTGCACGCGGCCGATGGTGCAGAGCGCCTTGTTGTGGACGGTGTAGGCGCGGGTCAGGTTCATGCCCATCAGCCAGTCGGCTTGGCCGCGCGCCCGTGCGGCTGCAGCAAGATGATCGAAGGCCGCTCCTTCCTGCAAGGCGCGGAAGCCGCTCTGAATCGCCTCGTCGGTCAGGCTCGAAACCCACAGCCTGCTAAACGGCTTTTTGCAGCGGGCGTGCTCGTAGATCAGGCGAAAGATGTGTTCGCCCTCGCGGCCGGCGTCTGTGGCGCAGATGACGCGCTCCGTCTGGGGACTGTTGAGCAGTTTTTTGACGATTTGGTACTGGTCGGAGGTCGAGCGCGTCGTCTTGAGCTTCCACCGCTCAGGGATCATCGGTAGCTGGGCAAAGGACCAGCGGCTGTTCCAAGGCGGGCCGTAATCGTCTGGCTCGGCGAATTGCACGAGATGCCCTAGTGCCCAGGTGACGATATAGCCGTTGCCTTCGACGTAGCCTTGGCCGCGTTTGTTGGCCCCTAGGACTCGGGCAATGTCGCGCGCCACGCTGGGCTTTTCGGTGAGGACGACGGTGGCCATAGAGGTATGCTACTAATCGACTAGCTCCGGCGCAATGATTGACAGGTAGTTTATAGTTGTGTACACTATCATGTACACAACAACAAGGAGTTTTCTATGCGCTTTGTCTCAGTCCGCGAATTGCGCGGGAAATCGGCTGCTATCTGGAAGGAACTCGCGCAGGAGCAAGAGATGGTAATCACTTCCAATGGCAAGCCAATCGCCTTGCTTTCGGCGACATCGGAAGAATTGCTGGAAGAATCGCTCGCTGCCCTGCGTAGCACCCGCGCTTTGGCCGCCGTCAACGCCATGCAGCAAGCGTCCATAAAGGCAGGTACTGACCGTCTGTCTGCTGCTGATATTGAGGCCGAAATCAAAGCCGTGCGCAAAGGGTTCCGCCGGTGAGGATCGTCCTCGACACCAACGTCCTCGTCTCCGGTATGCTAGCCCCCTATGGTCCACCCGGCGAAATCGTGCGATTGGTGGCGACGGGCGATTTGTCTCTGTGCTATGACGTACGCATTCTAGCCGAATACCGGGAGGTTCTATTGCGCCCTGCCTTCCCGTTCGGCATAGACCAAGTGGAAGCGTCTCTAGAGCAAATTGAATCTAGCGGAGAATTAGTAGGAGCAAGACCGTTATCCCCAAGCCTGCCAGACCCTGATGACGACATGTTTCTGGCTGCGGCTATCGCTGGACGAGCGGAATACCTAGTCACAGGCAATCTCAGGCACTATCCGGCCGAAAGCCACCAAGGAGTTAAAGTCATATCTCCAGCCGAATTTCTGGAACGGTACCGACAGGGATAATCCTCCTTCTATGCTTCGAGCTTTCCCGCTCACCTTTCCAGTTTCTTGAACAAATCCCCGAAAATTGCATCGCGTCGCACCGTTCGCCCTACCCGCATAAAGTGCCGCGACGGATCGTGGCTCCAAGTCTTCTGATCAGTCAGCACCGGACTATGTACCACGTCGGTCGGTACCCACGACGCATCGAGTAACCAAGCGACCGCTGACATGTCCCAAATCACCTTGGAAGCGGCGAAGTGATTTTGGGCGTAGGCGGCGAATATTTCGACCAGATAGTCGCCAATCGCCCCCCGCCCCTTGACGAAATGCTCCAGCTCTGTCAGTGTCGTCTGCAGGTGTGAGGCCACGGGGTGGCATGGGATCTGGACGAAGGGCACGCCGCTGTCGAAGACTACCTGCGCTGCTAGGAGATCGCCTTGGAGGTTGAATTCGTCAGCCGTCGGCCAGTAGAGCGCGTGGCCGCCGAGCCAGACCACGACGATTCGTTCGATGATGGAGGGATCTTTCAGGATAGCCGAGGCCACGTTGGTGAGTGCGCCGATAGCTACCACGTAGAGCGGGTCGGCGTTCGCCTTGGCGATTAGGTCATCGACCGCTGCGCTTTCTTGCGGTGCGTCGTCCCGCAGTATATCCGTCGCTCCCCGGAATACCAAGCCCTCCGGCGCAATATCCAACCGCTCCAATAGCCGCAGGATTTCCTCGTAGCTTTTCTCCATTCCGTCGCCCGGCCCGGACGAACGAATGTTGTAGAAAGGTGCCGCGTAGATCGCCTCGACCGCGAGTTGGTCGGGCGAGAGCAGCGCTTGGACCACGGCGAACTGGTCGTCGATCTCGTTGTACGTATCGGTGTCGAGGACTATCCGCACCTTGTCTGTCGGCGGCGTCAGGCGCTCTAGGCGCAGGGCTTCGTCGAGTTTGGGGAAATTCATAGCCATTGCGACGCTTCTCCTTTCATTCCACCGCAGCGAAAACCGCTGTGTTATACGACGGACTATTCCACGCCCGTTTTCACGGTACCACAATAGAACTTGTAGTATCTATGCTGCCGCAGTCCAAGCTCTTCGTAAAACGCGGCTGCCGGCGTTGCCTCATTGGCAATTAGGGACATGGATACATTCGATTCTCCGAGTTTGTCGAGCAGATGACGCACCAGTCTTCGTCCGTGGCCTGACCGCCTTTGATCAGACTCGATAAAAAGTTCCTGCATGTAATAGTTAATTCGGTCTTGCCAGGGATAGCAGTATCCGAACATCGCTCCGATCACGTCACCTTTTTCGAGAACGAGGAGGCAATGATCGGGATCGAACTTCCAGAACCGACTGAGGTAGTGGTGGGCTTGGGTGACACTCCACGATTCCTCGTACGGCCATTCGGAGAAAACCTTCACGAATAGACGCGCGCAATCTCCCAAGTCTTCTGATGTGATAGTCCGTATCATTTAGCCTACATCTCCTGAATAAATACCCCAATAAAGTCCCGAGAGAAACCCTTCAGTCTAGAGCAGTTAGTTCATTGCGAAAACCTACTTGCTTCCAGTCCCGGCCTTCTTGGCAACAGCGATCAAGTGTTCGCCTGCATCTAACAGTCCTGGAACCTTGCATGTGGCAAGTTCCAAGCGCTCAAGTTCTTTTGAGGCACTTGCGCTTTCTGCGATTGACGAAATGGAAGTAAAAGATGGTACAATTGGATTAGCACTGGCCATCTCGACAACCGCCAAGCCAGCGTCCTCGAGTGCCGATAGAAAACCGACTGAAGTAAATAAAACCATCGGTTGGTGAAATTCAGGAGACCCCGGCTTGGTGTACACGATTTGTTCTCCCGACAATACGGCTTCCCAGTCTAGGTGACACTTAGCTGAACTGATAAAACCATGAGCGTCGAGAGGACCCACAAGCCTCAGTGAGCCAAATAGTGAAGTTACACTCGCAATAATGTGTCCGTCGGGTCGTGTTACACGCGTCAGTTCCTTGAGTGCCCGAGGGAACTCCTGGCATGTATATGATATTGTGGATCCGTAGCAAATGGTAACATCAAATGTCGAATCGTCGATCTTATCAAGACGTGTAATATCTCCTTGCTGAATCGCTGTGACCCTCTGTAGCAAGTTGGCATCGTTTAGGTGGCTTCGGGCAAGCTCAAGTTGTACGCTGGACAAATCAACAAGAGTAACATGGGCACCCAACTCAATGAGATCAATCGCGAATCGACCTGGGCCACAACCAGCATCTAACACCTGCATCTCAGGGCGTACGATTTTCTCGATGAATTGGCGATGAATCCCATACTTGATTCGTCCTTGGAGAGAATCAGAGAGTCGATTCCATTCGCGCTCGGCAAACGCATCAAAATACTGTCGTACAGAATCGGGTTCGTATGTCATTTGAAAACCATTTCAGACCAGACTCTCTCAAATACCAAGCGCCCGTCGCTAGCTTCTTGCAGTGCGAATACGTCTGGATTCGACAGAGATTCCCATCCAGCGTAGCCGAAATTAGAGTCCAGTGAGTTCAGGATCAGACTCAAGAGGTTGCCATGAGTTACCGCAATTGGGAACTGATAACCCCCGTCGATTAGTTCGGTGATGGCGGACCAGCCGCGGTCTAATACTTCGCGTGCGGATTCGCCGCCCGGCACTCGCAACTCCAAGTCTTCGAATGAATCGCGAACCACCTCGCGCCAGTTGTCAATCGGACTCCCCGAAAGCGTCCGTTCAATTAGACGGTGATCCAAGTGGACGGGCAATCCTACATTAGTGGCGAACGGTTCAATGCTTTGCCGTGCCCGCGCGTAGGAGCTGGAGACGATCGTGTCGATCGGGTAGTCGGACAAGAACCTAGCGAGTGCTTTCGCCTGTTTCTGCCCAAGCTCTGTCAGTGACGCATCTGGGTCTTGTCCTGAGGACTGACAATGTCTAATCAGCAGCAAGTTCAGGTGACTTCGTTCAGCTTTCCGGTGGCGCAGTCATAGACGAATCCCCGCACGTCGTCCTTGTTCGGGATGAACGGGCTGGCCTGAATGCGGGCGATCGACTGCCGTACGTCCTCCGCGAGATCGCCGAACGCCTCTAGGGCGAAGGCCGGGCGGATGCCGGTATCGGCTGTGATCGCGTCCTTCACGTCGTCGTCGCGGAACGTCAGCATGCCGCAGTCCGTGTGGTGGATGAGCATGATCGAAGTCGTGCCCAACAGCCGCTGCGAGATCGTCAGCGAACGAATGGCGTCGTCGGTTATCACGCCGCCCGCATTCCGAATGACGTGCGCGTCTCCTTCTGCGATCCCCAGCAGACCGTGAACGTCGATACGCGCGTCCATACAAGCCACCACCGCTAGGTTCAGTCCTGGAGGTAGGGGTAGGTCGCCCTTGTCGAAGTTGTCGGCATAGCGAGCGTTGTTTTCGAGAAGTTCATTGATAACGGCCATTAGAAATCTCCTTTGCCATTAGTGACGTCTGCGTCAGTCCGCGTCCGGCGGGACGATGCAGACAGTGGTGATATTTGTATAGTAAAATCAAGGCGATGAACGCCTGCAAGGGTCGGACAAGCTACCTGATCAGCGTTTGCCTGTTCTTGGTATTAAGCGGCTTGGAGCTATTCAGACCAGAGTCGCTCGATAGGCAGATCACGACCACCTAGATTTCAGGTCCGCCTCGATTTCCTGCCAAGGGACTTGCAGTTTTGCGGCTGCGACCATCAACGCATATACGACGCCGTTAAACTCTTCTGGAATCCCCGTTTCTTGGGTAAATGCCCTCACAAACTCAGCGGATTCCTCGCCGACCTTCTTGCAAATCTCATTGCTGTCGGCAAGGAGTTTTGACGTACTGGAACCGGTGGGCTTTTGCGCGACTGCGGATATTCTCCGGTACTCCTCTTCCCATGGATTGACGATTTCTCGTCCGATCAATGAGATGTCGCTGAATCGGACGACCTCGGCGACCTTGAGTCCGGTCTTGGACATTGCGCTTGTGGGCGAGCGTTCTCCGCGATATACCACCTCGACGCACCAGTCGTGCGTGCCCTCTGCTACGGTGTTTTCCGTGTCTCCAGCATAAGCAACGATACTGATCTGCAGCTTGCTGGATTGGAAGCGCTGCGACAGGAATTGGCGAGAGGAGAGTTCGTATTTCTTGTTCACGGCAATGGACACCATTGCGGACGAATCTGGAATCTGTCCTTCGCGATTCAATAGACAAAGGGCCGGTCGATAAAACTGAGCACTTGGATCGAACCAATCGTAGGTGTTGAGAACTCCAAGCGGAGAATCATCCGCGCCCAGCATGTACTCGTCGAATAGATCGTCTCCAGTGAGGCCATACGCGACTTCCCCACGTAGGAGGCAATCGTCAACTCGTTGGGGCACGTCCTCCCCGCGCGCCGAGATTATTTCGAGGGTTCCCACGCTCTCGTCAGTTCGGGTAAACTCGCCTCCGTTTCTGACGCCAATTTCACTCAGCAGATTGTTCACATACTCATGCAGACCACTGTTCTTGGGGATGTAGAGTTTGGCTTTTGGTTCAGGGACGAATAAACCGATTGCTTCGCGAAACATTTGTTACTCCTAAAAAAGAAGATCACTGGGAAGGGTCGAGTTCCAAAACTGCGGCTAAACTGTCGCCTTGGTGGACGCGATTGAAGACTCGCAGACATAGGATCAAACCCGCTTGAGTCGATACCACTTCCTCGCGCCGCTGTCCCAGATGATCGACCACTGTGCCGATTACATCGCCCGGTTGCACCGGCGCTTTCAGTGTTACCTGAGGCTCGAAATAACCAGCAAAGGGCGCGTTGCCGCAGAGTGATTGTCGGAGTCATAGATGGTCGCCTTTCAACGGTTATTGCGATAGGGACCTGTATCAATGCCGGGTAGGGTATGCTCCAAAAGGTCTAGCGTTTGGCTGGTGAAGTACGGGTGTCCGGGTTCGGGCCAGCCGAATAGGCCGCGCACCCGAGGCGTGGTAGTGGTAAAGAAAGGCAGCATATGCTCGCGTTCGCCGTACATGAAGGGATTGGCGAACCGGGTCCAGCGATCGTTGTCGCGGCGGCACATGGACAAAGTCCAAAAGGCGCGCTGCGTGCGCTTATTGGCAAAAGGTTGGGCTGCGTGGACTAGGTACGACGAGTACAAAAGAGCTGACCCCCGCCGACCAGTGGCAGGGACCGGAGCGGCCAGTTCGGTGGCTTGGCGCAGGTCTTTGAAGGACCCACCCGCGGCGTTGTCTTCGGCAAGCGCCCGCACAAAAGCGGGACCAGCTACTTTGTGCGAGCCGGGGATGACCAGCATGGGAGCGCCGTCGTCTTCGACATCGTGCAGGTACACCCCGGAGTTGACGTAGTCGAAACGGCCTGTTTGGTCGTGGGGCGGCAGCAGGCAATTGGTGTAGTGGTCAATGTGGTAGCCCTCCCAAGGGTTGTCGGGATGGCGCTTGTCAGTAGGCCCCGAGCGCATGAAGAGGTGGGCATTGCAGTAGCTGGCTTTTGAGTCTAGGCACTGCTCAAAGACGTCGAGATAGGTCTCGTTTTCTATCAGCCGATCCAGAGCCGACGCGCCCACGGGAAATTGCGAGCGGCCCTCGGAGTGGTCGTGCGTGGTGGTGAAGCCATCCGAGACCCCGGAGGCGTCGCCTTGGTCGCAATCGGCCAACCACTGCTGGAAGGATTGGCCGTAGAAAATCTGTTCCATCGCCGCTAGAGCATCATCCATCTCGTCGGCGGAGAACAGATCAGGGACGATGATATAGCCGTCGCGGTGGAATTGGTCGAGTTGGGCTGGCGTTAGACTCATGGGGTCTCGATCTAGTATAGGTTGAGGTTGGTTTTCAGGCGGTGGGTGGTAAGATACCGCACTCGACTAGCGAGTCAACTCAAGGGGGAAACTGGCCCTCAATGAGATTTCCGGACTTTTTCACCTTCGTCTTTGAACCTGTACTTTCCGGGCGGCGTCTTTACTTGCAGAGAGCCTCGATGCAGATACCGGACCCACAACTCATAGCGCAAATAAAAGAACGCGATGCCTGCGCGTTCCAGCAGTTCTTTGAACGCTATCGAGAGCAGATCCTCCGCCATGTGCGCCGCATCGTTCGCGACGATGCGAGTGCCAACGATGTAGTGCAGGAGGTTTTCTTGCGGGTCTGGAACCGGGCCGGTCAATGGAGCGGTCGAGGCTCTGCGGCTAGCTGGCTGTTTAGCATTGCCACTCATCTTTCCCTGACTCACCTGCGCACCGTGCGAAGGCGGCGAGAGCAGCGGCTAGAAATGCTGTCTGAAACCGTGGAGCAGGAGACGCAGCAAGTGCCCGAGTGGATGATTGAGGCGGCGTCCGAACGCCCCGACGCCCAAGTCGAACGGGCCGACCAGCAGCGCTGGCTGCGGCGACAAGTACAAGCGCTGTCCGAGGACAAGCGCGAAGTTTTCCGTCTGATCTACGACGCCCAAGTAGAAGTGCGGGACGCGGCCGAACGCTTGGGCATTCCCGAAGGCACCGTAAAGTCGCGGCTGCACCACGGTCGCCGTCAACTTTCACGGGCCTGGCAGGCCATTCATAACCCGGAGGAACACGAATGACATTGAATCTCGACGTACCTTGGCATAGGGAGTCCTTTGACCTTTTCATCTACCAGCGACTGCCCCGGCTTTTGGGCGAGCGCTTGCCGCTGGCCGATTACCAGGTCGAACAACAGGACTCCTATACTTTTTCCATTAAACTGGGCTTGGGACTCGGCGATGCCTCAGTCGAGGTTGAGTACCGAGATTTGCCTCGGCCCGACCGCGATGGTCTTTTCCGCATTGAGGGCAACTATCGGGTCGTGGTCCCCTATCCCGACCGGCGCGAACTCGATCAAGCGCGCATTCTGTGCGTGGGCGAGCAGATTTACGACTTTATTGACCAGAGGTTGGAGGCGGCCCCCGAGCAGTTGGCTTGGGACGACGACCTAGTGAGGAATTGGCTGCCCTTAGACGCTTGGATGCGCGACTTCCACTTGGAGGCAACTTCGCAGTATCTACAGGCGACCAACTGGCTCGACCGCTATACTCATCTGCGACGGCTGACTTTGATCCCCATCGTCGGTGAGCCTTTTGACGACCGAGACGTTTTCCCCGACAGCCAATACGGCCTAGTGTGCCCCCACTGCACTCCCGAGGGGCCCAATATCGGCCGAGTGCTGGAAGTAGCCCGCGGTGCCCGCATCCGCGACGGCAAGCTCGAACGGATCGACGAAGCGCCCGACAGCATCTTGGGTTTTTCGGCCTCCATGGTGCCCTTTCTCGAACACGACGATACCAATCGCGCTCTGATGGGCATCAATATGATGCGCCAGTGGACAAGCGCCGCCGACACAGCAGCACCGATTCACGACACGGGTTGGTTCCGCCAGCAGCACGACCAGCGCTTAGCCTCCAAGGGCAACAAACCAGAGCCGGCCCTAGTGCAGACGGGATACGAGCCCGAAGCCGCCGATTTTTGGGGTGGCTACAATCTGTTGACCGCCTTCATCATGTGGGACGGGGACACGTTTGAGGATGGCTTAGTCATTAGCGAGTCGGCCGCGGCGCGGATGGATTTTCCCACCGCAGTGGGGGAGGGCGACCGCCTGAGCAACCGCCACGGTGCCAAGGGAGTGGTGACGCGCATCCTGCCCGACGCCGACATGCCGCAGTTGCCCGATGGTGCGCCGATAGAGCTCATCTTCAGTCCGACCAGTATGGTCTCGCGGCTCAACTTCGGCCAGCAGCGCGAGGCGGTCATGGGTCGCATTGCCCAAGCCGAGGGGACTCCGGCGGTGGTGCCGCCTTTTCAAGCACCCAGCGAAGAGACGTTGAAAGCGCGTCTGGCGGCGGCGGCACTGTCCGAAGACGGCATGGAGCAACTGATCCTCAAAGGCGCAAAACTGCCCTATCGCAGTACCGTGGGTTGGGTGTACTGGGGGCGGACCCACACCGCGGCCGAGCGCTTGGAAACTGCGGTGGCAGGAGCTGGCGGACCAGAGCTCGACATGATGACCTACGGAGCTTTGTGCGAGGCCGGGGCCGTAGCCAATATCCACGCTTTGTTCAACACGGCCGCGGCTGAGCGGCCCGACGCCGATGGGCTAAGTCAGCGCCTAACCACCGGCCCAGTATCTCCAGCCCCGCCCCCGTCCCCCCGCTTTGCCCTGCTGCAGCAGTTGTTAGGTATGGTCGGGATACGGGCCGAGTTAGCGAGCGAGGAGTTGCGCTTTTCCTTTGCCGAGCCCGAGGGACTGACCTTGGCCCGCCCAGTGCCGCACCCATGGATCCCAGGACGCCAAGTGGGCCCAGGACGCCAAGTAGGGACGGTGGGAACTCCCGTTGCCTTGCCCGCAGGAGCCGAATTCGACCCGATCCGAGACTGCTACGAGGATTTGGTCGAAGCCAACACGCGCTTGCAACGCATCGTCGATAGTGAGGCACCCGAGGCTCTGGTCGGACCGGCAGTGGCGCAGGTGACCCAACGGGTGGAGGATTTTTTTGCCGCGTTGTTGCGCCCGGAGCACCTCCACTTCCGGGCCAGACCGCTGTTTAGCGGCCGGGCCGCGCTTGTCTCGGGTTTTGAGTTGGAGCTTGACCAAGTGGGCCTGCCCGAGGAGATGGCTTGGGCTTTGTTCGGGCCTCAGGTAGAGCGGGAGATGGGTCGCGCCGAGGAAGTGGCCCCGCGTTCGCCCCGAGCGGCTGAGGTTCTGGACGCGATCATGGCGCGCTCGTGGGTGCTGCTGTACAGCGTCCAGCGGGTGCTGGTTGACGATGGCCCGGCGTCCACCGCGGTGATGGCCTTTCGTCCACAGCGTTTGGCCGGGGCCGCCGTGCGCGTCCATCCGCGCGTTTGCCGACTGATGGAGCTAGATTTTGACGGCGATCAGATCGAGGTGTTTTTGCCCCTCACTGAGGAAGCCCAGGCCGAAGCCGGAACCGCGCTGTCGGTGGCCGGGCACATACAGCGCGATGCAGATATATGGCGCTACGTGACCGACAACTACCACGGCACGATATGGGGCTTGGCGCAGCTATGCCGCACGGAGGACGGCCGCGCTGAAGTGGAGGAATTGACCGGAATGGCCGTGGATGGCAGCCGGCTATTTTCCAAGCACGACCTCAACCGCTTATTAGCTCAGGTGATGCAGCGCGAGGGCCTAGAGCGAGCACTGGAGGTACTCGACCAGTTGACGCGGCGCGGCTTTGAGGTCTGCAAGCAGTCGGGGGCCTCCTTCAATCCCTTCCTCGGTTCGAGCAAGGAGTGGCCTGAGCAACCCAAAGAAGCCGATTGGGATGAGTGGCAAATGTATGGCGACGAGTTAGTGGCGGCTTTCTACCAGCAGGCCGATTTCGACGACAACGACTTGGGGCCCTTGGCCCTGTTGTCGCTGTCGGGGGCGCGGGGCAACCAACAGCAGTTGATCCAATACGTGGGCGGTGGGTTAATCTATCGGGAAGATGGCGGCCTATTCGCCCAGCGCGGTTGTTGGCGCGACGGCCTGTCGGTGGAGGAAGCCAAGGTGCGTGCCCCGCGTGCCTTATGGGGTTTGGCTGCCACCAACCAGGGCTGGAGCGAGGCGCGGGAAGCGGCCCAACAGCCCGCTCGTGCCGATTACCACGTTTTGGGCCGTGCTGCTAGGGCTGCACAGCCGGGTGTAGTCTTTGCTAGGGCGGTCGAGCGCGGCGAGGTCGAGCCGCTGACCAGCTTGTTCAGCAGGCTCTTTGTGGGACTGACGGCGGACTGAGTTTTACTGAACCACTGCTTCTTCACCCAGATGCTCGCGGATCCACGCTTTCAGCGGCACGTCTTCTTCTTTCGGCGAAGTGTAGCCGTGCCCGCCGCTTGGGCCGGCACCTAGTAGCTGCTGGCGGATGGGGTCGCAGCGGTCCATCAGGTGCTCCACCGTCATGTCGTCGCGCGGTCGCAACCAGCGGTAGCTATAGCCGTAGAACAGCGCCCTGCGCGCATCGGGCGATGAGTTGTGGCCGGCTGCGTGCCAGATGCGCCGGTCGAAAAATACCGCGTCGCCCGCCGCTACTTGGATCGGTGTTGCGCCTGCTGGGTCTAAGTCCTCGTCCGCTGGCATTTCCAGCTTGTTTTTTAGGTGCGAGCCGGGCACGGCGTGGAAGTTGCCGCGATTGGTCTCGGTGCAATCCGTGAGAAAATACGCCACCTTGAGCGAAACCCTCGGCCGGGGCTCAGTTTCCATGTCGATGTTGAGCCGTCCGCTGTCTTGATGCCAGCCCAGCCGCTTGCGCGCGGGCACGACGCCGTCTAAAGGTGGAGTGACGATCAAGTGCGTGTGGTAGAGCTGAATGTGCCAGCCCAAAATCCCAAATACCTTGGCGAATGTCTTGGGCCAGTCGAGCAACTCCAAAAAGAGTTCGTCTTTGCCGATAAAGTCGAAAAAGTTGTGCATCTGGTGCTTTTCCAACCCCTTTTGTCGCCGGGCCTCGGCGTCGAGGCGATCGACTATGGGGATGAGCTGTGCTACTAAATCCAAGGGCAGCACATCGCGGACGATGAAGAAGCCGTCCTCCTCAAATTGGCGGCGCTCCTCCTCAGTCAAAGTATATTGCAGGCAGGTTGCATCCATGGGAAACCTCCAAGCGAATTGCCGTCTGTCGGCAAAATTGTAGGCGGCTTAATGGCCAGGCAATCGCCGCACCGTCCCCGGCACTATCGGCTCGCCACGGTGGGCGCTCGCCACGGCTGCAAAACACAGTGCTAAACTCGCGAGATTGGCACGGGCACTGTTACTAGGCTCGCGGCCCTCCTCGACAGCGCAGAGTAGTTCGGCCATAGTTCCGTGAAACCCCTGCTCAAACCACGTCCCCACAAGCTGCGGCCGGGCTACTCCTGCTGCGGTGTACAAGACGACTTCTTGCTCCGTCAAATCCACGCCGCTAGCCCCTATTGTGCCCTCCGTGCCGACCAGATACGTGCGGTCCTGTTGGCCTTGGCGAGTGTTGCCATCAAAGAAGATAGTCACCTGTGCGCCCGCGCACTCAATCGCCGCTTGGGCCAAAAGCGGCGGTTTGGCGTCTTGGTCGGCTGCGTGTCGGGCTGAGGCGTGGACCCGTTGCGGCGTCTCGCTGCCCAAGAGTACCGTCGCCATATCGAACCAGTGCATCCCAAAATCGTAGAGCACCAGATCTTCCACCGCGTCAAAAGCGGACCCAGCAATCCAGTTGTGGTCCCAGTGCACGGCGAACTCGACGCTCTGCACTTGGCCGACTAAGCCGGCGGCCACCGCGTGGCGCATGTAGCTAAAATGCGGTGCCCAGCGGCCATTCTGATTGACGGCCAGTTGCACGCCGCGCCGCTCTGCCCGGGCAACTAGCGCCTCGCCCACATCCAAGTCGAGCACAAAAGGCTTCTGGCTGAGGACGTGTTTGCCCGCGTCAATGGCCGCTTCAAGGATCGGCAGCCGCTCTTGCGGATGGGGCGTAACGTCCACCACCTCGATATCGTCGCGAGCGAGCAGATCCCGATAGTCGAGGTATGTATCGGCCTCGGGGTAGAACTGCCGCTGCCGCTGCTCGACGCGTCCCTGGTCGCGGCTGCACAGGGCCGCGACCTCATAGCCGGCGTTTTTATAGGCCCGCAAGTGCATCTCGGAGATGCCACCACAGCCGATCAGGCCGATCTGCGGACGATAGGTCGCTGGATCGCGCGGCTGGTAGGGCAAATCCGGGGCTGCTACTGCGGTCTCCGACCCGGTTTTGCCTCGGCCATAGCCGCTGTCTTGGCTTTCTGCCATAGCTATTGAATCAGCGGTAACGTGCGCTTCTGCGCGGCGCTCTGGTAGGCCGTATCGACGATCTGTTGGCCGATGCGGCACAGCGCTGGCGAGAGCGGCCCCTCGATGGGTTGGTCCTGTTCGATGCAGTGAATCACGTACTGGACGGGATTCTGAAACGGCGGTTCGAGCGCGTCCACCGGCCGTTCCTCGGTCGCTGGCTGCGCCCGCGTCTGCACGCGGATTACCTCCTCGTAGTCGTAGGAACTGATCGTGCCTTCGCTGCCGACGATCGCGAAGCCGCACTTGGGCTGGGGTTGCAGGGTCCAGGGGTCGGTAAAGGTGCCCCAGCGCGTCTCGAATTTCGATAGGCCCCGTTCGTAGCGCGCCACCGCAATGCAGTGTTCATCTACTTCGAGTCCTTGGGGCTGATCTACGGTGGCTGTCACCTCAATTGGTGCCCGGCCGTCCATGTACCAGGTGCCCAATGTGGTGCCGTAGCCTAGATAGTCCAGCAGGGAGCCGCCGCCCGCCTCCTTTTTGTAAAACCAACTCGTGGGCTTTTCCCGCTCGACGACGTCGGCGGTGCGCTCCACTTTGTCGGCGAGGTGCCACAGCGGCCCTCGGTTGCCGTCGTAGTAGTGGACTTCGATCACCTCGCCGATCTCGCCTTCGGAGATGAGCCGCCGCGCCGTGCGGTGCGGTGGATACCAAGCCAGCGGCCAGTTGATCGCCAACAATTTGCCCGTCCCCTCCATGGCCCGCTGCATCTGGTCCGCCTCGGCGAGGGTGGCGGCGAAGGGTTTTTCCATGATGATGTGTACGCCAAAAGGCGCGACCTTTTCGGTCCACTCCCCGTGTTCGGCGGTAGCCGGGCACAAGAGGACGATGTCCGGCTGGGTCTTTTCCAGACATTCCCGGTAGTCGCTGAAAACCCGGTCGGCTGGAATGGCGAAATCCTCGCACGCCTGCTTCATGCGCTCGGGCTGCTCGTCGCAGATGCCGACGATCTCGACGTCTGCGTGCTCAAAGGCCATGCGCAGATTGTCGCCCATGTGCAGATGGTCGAAGTTGATCCCGGCGATTTTCCACTTGCTCATTGTTTAGCTCGCAAGCTGTGCCCAAGCGGTTACATGGGGCGGCAGGGCAAGCGGACGTTTCGCCGCCACCACTTCTTGCCGAACTCGCTCGGCCATCGTTTCTACATCGACCTCTTCCGCCGTGGCGATCCCGAGTTCTTCCATAAGCGGGAGCATGCTGCGAAAGCTGTTGGCAGCAAATTCGTACCCGGCCCAAGACTCCGGGCCGCCGACCGGATACTCGCAATGCATGTATGGCTCGGGCAGGCCGGCCTCGACGAATGCGTGGTACAGGTTGAAGCCCATATCGATATGCGCCCCGGCCTGCTCAAACAGTCCGATAGCCCAATCGATTAGCTTGTTCGTTTGGGGTGTATCTGGATTATACATCTGTCGGTAGGGAGTGAAATCAGCCTCCTGAAAAGCCACGATCCCCCCCGGGCGCAGGCGAGTCGCTAGCTGTTTCAGGGCGTCGGCGGGGTCGGCCATATACATGAGAACCAACCGACCAGTTACGGCGTCGAAGTCGTTTCCCAACTCCAAGGTCCGGGCATCCCCCGCGACAAACTCGACGTTGGAAAACCCGGCCGCCTGCGCCCGTGCCTGTGCCGTTTCGAGAATCGCCGGATTTACATCCACGCCTACGACGGCCCCTTCTGGACCGACCAATTCGGCGGCTGTCATGGCCACATCTCCGGCACCGCTGCCAATGTCGAGCACCTTCATCCCGCTGCTGATGCCCGCTTCTGTAAAAAAGCGCCGCGTCACGGCTTCGTACAGTTGCGACTGCAGGATCAGACGCTCCTCCTCCCCTTGGGTGCGTCCCATCGTATATGTTGCATCGCTCTTCGACTCGCTCATGGATTTAATTCTCCTTTTCTGAGCTGGCTTTTGGTTCGTTGGATATTGGGCAGCCACGTAGCTGCCCAGCGAAACGCGCAGTTTGTCCGCAGAGCACCTAGTGCGCTGAGGGCAATCGGGTATTCAAGATATTTTTGCGCAGAAAGTCAAACGACTGGCACATTTTCAAATTGGACGCGGCCCACTGGCCGGTGCGAGGCGAAAACCGCCGGTCAGTTTTTGAAGGGAGCTACCGTCGGTACTGCAAATAGATTTCCACCTGCTCGACTCGCAAGGACACCCGCAACCGCCCATCCCGCTCTAGCAGACGCAGCCGGACTTGGTGGACGCCGCGTCCCACCTGTGCTGCGGTTAAATTCCAACAGAGCCAAGCGTTTTCCGACACATCGCTTGGATCGGCCGCATCTTCGGCTGCGGCATCGCGCACCTCTGGCGCTGGCAGCGCGACTCCGTCCAACGCCACCTCGATCTGATCGGCGGGCGACCAGTGGGCCATTTCGATTTGCAACTCGGCACTTGTCAACTCGCCTTCGGTCTCGACCTCGTCGCCGACGCGGACGTGAAAGACTGGCCCACAGTCCGTCAGCGTAGGATACAGCGTCACCGGCACCTCGCCGTACAAACGATCGTCGCGCTCGGCATCCACCCGGTTCCCGGTCTTGGGGCCAATGCTGCGGTGCAGGGCGGTGTACACTTTGTCTAAGCCGACTAAGGTTTCCGCCGACCCCATAGTAGTGAGCAATGGTCGATGCGTCTGGGCGTGGCCGTGCCAGTTGAATACGTACACGCCGTCCGCCCCGCGCGCTAGCTGATCCTGCGCCAAGCCGCGAAACCAATCCACTCGCCACGCCCCGTGGGGCCGCAAGCGTCGCGCCTGTTGCCGCCCGTCCGAGTCAAAGCCTGCGTAGAAGTGCACGCCGTGGGGACGGCATAGCTCGACGAATTGCTCGACCTCGGCCCCTGGATCAGTCCCCGAATTGCCGCCAGTGATAACCACATCGCACAAACCATCCCGCACCCAAGTCTCGACATCGTAGCCAATGCGGCGGCAGGCTTCAAAGGTCGTGGCCACCCGCACGGCCACGTGAAAGGGCCGCCCCCGCTCCTCGGCGATCTGGTCGGTTTGCGCTCGCACGGCCCGCATGAGATCGGTTAAAACGTAGCGCAGGCGGTACGCATCGTCGGCTGGCAAGTGGAAGGCGTGCCGCTGCCAATCCAATTCGACGCCGTCCCAATCGGCCAAGCGGCAGGCTTCGACGACGCGCTGCAAGATGTACGCCCGCACTTGGGGGATGGCCATATTCCACGAAGTCGAGGCCCAGCCCGGTGCCTGCTCCTCACCCAAGAGCCACTCGGGGTGTTGCTGTCTCAGCGGCGTCAAATCGGCTCGTTGCAAGCTGCCCAGATCGCCCGGGCGCAAGTCCCAGAAGTGGTTGTCGTTCATGCGCAGCGACGGCAGTACCGCCATGCCCAACTCGCGGCCGCGCTGCACCAGCGCTCCGTACAAATCGTCCCCCCGCTCGAAAAAGGCGCGGATGTTTTCAGTGTGGCGCATCGTCTGCACGGAATCGTAGCGCCGCTCGGTCGATGTGCCGACCACATCCAATTGCTGCGACGGCCAAGGCACTTCGTGGACGCCCACGCACCAGCACAAGGCCCCTACCTGAGTATCGGCTAAGGGCGCGTACACTTTGTCGAGGAACTGCGCCAGCGACTGGGGGTACTCGCTGGCGCCGTGCGGCGCACCGTCCCAGTTGTACATGATGCCGTAGTTGGGCGCGACCGTTCGCTCTGCCATAGTCTCCTCCAGCGCGTTAAGTTGGTTCGGCAGGCTGCGCTGCATAGTTTATTGGGGCAATTCACCGGAAACTTCCCATGGGCTGCTGTTATTGACCCGAGCCAGTTTCACAAGTCCTTAATCTCCAGCAGTCGGGCAATTTCCTGTGGCGACGGCAATTGACCTTTGAGTTCCTTAGGCAGTTGCTTGCTGATGTGATAGGTTGCCACGCCCATGGGCTTGCCGGCGTCGTGCAGGGCGTATTCGACCACTGTCCGGTTCTTTTCTTTACAGAGGATGATACCGATGGATGGCTTTTCGCTCTCTTCGCGCACCTGCCGGTCGAGAGCGGTCAGGTAAAACTGCATTTTCCCTACGAACTCTGGCTGAAACTCGCCAACCTTCAGCTCAATCGCCACTAAGCAGCGCAGACGACGGTGGAATAACAGCAAGTCGACGAAGTACTCCTTACCGCCCACTTCCAGCCGGAACTGACTCCCAACGAAGGCGAACATCCCTCCCATGGCGCGCAGGAAGTCCTCGACGCGGGCAATGAGGGCTTTTTCCAGTTCCCGTTCGCCGTGCTCGTCGCCCAGCGCGAGAAAGTCGAACGTATATTCGTCGCGGACCGCTAGCTGAGCACGGGCGCGCAGTTCCGGCGTCAAGGCTTGGTCGAAGTTGGTTTGGCCCAAAAGGGACTTTTCATAACTCTGGTTTTCAATCTGGTGGATGAGGACACTTTTCGTCCAGCCGAACTTACGGGTCATGCGGATGTAGAATTCCCGCTCTAGCGGGTCTTTGCAGCGCCCCATAATAACCAAATTTTTGGCCCAACTGATTTCTCCAACCAGCGGTTGGAGTTTTACATCTTCATGGTATTCCAGAAAAAACTGCCGCATATACCATAGGTTCTGGGCAGAATATCCCCGCACACCGGGAAATTCCGCCCGCAGATCCTTGGCCAGTTGTTCAACCACCGACTTGCCCCAGCCTTCGACCTTTTGCCGCTCCGCGATCATCCGACCAATATCCCAGTACAGACCGACTAGCTCCTTATTCACCGCCTTGAGAGCTGCGTACTGGGCAGCGCGGACGCGCTCCTTCACGTCTGCGAGGAGACGTGCGTAATCCTCGGGTAGGTTTGGTGTGTTCATAAAACTCCTCCTTCTT
>JAJDYK010000128.1 GCA_022825185.1 Candidatus Latescibacterota bacterium | reverse complement strand
GAATCCCAGCGCAAAGTCGGCCTAATTTTCGCCGCCGAGCGAATGCACCCGGCAGGTGCCAATTCGCTGCTCAAGCTCTTGGAAGAGCCACCGCCCCGGGCCGTCATCGCGCTGGTTTCGGCTGCACCAGAGCGCGTTTTGCCCACCGTGCTTTCGCGCTGCCAGCGCATGATTTTGAGTCCCTTAGATGCAGCGACCTTGCGGGCGCAGCTCGAACAAGAGGGCGTGACTGGAGAGCGTTTGGAACTGGCCGTGCGCATGGGGGCTGGCTCGTTACAGCAGGCCAAAGAGGTGGCTGCCGGGGGGCTTGACGGAACGCGGCAGCTAGTTGAGTCGTTTCTCAGTGGTGGCTCGGAGCAGCGGGACGAGGTCTATTGGAGCGTCCTCGCGGAGTTGGGGGGGGATCGGGGACAATTAGAGCGTTTTTTGCAAGTCTGCGGCCTGTATCTGCGGGATCTTTTTATGCTGGCGCACGGCCAAGGCGCGTCCGTCGTCCAAGTAGATCGGCGTCCTTATTTGGAAAACCTGCTAGAGAAAATAGACGCTACCCGAGCCGCCTTGGAGATCGACCGGGTGGCCGAGGCCCTAGGGTACAATGCCAATCCGCAATTGGTGCTGACCGACCTGTGGCGCAGCTTGCGCCGAGGGGGAACAGCACGGATGCCCCCACCCGATCCCAGTTTGGTGAGGGCGCGACGTTGGTAAACGCCCACCGCCCGCGGTTGCGCTTTGCCCAACACTTCCTCGTCGCCCGGGGTGTCATAGAGGCCATTGCTGGGCTAGTGCGCCCGGCCGCTGGCGAGGTGGTGGTCGAGATTGGCCCGGGCCGGGGCGCGTTGACTGAAGTGCTGCTCGCTGCGGTGGATCGCCTAGTGGCCGTGGAAATTGACCGCGACTTGGTGGCCTTGCTGCGCACACGCCAAGACGAGCATAAGTTGCGCTTGATTGAAGGAGATATTCTGCAAGTCGATCTCGGGGAAGTCTTGCGGGACGCGGGTGGGTGCCGCCTGCTGATCGTCGGCAATCTTCCTTACAACATCACCGCTCCACTGATCTTTCACCTGCTCGCTCACGCCGATTGTATCAGCCGTGCCATCGTCATGGTCCAACGCGAAGTAGCTCGGCGCTTGGTCGCCAGCCCCGGTTCAAAGGATTACAGCCTGTTGTCGGTGCTAGTGGCCCTGCGCGCCGAAGTGGAGATGCGCTTGCAGGTGGAACGCGATTGCTTCCGGCCCGTGCCGGCCGTGGATTCGTCCGTAGTTGAGTTGCGCTTTGCCCCCAAGCCCCGCTACGCAGTACAGGACGTGGACTGCTTTGACCGCTTGGTGCGCCGCGCCTTTGGCCAGCGGCGCAAGATGCTGCGCAATTCGCTCCTCGGTCTCAATCCCGAGGGCGGGCGGCCTTGGCTAGAAACGCTGGGCCAGCAGGCGGGGATCGAACTAACGCGCCGCCCGGAGGAATTGTCGCTAGAGGAATTCATCCGGCTGAGCGACGCCTGCTCGCATTTGGGAAAGGATAGGCCGTGAAGCCGGTCTTGTGGCATGCGGGTTGGCTGGTGTTGGTCGCATGGACGGCGGCCGATGCGCAGTACTCGCTCAACTTCAGCCGCTCCAGTTCGCGAACCTCTTGGAACCATTCGTTTCCTAGCTGGAGTTACTCGACGCCCGTGCGGTTCTCGGCGGTGGGGGACTCGACCTCCAAGCTGACGATTAACGCATCGGCGAGAATGGGATTTAGCCTCGACGATCGCAGTACCGGCAAGAGTTGGCAGGACAATGCCTCGGGTAACTCTTCAGTCAACTATCCCATTCTCGGCCCCAAGGCCACCATCAGCCTCGGTGCCAGCATGAGCACGCGCAACGTAACGCTGCACAAGCAGAAGACGCGCAGCCAGTCCTTTAACTTTGGATTTAGGTCTAAGCCGTTGAGCAGCGGTCCATTTAGGAGCCTGAGTGCCAACCTGACTCCAAGCCTAATCACGGCCACTCGCGCTAGCCGCGCCAGCCTAGACAGCACCATCAAGGAGACCGGGATTCGCTACAATGCTTCGCTGCGGGTCTCGCCCGACATTGAGATTGCGGACAAGAAGCTGAGCAACTCGATTTCGCTGAGCAAAACGGACGATACGCTCGAGCACAACAAGGATCGCAGCGAGCGGTTGACCGGCAATGTGAGCTATACTTTTCCCGGCGATGTGCGCGTCGGCCTGAGTATGTCTGAAAACCGCTCTCAGAGGGGCCTCTCGCGCCGCGCCATCAGCGAGGCTACAGTCGGCGAGGCTGTGGTGCGCGACACAGTGGTCAGCGCCGAGCTGGCGGAAACGCGCGGCACTAGTTTCTCCTCCAACGTGGAGTTTGATCTAGGGCGCTTTAAAGTAAAAAACCGCGCCTCGTACAGTCAGAACGAGCACACCAACACCGCCAACGCGATCCAAGATTTAGACAACCGCTTCTTTGGCAAGGATCGCCTCGGCGAGAACTTTAACTGGGACGCGTCCCTTTCGGGCAAGCTGGTTGAGAAGCTGGTTCTCAACACCAGCGTCCGCTTCAAAGGCAGCGATGTGCGCCGGCTGGCGGTGCGAGTACCCGATACCAGCCTTTGCGATAGCCACTTCACGCGCTCGGCGGACGGAACGTGCCGCGATCCAAGCTCCGACGAGATCAATCGCAATCTCTTTCTCAACGGCTCTCTCAACTGGCCCCTAGCCGATGGGCACTCGCTGCGGTTGGCGACCTTTGGCGAGATCAAACGCTCGGAAAATCCAGGGGATCGCAAGCAGGACCGCGACACCTTCAACAACAGCGTGAGCCTCAGCTATGACGGCACCCTGCGTTCGGGAGCCAAGCTCAGCGTTGACCTCAAAAACAGCTTTTTGCATCGCGTGAACCTGCACGCCACCCGCGCTGTAGATAACTCGCGCAACCGCGACATTTCGCTCAATATCGGCACCAATTACGAGCGCTTGGGCGCGTCTTTCTCGCACCGATTCAGCGTCTCCGCGCGGCGCATCATTTACGATTTCGATCGCCAAGTCAATCGCCGCGAGTCGTCGCGCAAAAGCAATATCCGCCGCGGCTGGAGCATGACGCACTCGCTGCGGCGCAAGGTTCTCGACGATCTTGCGCTCAATGCGCGCTACAACTATTCGGCCAACGATGACGGCACCTTGATTTTGGAAAATGGTGCCCAGATTGTCGAAGAGGAGAACGCCAGATACACTCTTCAATTCGGCATGACCTACTCGCCCGGCGCTGACTACTCGGCCGGCGCAACCTACACCTACAGGCACGACCGTCAGTGGGATTACGAATACTCCACGCTCGCTCAGTCGCGTTCCCTCAACCGCCGCAACAAACACCGGACTCTGGCGGCGAACTTTAACTACAATCCGGTCGGCAGCGACAACAAGCTCAGCTTGCGCGGTAGCCGCAGTCGCCAGCGCAGCGGCACGTTTAACAGCTTGAATGTAAGATACACGCGAACGTTGTAATCGCTTAACACTGGTAACGGTTTCGCCGTGGTGTTACCTTAATTATTCGCATACTTGCCCAAGGAGATTTTCTACATGCCCCTGCCTAAATGCGATAAAATCTGGTTCAATGGCCAATTGGTAGATTGGGACGACGCCAAAATTCACGTGCTCTCCCACGTAGTACACTACGGTTCGAGCGTCTTTGAAGGCATTCGCTGTTACAAGACAGCGAAAGGCTCGGCCGTATTTCGCCTCGACGAGCACGTCAACAGGTTGTTTGATTCCGCCAAAATCTACCGCATGGACATTCCCTATACGCACGAGGAAATCAAAGAAGCCATCCTCGAAACGATCCGCGTCAATCAACTCGCGGCTTGCTACATTCGCCCGGTCGTCTTCCGCGGCTATGAAAACTTGGGAGTTGATCCGATGGGGTGCCCGGTTGACGTAGTGATCGCCGTGTGGGAGTGGGGAGAATACCTCGGCGAGGCCGCGCTCAAAAACGGCGTTTCGGTCTGTACCTCGTCGTGGAACCGCATGGCCCCGAATACGTTTCCCGCCTTGGCCAAGGCCGGCGGCAACTACCTCAACTCGCAGCTCGTGCGGATCGAAGCCAATGCAAATGGCTATGACGAGGGCATTGTCTTGGGAACGGATGGGTTGGTGAGCGAGGGCAGCGGCGAGAATATCTTTGTCATCAAGAACGGCTCGATCTACACGCCCGAGTCGTGTTTTGCCATTTTGCCGGGTATCACCCGCCACACCGCTATTACCTTGATACGCGATCTGGGGATGCGGGTCGAGCAGCGCGGTATTCCACGCGAGTTCCTCTACATCGCCGATGAGGTCTTCTTCACTGGCACGGCCGCCGAAATCACGCCTATTCGCGCCATAGATCAAGTGCAGATCGGCTGTGGGAAGTGCGGGCCGATCACCGCGCAGATACAAGACGCCTTTTTTGCGGTATTCCGCGTCGGAGTCGAGGATCGGCACGGATGGTTGACCTTCGTGTGATGGATTTGGTATAGCTTTAGTACAAAGGGGAGAATATGTCGAAAGTTAGAATGTCCGTGGTGGTCGCTTGGTTGGGGATCTGCATCGGCGGTCATGCCGTCGCTGAAGAGGAATCATGGGAAGTAGTGCAGGAAATTCTCCTGAGTACCAAGGATATAGTCGTGCTCGACGGTATTGAGAAGGTGCCGTTGCGCTACGAGAGCGGAGAAGAGCCGATCTACGGCGACTGGATGGTGCGCCACATGCTATCCGACCCAGAGAAACTCAATCCGTACACCTCCAGTGATGCCGGTGCTAGCACGGTCTTGAATTACATATTTGAGAGTCTGCTCGAAGCCGACTCGGACCCGCCCTACGCGTTGCGAGGGCTAGTCGCCAAAGGCTACCCGGAGATTTCCGCGGACAAACTCACCTATACGTTTGAGTTGCGCGACGGGGTTTACTTCTCAGACGGCAAGCCACTGACGGCTGCGGACGTCGTCTTCAGCATGAAGGTCATCCACAATCCCCAAGTGCTAGCGCCGCATCTGCGCAACTACTACGCCGCCGTCAAAGCGGTACAACAGGTAGGGGCGAACAAGGTTAGCTTCCTGTGCGACAAACCCTATTTCCGCAACGATTTGATGTTGGGATTACTCAGTATTCTACCTAAGCATTTTTACGATCCAGAGGGTTTGCTGGATCCGGTCGAGGTCAAGAGTTTAGTGGATGGTTCTTGGGAAGAGGGGCCGCACAAGGAGCGAATCGAGCGTTTTGCTGAACAATTCAATCAAAATTTCAACCGCAAGGTACTAGGCTCGGGGCCCTATATAATTGAAGATCCAGAGCGCGACTTAGTCACCCAGCAGAAAGTCGTGCTGACGCGGAATGCAAACTACTGGGGTCGAGATGTGGATGGGCTACTGCCGTCTGGTTTTGTCGATAAGATCGTCTTTAACATCATCAACAATACCGACGCGGCATTCATCGAGTTGACCAACGGCAACCTCGATTACCACGAGCTGCGCCCGTTGGAATTTAAGGAAAAGAGTTGGTCGGAAGACTTCAACAGCCGCTTCCTCAAAGGCGTTAGCTACGCCGGTGGATATATGTACATCGGCTGGAACAACAAACATCCAATTTTTGGCGACAAGCGGGTGCGCCAAGCCATGACCCATTTGACCGACCGCGAGGGCATGGTTGAAAACATCATGTTCGGTCTAGCTGAGACGGTGGAGGGGCCGATCCACAAGTTTCGCCCCGAATACAACCACGATCTCGCGTCGTACGCGTATGATCCCGACTACGCTCTTGATCTGCTGGCGGAAGCTGGCTGGGAGGACGCCGACGAGGACGGCATTCTCGACAAGACCATCGACGGAGAGCTAGTCCCATTTAGCTTTGAGATTTTGATCAATTCGGGCAACCAGACCCGCAAAGACATCGCCCTAACTTTGCAATACGAGTTGCAGGATATTGGCATTGACTGCCAGGTGCGCGAGTTAGACTGGTCGATTTTTTTGCAAAAGGTCCGCGGCAAGGATTTTGACGCTATGGTGCTGGGCTGGACCGGCAATGTGCAGTTCGCGCCCGATGGCTACCAGATCTGGCATTCCTCCCAGACCGCAGAGAACGGCTCCAATGCGATAAGCTTCATCAACGCTGAGGTTGATCAAATTTTGGAGGACTATCGCCGCGAGTTCGATATGGAAAGACGCGTCGCACTCTACCGGCGCTTCCAAGAAATCCTGCACGAGGAACAGCCCTATACCTTCCTGTGGAAGTCGCGCACTGCCCGAGCCTACAGCCGCCGCTTCAGTGGCGTTACTTGGTATCCCCCGGGCGTCCGCTTGCAAGACTGGTGGGTCGCGCAGGAAGTGCAGATGTACTAAGGGCACGTCTGTGTCCTCTGCAGACGCCCTCCGCTGGGAAAGTCACCCCCTGCGTCGAGAGAAACCGGCCAAATCGATACTGCTAGTCGCGCTCATCGTCGCTTCCTCAGCCGCCGCCGCTTTTGGTTTTGAGCATTGGTTTTACGGGGTGTTTTCCCTAGGGGCATTGACTGCCTCGCTGTCGCGCTATTTCTTTGCTACGCGCTACGTGCTCGACGGCGCAGGGATCAGCAGCGAACACCTCGGTCTTAAACAACGCCGTTCTTGGGCGGAGTTCCGTCGAGCAGACGAACATCGAGACGGCATTTTTTTGCGCCCCTCTCTCCGTTCAGGTCGGTTGGATTCTTTTCGCGGCGTCTTTTTGCGGTTTGATCAAAACCGCGAAGAAGTGACGCATTTCGTCCGGTGCCATGTTCCAAGTCGATAGCTTAAAGGCGCGGTGGCGGCACGCTTTTGCCCTCGAAGACCCGGAGGCAGGTTGGTCTGAGGAAGAGCGTGCGCTCGCCGAGCGGCTGGCCGAGTTTATAGTGCGTCGCCGCATGGGAGCGGCTGCGTCTATGGCGTTGGAGGCTTGCCGCCCTCTCAACTTTTTGGGCAGCCAAGCCCTGACCTTTTTGGCCCCGTTTGCCACGCTGGTTTTTTCGCGCGATGAGTACGAGCGATTTACGCGCATGTTGGAGCGACGCCAATCTATAGACCTACTCGCGGAGGCCATTGCCCAGTGCGAAAGCCAAAAGCATGGATGACCTCAACGTAGTTATCGCCACGGACTGTGGCAGTACGACGACCAAGGCGATCTTGATCGAAAAAAAGGACGAAGGGTATCGCCAGACCTTTCGCGGCGAGGCTCCAACTACGGTTGAGGCTCCTTTTGAGGACGTTACCCGGGGGGTGCTCAACGCCATTCAAGAGGTCGAGGAGCTTTCCGGGCGGCAGATCCTCGATGGCGAGCGGATTATCACACCGGCTGACGGCGATGTCGGGGTCGATATCTACATCTCGACGAGCAGTGCGGGCGGTGGGTTGCAGATGGCAGTGGCCGGCGTGGTGCTGGCGATGACCGGTGAGAGCGCACAGCGCTGCGCCTTGGGTGCCGGGGCGATCGTCATGGATACGCTCGCTGCCAACGACGGGCGCTTGCCGCACGAAAAAATAGAGCGCATCCGCCAATTGCGCCCCGATATGGTATTGCTGTCGGGGGGCACGGATGGCGGCACTGTCAGCCACGTGGTCGAGTTGGCCGAATTCATCAGCGCGGCCGACCCCAAGCCCCGCTTTGGCGCGGGCTTTAAATTACCGATTATTTTTGCGGGCAATGAGGATGCGCGCGAGGAGGTCGAAAAGGCGCTGGGGGGTAAGATGGACCTGACCGTTACTGAGAATATCCGCCCCGTGCTCGAAGAGGAAAATCTGGACCCAGCGCGGCACGTCATTCACGATCTCTTCCTCGAACACGTCATGGCGCAAGCTCCTGGCTACCGCAAGCTGATGGACTGGACCAGCGCACCGATTATGCCGACGCCCGGCGCGGTGGGCGAGATCATGCAGACTATTGCCCGCCAGCAGGAGATCAACGTCGTTGGCGTGGATATCGGTGGGGCGACGACCGATGTGTTCAGCGTCTTCGACGGCGTTTTCAACCGCACGGTTAGTGCCAATTTAGGCATGTCCTATAGCGTCTCCAACGTGCTGGCCGAGGCCGGCCTCGACCAAATCATGCGCTGGGTTCCTTTCGACATTGAGGAAGCCGACCTCCGCGACCGGATCAAGAACAAGATGATCCGCCCTACTACCATCCCCCAGCTCATGCAGGAATTGCAAGTCGAGCAAGCCATTGCCCGCGAGGCCCTGCGCTTGGCCTTTGACCAGCACCGGGCGTTGGCAGTGGGATTGAAGGGGGTGCAGAGCAAGCGCACACTGGCCGATGTCTTTGAGCAGGGGGCCACCGGCGAGAGTTTAGTAGAGATGATGGCGCTGGACATGCTAGTCGGCAGCGGCGGAGTGCTCTCGCATGCGCCCCGCCGCGAGCAGAGTTGCGCCATGCTGATAGATGCCTTCCAGCCCGAAGGCGTCACCCGCTTGGCGGTCGATAGCATTTTTATGATGCCTCACTTGGGGGTGCTTTCGACTGTTGACGAGCGGGCCGCCACCGAGGTTTTTGAGCGCGATTGTCTAATCTACTTGGGCACTTGTGTGGCCCCTGTCGGCGAGGGTAAGGACGGTGAGGTCTGTCTCCAATACGAAATAGACCTGCCTAGCGGGGGTCAAACCGGCGAGTTGCAGGTCGGTCAGCTACAGTGGATGCCCTTGGCTGACGGCGAGGAGGTCGAAGTCTCGCTTCAGCCAGCGCGGCGTTGGGATGTGGGGGCTGGCCCGGGGCAAGCCCTAAATGCGCGAGTGCGCGGCGGGATTGTGGGACTAGTGCTAGACGGTCGCGGCCGGCCCATTCAGATGGCGGCCGACCAAGACCGTCGGCGTCAGATAAGCGACTGGCAGCAGGCGTTAAACCTATACGAGTAGCTCATGGCTCACGCCTATACCCCCGGACTGCGCGTGACGCAACACGCAGTCGTCCACAAAGAGCGGCGATTGCCCCTCAAAGGCGAAGTTGTCGTTGAGCGGGGCCAAGCCGTGCTCCGCGACCAAGTTGTGGCCCGCACCGAACTGCCGGGCGATGTGGCGACCCTCAACTTGGTAAACCGCTTGGGTATCTCGCCGCAAGAGCTAGCTGGCTACATGCTCAAAAAAGAGGGCGACCGAGTAGAAGCCGGCGAGCCGCTCGCCGAGACCAAGCCGTTTATTCGTTGGTTCAAGACCACGGTTGAATCTCCGGTCAGCGGCACCGTCGAGAGCATTTCGCCGGTGACGGGGCAGGTGATACTGCGGCAAGCTCCTAGGCCGGTCGAAGTGCTGGCTTACGTCGATGGGGTAGTAGAGGAAGTCTTTGCCGAAGAGGGCGTGCGCGTCGCAGCGCGAGGTGCTTATATCCAGGGCATTTTCGGCGTAGGGGGCGAGTGCTGGGGCGCGCTGCACTTGGCGGTTGATGCCCCAGACGCCACAGCCGAGTCGCTGGACCCGGAAGTTGCGGGTAAAATTGTGGTGGTCGGCAGCCTGATTAGCGCGGAAACCGTGGAACAGGCCCGGCAAGCAGGTGCCGTGGGGTTGATCGGCGGCGGCCTGCGCGACAGCGACTTGCGCGACTTGCTCGGCCGCGATTTGGGCGTGGCCATCACCGGGACTGAGCAGATCGGCCTGACCGTGGTAGCGACCGAGGGTTTCGGCCGCGTCGCCATGGCCCGCAAGACCTTTGACATTCTGCAAGCGTGCGCTGGCATGGATGCGTCCATGGCCGGTGCGACGCAGATCCGCGCGGGCGTGTTGCGGCCGGAGATTATCGTTCCCACGGCCGCTGACAAAGAGGAAGAAGAGGTGCGGCCGGGCGCGGAAGGATTGCAGGTGGGCGATTTGTTGCGGGTGATTCGGATGCCCTATTTTGGGCGAATTGGGCGCGTCAGTGACTTGCCGACCGAGTTGTGCGCGGTGGAGTCCGGGGCGCGGGTGCGGGTATTGGCCGTGGAGTTTGAAGACGGGGAACAGGCGGTAGTGCCACGGGCGAATGTGGAGTTGATTGAGGGATAAAGGCATGAGAGCAAAAAACTGGCTGTCTGCGTTGGTTTTGGCTTGGCCGTTGGCGAGCGCGGCGGAAAATGCGGAACAGGGGATCGACACTTTGCTGGCAGATCCTCTGCCGCCGATCGAAGAACAGGAACTCGGCGAGTTGCTGGCACAGCCTGAACCGCCGATTGAGGTCCAAGCCTTTGACACGCCCAACGACGACGGGGGCAGCATTACGCTGACTTGGCCGCGAGATCCCCAGATCAGCGAAAATGCGAGGTATCAGGTCGCCATCGCCGATTCGCCCAGCGGGCCTTTTCGCGTCGTGGCCGAGGTTGCGGCTACGGGGAATTTGATGTCCGAGGCCCCGGCGCTCTTTGGTCGTGGGGCCGATCTGGAGAATCATCACTATGTCAATGTCGAGGAATTCGCCGGCGCGGGTGGCAAGACGCCGCTAGAAGACGGCAAGACGTATTACTTCCACATTGATGTGCGATCAGCCGGGGGCGCGATTCGCGGCAAAGTGATCGTCAACGCCGAGTCCAGAGGCAATTTTTTCAATAACTCCAAGGTCAACAATCTGGTGTTGTGCCTCGTGTTCTCAGGGCTTATCATGGGCTACATTGGGATTGCGCGGCGGCGCGAGCTCAAGATCCGCCGCATCGCCGGGTTAGAGGCACTCGACGAGGCGTTGGGGCGGGCGACCGAGATGGGCAAGCCGGTGCTTTTCATCCACGGCCTGCGCGGCATGGATGCGATCTCGACCATTGCCGCGGTCAATATCTTGGGACGGGTTGCGCGGCGCACAGCCGAATACGACACCGCGCTGCGGGTGGTGGCCCCAGACCCGGTGGTTCTATCTGTGAGTCAGGAGACGATGAAAGCCTCGTATGTCGAGGCGGGACGGCCCGATGCCTTCAATCCCGATCACGTCTTCATCGCCGGTACCGATCAGTTTAGCTATGCGGCAGCGGTCGAAGGCATCATGACCCGCGATCGCCCGGCGGCTCATATTATGATGGGTTATTTCTACGCCGAGTCGCTGTTGTTGGCCGAGACGGGTTCGACGACCGGGGCGATCCAGATCGCCGGTACGGACGCCTTTACCCAGCTTCCCTTTTTCGTTACCACCTGCGACTACACCTTGCTTGGCGAAGAGCTCTACGCAGCCAGCGCTTACCTATCGGGCGAGCCGAGGATGCTGGGTAGCCTGAAAGGTCAAGACGGGGGCAAAGCCATCCTGCTGGCCGTGCTGGTGCTGGGCACACTGCTGGCGACCTTCGGATGGCCGCAGTTGACTTACTTTTTTAGCCCCTAGGAGGGCGCGATGATTTTTCTTAGTCGAACGCTACCGCTGGTCATTGCCTTTGCCTTCGGTATGCTCGGCGTTATCGGTTACTACGTACCCCACGGCGATGCGCAGAGTTTGGAGCGAGAGATGGCGCTATGGGTGCGGATCGTTTTCGCGTTTTCTTATTTGCTCGGGCTATACAGCCTGCTCAACCTGCACTGGCAGCGGATTCGCCAGCGCGTCGCCGGCTGGGCCTATAGCTTGATCGCCATTTTGAGCTTCGCGGTTATGATGGTCTTCGTCGTGTACAACGACGGTTTAGGTCCCTTCGCCGCGCAGGCTGAGGCCGGGGGCTATAAGTGGCTCTTCGACAATATTCACGTGCCTTGCGCCTCGACCATGTTTTCGATCTTAGCCTTCTTCATCGCCTCGGCGGCGTATAGGACTTTCCGCGCTCGTACGCCCGAGGCGGCGCTGTTGCTGATCGCGGCGGTCATCGTCATGCTGGGCCGCGTACCCATTGGGAGAGAGCTTTCCGACTTCTTCCCGATGGCAACTGATTGGCTGTTGAACGTGCCCAACTTGGCGGCTAAGCGCGGCATCTTGCTCGGCGTGTCGCTGGGTGCTATTGCTACCTCGCTGCGGATCATTTTTGGGATTGAGCGCTCGTATTTGGGCGGAGGAGCCGAGTGATGCACAAACTGCTCGCTATCGACCGCCGCATTATTTTTGCCCTAGTGTTTCTCAGCGTGGCAGGGCCGTTGCTGGCCGGAATTTCCCTACCGATCACGCCGACGGACGAAGTAAAAGCTGCGTATGACCAGTTTGAGAAACTCGACGCGGAGGATATTGTGCTGGTCTCCTTCTCTTACGGTGCTAGCACAGCACCTGAAATGCTGCCGATGTCGCGCGCCATTTTGCACCACGCCTTCCGCCGCGATCTCAAGGTGGTGGCCATTTGCCTATGGCCCGAAGCGCCGGGGCTGGCCCAACAGGTGCTGGAGGAGATAGCGGCTGAATTTGACTTGGAGTACGGGGTGGATTACGCCTTTATGGGCTACAAGCCGGGCAATTTCAGCGTCATTCTCAATATGGGGCAGGACTTCCGCAGTGCCTTCCCGCAAGACCAATGGGGCGCGGCTACTGGCGACTTGGACTTGACTCGCAATTTGCGCTCGCTGCGCGATTTCGACCTCGTCTTAGATTTGGCAGCCGGGGATTCGATTGAGTTCTGGTGGATCCCCTACGGGCAGGAGAAGTACGGCTTTACCTTTGTTGCTGGCTGCACTGCGGTGATGGCTCCCGACCTCTATCCCTTTCTCGACTCGGGACAGCTCGGTGGCCTGCTCGGTGGTCTAGCCGGCGCAGCCGAATACGAGACTCTGATTGACCGTCGCGGCAGTGCCAGCACGGGTATG
>JAJDYK010000150.1 GCA_022825185.1 Candidatus Latescibacterota bacterium | reverse complement strand
TAAGCGTATGTTTCGGCTAACAGAGAGCGACCTGAATCGGCGTGAAGAATACCTCAGAGGAAGTTTTCCACTCCTCTACGACGTGGAACTTCGACAAACATTGTATTCGGTATTCTGGCGGGTTGGTCGCTCTTCTTTTTTTATGCTGCTCGCCCTCCTGCTCCTGCCAGCGGTTCTGTTCGCCCAATCCCTCGCCATTGACTCGAATGCGCTCGATTTAGGTGTAGTCGGAGTTGGTGTCGAGGCGCGCGCGTCCGTTTCCGTCGAAAATCTGCAAGACGATGCGCTTGAAGTGATCGTCGGCATTAGCGGTGCCGGTTTTGGTGCATCACCGGATACGCTGTACTTGGACGGCAAAAGCAGCGGCAGCGTCGAAGTGCGCTTCAGTGCCACGGCGGCTGGAGAGTATGCGGGCGAACTGACGTTGCAGGTAGCCGCCTTGTTCAAAGACGAGCACTTGGCCGTGCCGCTGCAAGCGGTAGCCGTCGTTCCGACCTTAGCACTTTTGCCGACTGAAGGGCTGGATTTTGGCGCGGTGCCCGTCGGGCAAATGGCGACGGCGACCGTTATTGTCAAAAACACCGGTGCCGTGTCCGTGACGGCTGGGCGGATGAAAGTTGCCGACCTACAGGGTCCCTTTAGCGTTGCGGGCGACGTTGGCCCTTGGCCCGCTCCCGGCGATGAAACGCGGATCGACATTGCGTTCGCTCCGACGCGCGCGGGGTCGGTCGCGACGGAGTTCGTCGTTGCGTCCGATTTTGGGATCTGGTCCATTCCCCTACGGGGCAGTGGTACAGTGGCGCGAGCAGCCTTTTCGCCCCTTCCGCAAGTGGGGCTCGACTTTGGCTCCGTTGAAGTGGGCCAGCGCCTAACGCGCCGCGTGACCGTCCTCAATCAGGGCCAAGCCGAACTGTACGTTGAAAATGTCGCCATTGAGGGCGCAGCATTTACTCTCGGGGTCGTGGACTCGTCAGAGATCATTGCTCCCGAGGGGCGGCTCGACCTGAGTGCGGCGTTTGTGCCGCAGAGCGAAGGGGAGCGAAGCGGCGTCCTGCGTCTGTCCACTAGCGATCCACAAGCCGCCGAAGTGGCCATTCCCCTCGCAGGTCGCGGTCAGATCAGCCCGCCGCGCATCGAGATTATCAATGGCGACATTGATTTCGGCAGCGTGCCCATCGGTGGGACCGCGCACGGCCATTTGCTGTTGTGGAACAGGGGTGGCCAGCCAAGCGTGACGGAGGTTGCCGTGGCAGCGGACGAGGGTGCTGAATTTGGTCTTGAACAGCACTCGGTCCTCGTTCAGCCTAAAGCAAGCGCTCCAGTGGCGCTGAGGTTCTCGCCCAAGGAAGCCGGTCCGCGCCAAGCCATCCTCCACGTTGAGGCCGAAGCCGAACGCCGGACCGTGCGCTTGCAGGGTGTAGGCCAGTTTTTCGCCCTTAGCCCGGAGACCGTGGATTTCGGTCGAGTCGCCGTTGGCGAGAGCAGCAGCCGAGTCATCGAAATAGCCAATGTGGGCAACGCCGACTTTGAGATTCACCAGCTTCGCTCGACGAGTAGCGAATTTACCGCCCACACCTCAATCGACGCCGACAGCAAGTTTCTGCTGCCGGCCCACAGCCAGCGCACCCTGCCGCTGCACGTGTCCTTCAGCCCGTCGGCGCGTGGAGCGATTTCGGGGACTTTGCGCTTGGACGGCTTGGGCGCGAATGAGATCATGGCGCTCGACATCTTGCTCAAGGGCAACGGAGTGGCCGCGGAAATCGAGTTGAATCCGGCGGGTGTCGTCGATTTTGGCTACGTGGTTTTGGGGGAACAGGCGGAAAGGACCTTCGTGGCCACCAATGTCGGCGATACGGTGCTGCAAGTCGAGGCACATCCCCAAAGCAAGGAGGCCCACGTTGCGCCGGCGCAATTCGCGCTGGCCCCGGGCGAGTCCGCACGCCTCACGCTCTTTTTTACGCCTAATGCCTTGGGCGACCGCCGGGGGCGCGTTTTATTGGTCAGTAACGACGTCAAGGACCGCGCCCGTCCGCTTGAATACAAGGGACATGGGGTGCTTGCAGACATCGACTTGGCGCAGATTGTCGAGGTTTTGGTCTCGCACGGCGAGCAGACCCAGCCTTTGGCCGTCGGTTGGGACAATACTCCAGTGGTGCAAAGAGACGACACCAAAGTGGATGTGGCCTTTGCGATTCCCGACTCGCTGCGGCAGGCGCTAATCGGTCGCGAGATGGTAGTTGAGTGGACCCGGCTCGACGAAAACTACGCCCCCAAAAGCAAAAACAGTACCCAAAAGCAGAAGGTTGCCATCTACGAGTCGAGCGGCGGGCGCGTCCTAGCCGAAGATCTCAACTTGCGATTGTCGGAAGAAGACAATCGCCGCGTGCGGCTCAAAATCACTACCCACAGCTATCCGGGTGCTCCGCCGCAGAGCGTTGCGCAGCTTTTGGAAGCCGGGGGTTGGAAGTGGGAATTTGAGGCCAAGCCGCTGGTTTCCTTCTTGACGATTCGTCCCGGGCGCGCTTATACCGAGGCCGATAGCACGTTTCCAGGCGAAACCGAGCGCCTGATTGGCTTGCCTGGGTTGGCCTTTGCTGGCTGGCACAACGTGGATAGCCCGTCGATTTCCGGCATCCATTTCACCGCTATAGGCAATGTCCTCGAAGCCCTTTCGACTGGAAACTCACTGGCTATTTCGCTGGGCGTGGCCGTTTCCTTTTACAAGGATCAGTTCCTCTTCGGCTTTGGCTGGGACATTTACGACAGCCGACCCCAAGCCAAGCAGAAAGGTTCGCAGGACTACATTATGACCTTTAAGTACTCGGGGTTGTTCAAGTGAGCAGGCGGCGGTACACCATGGCCGCTGCGCACAAGTCCTGCGCTCCCATGCCCGTCAGATAGACCGCGCTCGGCGCTATGGTGCCAAGTCGCCCGCAGGCGGCGTCGCCGATATCCAGTACCGCGCCTTCGGCATTGCGTGCCAAGGCGATCTGCGCAGCTTGGCCCTGCTCGGCCGCAAAGCGAAACTCCCCGGACTTCTGGGCTTGGGCGAGCACATCGACTACCACTGTGCGCTCGTAGAGCACTTCCGGCGCGAGCTGGCGCGTGCGACTGTCTCCGGCGAGGACCGCGAGATAGGGAACCTCGGCCAGCATCGCCGAGGTCAAAATGGGCTGCGGCGTCGGCACTGCTGTCAGCACGGCGTCGGCACTGGCTATACACGCCTCTAGCGATGCTGCCATCCGCAGGCTGGCGCGCAGGTCTGGCTCGACCGCTTTGGCAAACGCTGTCCGGTTTGCCTCCCGGCGACTCGTGCAGGCAATCTCCGCTAAATCAAAGAGCGAATCGCAGGATAGGGCCAAGGTCCGCGCAATCCGACCGGTCCCTAAAATGGCAACTCGCTTGATGGACTCGCCCGCTATATATTGAAGACCCAGCGCGCCCGCCGCGCCGGTGCGCCAGTCGGTGATGCGCCCGGCCTCTAGCCGCCACGCTCGGCCCTGTTGCAGATCTTCGAATGCGATGTACGCCTCCCGCTTGGCTAGCCTCCCGCTCGCCACGTCGGAGAACTCTTCGATGATCTTTCGCGCACGGAATTTTCCCGGCCATTCGGCTGGCATGTCCAAGCGAAAGTAGTCGAGTGCCCCGCGCTTTTCGATGGACTCGGTGCGCGGCGGATTGTCGATGACCCCCGCGCCGTAGCACTCAAATGCTTGGTGACAGGCGGTGAGAAAATCAGCCGTAGAGAAGTGATGGGCAAAGGTTTCTTCGCGCAGGAGATCCATGTTTCTTCCTTTGTTTGCTTGACGTAACTTGTCGTTTTTTATTCATTTAATGACGTTGGAGCGATGGAGCGAGGAAACCCCAACCTACAAGAGCTAATTTTATGGGGGCTGGCCACGGTGGCTATAGCCCTTCTCCTCAAGACGGCTTTCTGGCCGCGCTCTGATACTGCCCCCGAGCCGGCGCTTCAGCAGGAAGTTGCCAAGTCGGAAACTGCTCCCCAGATCAGCCCCATTCGGGTCGAAATTCTCAACGGCGGAGGTGAACCCCAAATCGCCGCCCGCCTCCGCAAAAAGGCACGCGCCCTCGGGCTAGATGTGATTCACGAAGGCAATGCACCCAGTTTCAATTACCTGCACACGCTCGTCGTCGCTTTGGACGGCGATATCGAACGAGCCAAACAAGTGGCGAATGTTTTGGGGATACCCCATTTTATTCGCCAGCAGAAGGAAGATCAGTTCAGCTTGGCGAGCGTCTCGATTATCATCGGGCACGACTATCGCCGCATCGGCCTACTCGACCCAGTTAAGTAACCTTGCGAGAAAATGCCCATGAGACAAGAGCCGCGCCTCGCCCGCGTCGTAGAAATTTTACAAGATAGAAAGGCCCTCGCAATAACCTTGCTGGACCTGCGGGACATCACCGACACCTGCGACTACTTCCTGCTCTGTACGGGTACTTCTGAACAGCACATCCGCAGCCTCGCCGACGAAGTGCAGGATCAACTCGCCGAGATAGGGGAAAAGCCTTGGCACATCGAAGGTACAGATACGCGGCGCTGGGTACTGCTAGATTACGTCGATTTTGTCGTCCACATCTTTCGCGAGGAAGCGCGCGACTTTTACGCCCTAGAGAGGCTGTGGGGCGACGCCGAGCGCACGGATTTCCCCGATGGGGGTGCGCCCGAGGAAGCCGCAGAAACCCCCTTTGAATTTTCGACTTTCTAATGCCGATGCAAACGCTCAAATGGCAGGATGACGCGCTGATCCTGCTCGACCAGACTCGCTTGCCCGAGGAACTGGTGTATACAACCTACCGCGATGTCGAGGTCATCGCCCGCGCCATTGAAGAACTGGTGGTGCGCGGTGCCCCGGCCATTGGCTTGGCGGCTGCGTACGGCGTGGTGGTGGGTGCGCGCGCCGCGGTTGATTGTGCTCCCGAGGCTTTTTGTCGCCGCGTGGAAGCGGCCATTGCTCGCCTCGCCCGCACCCGGCCTACCGCAGTCAACCTGTTCTGGGCCTTGGATCAGATGCAGGAGGTGTTGGTGGCGAATCAGAGCCGCGACAACCACGCTATCTGCGACGCCCTGTTAGCGGCTGCTCACCGCCTTTTTGAGGAAGACCGCCGAATCTGCCGCCAGATCGGTGCCCATGGCGCGGCGCTCCTGCGCGATGGTAGCCAAGTCGTCACCCACTGCAACGCCGGCGGCTTGGCTACGGCCGACTACGGCACGGCCTTGGGCGTCGTCTATGCGGCCCAAGAGACCGGTAAGAAAGTCGCCGTATTTGCCGACGAAACTCGCCCGTTGCTCCAGGGATCGCGGCTGACTGCGTGGGAGCTGATGCAGAGCGGTATCGACGTCAAGGTCATCTGCGACAATGCGGCTGCGGTCGTGCTGCGCAATGAGGCGATTGACTGCTGTATCGTGGGTGCTGACCGCATCGCCAAAAATGGCGATGTGGCCAACAAAATCGGCACCTATGGGCTGGCTATTCTCGCTCGCGAACACGACGTGCCTTTCTACGTGGCCGCGCCGGTCTCGACCCTCGACATGGCCTTGGCCTCGGGTGCAGAAATCCCCATTGAAAAGCGCGACGCAGCCGAGGTACGCCAAGGCATGGGCAAGCCCACGGCCCCGGACGCGGTGCCGATTTACAATCCGGCCTTTGACGTCACGCCCTGCGACTTGGTATCGGCGATTATTTCGGAAAAGGGTGTCGCCCGTGCTCCGTACGAACCCGCCCTGCGCGCTTGGAGCGAGCCATGAGAACGCACTCCTTCCTCCTCTTGCTGGCCCTACTCGGCACGGCCCACTGCTCGAGCGCACCGCGCTGGCGCAGCGATTCGGGCGATGCCGCGCCCACCAGTCGCGAAGAATTCGATCCGCGCACCCTCGACGAAGGTTTGCTAATTGAGCCGGTTCAACGCGAAAACCGCGATCAGGCTCAAACCCCAACGGAGCCGACGGCTCCCGTGCAAGGGAACGCTCCAACAGCGAGCGCTTTGGTCTATCGCCTCCAGCTAGTGGCCTTGAGTAACGAAGCCACGGCCCGCCAGCGCCGCGCCGAACTAGCGCGCTCGCTCGGCGTGGAGGTTTATCTAGTGGCCCGCAACGCGCACTCGGTATTGCAAGCTGGCCAATACGCTACCCGCGCCGAGGCCGAGGCCCTCAAGGAACAGATCGCCGCACTTGGCCCGGACTATGCCGATGCCTATGTCGTCGAGGTCCCGGCGACGGCGAGCGCGGTGCCCGACTCCGTTCCAGCCGAGGCCGCGCCCGAGATGGTGAGTATCACTGGCTGGCGGGTGCTGATTGACCAGTTCCTATCGCACGATCACGACAAGGCCATCCACCTCGCGGAAGAGGCCAAAAAGCGCCTGAAGCGCGAAGACATCAACGTGACCCTTAAGGGGCCTTATTACAAGATCGAAGTCGGCAACTATCGCACCGAGGCGCAAGCCCAGGCCGCGGCCGAACGAATCGGAAGGTATTACCCCAACGCCCTCAAGGTCCGCTCTCAGATCCTCGTCTCGCAAGAGGAGTAACGCGCCATGCGCTTGTGCTGCTGTGTCATCGCATTGCTGCTCATGGCCTGTGCCCATGGCAAAAGCACCGGACCGATGGTCTTCGACGATGGGGCCGTCCCTGTCGTGTCTGTTGAGGATCCACCGCCAGATACGGCCGACCTACGCGCTGTTCGCTGGTACTTGCTGTTCGCGATCGAAAGCCACGCTCTCGGTCAGACTCAACGGGCGCAAGCGGCCCTCGACGCGGCCATCGGCATTCTCGCCAGCCTCGACGAGCACGACGCGCTGGTCGATACCACGCAGGCCACGCGCCTCGGTTTGGATATTGAGCAGGCATACCTCAGCTTGTTGCCGCACTTGGAGCACCTTCCCCCCGACAGTCATTTACCCCTTCTGCTCGAAGGACTATCCAAAGAAAAAATCGAGACCCTGCCAGCCGACGCCGAACCGTTGGCCCTCATCCATCGGCTCGGTCGCCGTTGCGACATGCCCATAGACGCCAATGATCGCGTCGTCGCCAGTCTCCACTTCTTTCAGACGCGAGGTCGCAAGACCTTTGCCATTTGGTTGCAGCGCGCCGGGCGCTATCGCACGCTGATCACCGATATTCTCCAGCGCGAAGGGATGCCCAGGGACCTTTTCTACCTAGCGGTTATCGAAAGTGGTCTCAATCCAAGGGCCTATTCGCGGTCGCGAGCGGTGGGGTTGTGGCAGTTTATGAAGAAGACTGCCGTTGAGGAGAACCTCAAGATTGACCATTGGATCGACGAGCGGCGCGACCCGATCAAGGCGACCGAGGCTGCTGTCCGGTACCTAG
>JAJDYK010000358.1 GCA_022825185.1 Candidatus Latescibacterota bacterium | reverse complement strand
TCGCCGCTGAGTTGGGAACAATCGACTGGTCCGCAGCAATTCACTCCTCGCTCGACCCACAGGGTGCTCCGGCCCACCAGATCGAATTCGACCTAGCGGTGCGCCCGCCGCCCGCCATTTCGTGGTCCATTGAGCCACAGCAGGTTTATCAGGGCGAACGCTTTGACTTGCGCGCGATTGTGCGCTTTGACGATGCATCGGCACCACCCTTAGAAGAACTGAACTGGAACTGGCCGCCGGAACTGAACTGGCCGGAGGGCGACGCCCCACAGCGCTGGGAGGGTAGCTTGGCCCCTGGGCAGGCCGATACGCTCTCTTGGACGGTACAAGTGGCTCCGGCCCACCTCGGCCCCCTACCATTGGCGGTCACTGCGCGGGTCTCCGGTCAGAGCCCCGTAGAATTGACGACCCAGCACTTGCAGGTGGACCCGCTGCCCGTGATGGCCTTGGAGCCTGGATTTATGATGGCGGTGGAAGCTGGGTTTATGGAGGTGGGCAAGCGCGGGCCAATCACCTGTATATGGCGCAACGAGAGCGCCGACCCCATCGCCCTCGCGGCCCTGCGCCTGCAAGTTGCGCCGGCGTTCTCGGATGTCTCCTTGGTGGAAGGGCCGCCGGGCGCAGCACTCGCACAAAGCGATGAGGAAGCTGCACCGAGCCTGCTGGTGAGCGGCTTGGATAGCTTGGACGCGGGCGCAGCGATTCGGGTGACGCTCGAGGCTGTACCCCAGCGCCCAGGGCCTTTTACTTGGCAGAGTGCCTGTAAGCCCGTAGGGCGGGATCACTTTATTCCTCTGCGCGGCGCGAACACGGTGCGCGTGGTATGGCCAGGAACGGCCCAAGCCCCAGGCGGCGCACAGCAAACGCCCACGGACTTGCAATTGATCAATCAAGCCTTTGTCCGCGCCCTAGACCACCAAATGGATGCCCTTCCCCTATCTTCGGGTACGCGGCTTTTCCTCCAAGCCGAAGACGAAAAGAACGAGGCCAATTGGGTAGTTGAGGACGCCCTGATCAAGACCTTGCAGCAGCGAGGCTATCAGGTGCTGGTGCGCCAGCCGGAAGACGCACCAGCCGACGTGATTTACTATCGGCTGGTCAGGGCGCGCGTGGTGTACTCGCCAGCACCCCGGCGGCTACTTCTCTGGGGCAACGAACAACGGCGCGAGGCGTATGGCGACCTCTTTCTCAGAATAGAAACAGCCGCCGACCGCATCGTGCGCTGGGACCGCCGCGTCCAAGCCTATAGCGAGGACATGGTGTCTAAGGGGTTGAGCGAGGTCTTAGGCGGGGGCGACATGGTCGAACAAACGGTACTCAAACCAGAAAACAAAGCCATCGTGCGCGGCCTATCGACCGGCATTCTCGGCGGGCTATTCTACATCTTCTTCGTTTTGTAATCTTCAAAACCTCTGGATGCGTCTCGGGGCCTGCTCTTGGGGCCGCCCATGTAGAGGGCACGTGCTCGGCAGGACTCCGCCAGCGATGAAAAGTTCCTCTCGCTGATCGGGACAAAAGCGGGTGGCGATCTTGTAGGAGTCGTTGCAGACCGCGTGGCGCACGACGAGGTTTTCTGGGTACTCAAACCCGCGGTTTCTCAAGCTGCGATAAGGCTCCACGCTCGCATACACCTCCCTCATAAACTCCGCCCACAAAGGCAGGGCTGCCACAGAGCCGGCCTGCCTCGGCCAGAGACGGAGGCTGGGGTCGTCTAGCCCGACCCAAACCCCAGCTACGAGATTGGGCGTAAAGCCGATGAACCACGCATCCGTGTAGTCGTTGGTCGTGCCGGTTTTACCGGCTGCTTGGGTCCGAAAGTCGTGTGTCGTGCGGATGCGGCGTCCGGTGCCGCCGACTTCATCGATGGCCGAGCGCAGCATATCCGTGATAACTACGGCCACGGCCGGTCGCAGAACCTCCTGCTTGCGACCGCTTTCCCGCGTAAAAAAAACGTCTCCATCCTTGCGTTCCAAGCGGCTGATGGACATTGGCTCGACGTGTATTCCCTTATTGGGGAAGACCGCGTATGCCGCCACCAAATCGAGGAGTAGCACCTCACTGGTGCCGACGCCGATTGAGGGGATGGCTTGGATGGGCGTGGATATGCCCATGTTGCGGGCATAGCTCCGAATCAGAGACGGGCCGAGTTCGTCGGCCAACTTAATGGAGATGAGGTTGCGCGACTGTTTCAGCCCTTCGCGCAGCGTCATCGGCCCCTTGAACTTCTTGTCGTAGTTCTCGGGGTCCCAAAATTGTTCGCGTCTGTGGTCCCACAGCGTAAAGGCATTGTCGTCGAGCACATCTACCGCAAAGCGATTGTTGTCGATGGCAGCCGTGTACACGAAGGGCTTGAACGCGGACCCAGGCTGCCGTTTGGCTTGGGTGGAGCGATTGAATTTGCTGCGGCTGAAGTCGCGGCCCCCAATCATGGCCAAGATGTGGCCGGTGGCCGGATCCATAGCCACAAAGGCAGCTTGTACTAAGGCCGAGTCGCGCGCACTCTGGGACGCGCCTACGTCTTTTAGGTACTGATCCACCTTTTTCTGCACCTTGCTTATTTCAGTATCAAAGTGCTTTTCGGCGATCTGCTGCAAGCGCGAGTCGAGCGTAGTGTGGACCACAAAGCCCTCGCGATAGGTTGCCATGCCAAACTCGCGCTGCATTTGTTGACGGACGTGCTCGACAAAGTACGGGGCTATGCCATACGTCTCCTCGTGGTTGCCCCTGCGGACGTCGATGGGTTCGTTGCGTAGGGAATCGCGCTCGGCGGAAGTAATCGCACCGTTGTCGGCCATGCTGTACAGCACCAGATTGCGTTGCTTGCGGGCCCGTTCGGGATGGCGCAGAGGGCTATAACTATTAGGCCTCGGCAGCAGCCCAACGAGCAAGGCATTCTCTTCGAGCGCGAGCTGATCGACTTCGCGGTCAAAATACAGGCGCGCCGCCGACTTAATCCCGTAGGCACCGTGGCCGAAATAGACTGTATTGAGGTACATAGTCATTATCTCGGACTTAGTGTACAGGCGCTCAATTAAAACAGCGGTGATCTGTTCGCGGACCTTGCGCGCGTACGTGGCCGCCGCATCGGCAAAGGAAGCACTGCTGCGCTGAGTGCCAACTTCGGCGAAGATACTGCGGGCGAGCTGTTGGGTAAGCGTGCTGGCCCCTTGGCCGACGAGGCGTCGGTCCTTGAGGTTGGCCAACAGCGCCCCGGGAATGCGATAGATATCAATCCCCCAATGCGAGAAGAAGCGCCGGTCTTCAGCCGCGAGGAGGGCGGCCTGCATGGATGTGGGGATTTCCTCATAAGTGAGGATTTCGCGGTTTTCTTCAAGGAAATCCTGCAAGTGGCGGCCATCGGCCGAATACACATTGGTGACCCGTTTGGGCCGGAAGCTCCAACCGTCGATGTCGGGCAAGTTGTCGTTGAAGATCAGATAGGCACTCACGCCGACAACGGCGTACAAGGCGAGGAAGCAAGCGGTGTAGAGTAGCAGCCTCTTGAGCAGTGAGAGCGTAATCGCACCTTTTACCCCTTCTATCACCCTGCCTAGACGCTCTTTATTAAAATAGAGCAGTAGGAGACGAATCGCGCGTTTCGCCTCTTCTATTGCCCTGCTCAGAAGCTCGCTATTCATAGTAGCCCTTGACCCAGCGCGTGTTGTATTCCTGCAAGTACTCTAGGTGCGCGCTAGTTTGCGGGTAGTGCTCGCTCGCTGGGTACGGGTAGCCGGTCATGCCGTGAAAGGGCAGCGGCCCGACCGTTAGCGAGTGCGCCGAGTGCAGGTCCATGTCCTTGCCAAAGCCATCGGCGTACAGCAGAAACGAGCGCACCAGACCATCCGCAGGCGGCGGCAAGGCGGCGAATTCAACGGTCAGCTCGTCGCCGTGGAACATGATGACAAAGCGGTCGTCAATGTCCTCGACCAGCTCCTCCACCGGACCGAAGCGGGTGAAGGCTCCGGCGTGGGTGCCCCAAGGCGCTTCCAACGCCAATTGATCGTAGTGATAGCGGAAGGCAAAAGTCCCCTTGATAGCCGTGTGGGCCGGGTAGCCGCGCCAGTGGAGATCGCTTTGTGCCGGTTGCAGCCGGTGGACCACAAGCGGAACGTCCGCAGCGTCGCCCACCAGCAATTGATCCCAGTAGAGCGCAGTGTTGGTCTCGATCCGCAGCCGGTAGTCGTCAGACGGGAACAGGCCCGCCAAGTCGAAGAGCGCGTGTTTGGGCAGGCCCGCCGGGCACCCCATATCTGCGCTGACTTCGATCCATCCCCCCTCGCCATCAGCTACGGACAGACGGGGCGGATACAGCGACAGGCCGCGCTGCGCGGCGCTCCAATTCGAGGTCGAATGCGCGTAATCGACCCACCCGTAACCAAGCAAGACCGGATGGGCAAATTCGGACAGGTCGCCCAAATTCAGCTCTAGCGCATAGTCTTCGGCATAGCCGTGTATGTCGAGCCGACCGAACCCATCGTACCACTCGTCGTCGATCTCTTGCAGCGTGGCCAACACGTCCAGTCCCCGGTGGTCTTTGGCTGCTACCGGTGGGCGCAGATTGCGCAGAGGATAGAGTTTGAACTCCGGGTAAGGAGGCTGGGAAAGCAGGCGTTCGTTGGGATAGATATCGAATTCAGGCGGATGATCAACGGCCACTAGTTCGAGAGCATCGACGTAAATGATTTCCTCTAGCTGGTTAGTCAATTGCAAGACATAATGGCCGTCTTTGGGAACCAGCGGCCCCAACCGAACGTACTCGTCAGTGTCGGGCTGGTAGTACTGACCCGGAGCGGTCAAATAGCCAATAATGGCTCCCCCTAAAATGTCGGTGACAAAGCGGTAGCGCTCGCCGTCCCAAGCGTAGAGGATGGGGCACGAGGTCCCCTTGCGGTCGAGTTCCGTCAGTTCCAGCCGCTGTCCGGCTCCAGTGGCCAACTCGGTCTGGCGCACGCCGCCGGGCCAGAGGATGCGGATGAATTCGACCGAATCGCTCTGCGCCAAGCCAAAGTGGAGCACGCCCGCGTATCCCTCGCTGCGAATCTCGCGCTTCTGGAGGCGATGGGTGGTTTTCACCTCCACCTTGGCCCCCACGCCGTCGCGGTTGCTGTTAAGCCCTTGGGCGGCAATCTCGATCCAGTGCCCCCCTTCGCTTTGGTTGTGCAGCACCCGCCCACCGATCCAAATATCCACGCGACCATCGCCGTTGAAATCGGCCACGACCGCAGCCCCACCCGGCTCGTCAATCGGGGATTGCGGCTGGAACTGACCACCGCCGTACGCCAGCGGTTGCAGCCGCTCGTCCTCACAGGCCAATAAGTCAAGGTCGCCGTCATTGTCGAAGTCGGCGGCAAGCAGCACCCGCCCACCGGACGCCGCCGTTGCCTCGGCCCGAACGAAGGCACGACCGGCCTGGTTGATATGCGTTTCTACGGCACCACTAGCCGCGATCGCCAAGTCCATATAGCCGTCTTGGTTGAAATCCTCGACGGCCAAGCCCGCGCCCTGCACGGCACCCAAACCCAAGGCGTCAGCGACTTCCGAGAACGTGCCGTCGCGATTGTTGGTTTGCACTTGCAGGCCCTCGGCCGAAAGCAGGACTATATCCACGTCGCGGTCGTTGTCTAGGTCGGAGAATGCAGCCCGATCCGCCGCGACCGGATCGGCTGGTTGACCCGTAGCAGCAAAGCGGGCCTCCCCATCATTGGCCAGCAGCGAGACGCTCGGGCCGAGTACAAGCAGGTCCAAGTCGCCATCGTGATCGGCATCGCCCAGCGCAACACCAGTCGAAGCCGCGGACAAGTCTTCTCCGTCAGCCCATTCACCGTTAGCCGCTCGATAGAGCAGAGTCCCGCCTGCGCCGCTGAGCACCAAATCGGCGGCCCCGTCGTTGTCGAGATCGCCGGAGATCGCACCAGTCGCCCCAAAGCCATCGGGAAGCGTCGGAGCAGCGAGCATTTCCCCTGTGCCGCCAGCGTACACGTGCAAGCCTTCGGCCCCGGCCAAGACATCCGGCCGGCCATCCGCGTCAAAGTCGCCCAAAGCGGCAAAGCGCACCGAGCCAGTCGCCGGACCAGCCGCCGCAAAGGCAAAAGGCCCGGCCACGTCGTCCTGACTCGGATCGCCGCCACCAGCGTCGGCCACGGCCTCGGCGTATTTGCCCTGTCCTTGATAGGACGAAGAGACGCCTTGGTGCCCAGCTTGGCTGAGCTGATTGAAGTGCTCCAAGGTGCTTTTCCACTCTTCCTCGCGCCCGAGCCGCCGATAGAGATTGGCCAGTCCATAGTATGCCGACACGTTGTAGGGATCGAGGCGAATGGCCTCCTTGAAGTCGGCGATGGCGGCCTCGCCCTCGTTTAGCTTGGCCCGCATTTGCCCCATGTAGTAGCGCACGTGGGGGTCGTCGCGGTCAACGTCGGCAACCTTTTGCAGGGCGGCGAGCGCCTTGTCGTGCTCCCGGCCTTGAGCATTGTAGATCAGGCCCAGCGCGTAGTTGGCGTGGAGGAGATCGGGGTCAATGGCAATAGCGGCTTGCAGGGCCGTGGCGGCGCTGTCGTACTTGCCGAGGGCGTAGTACGAAATGCCTAAATTGGCCTGCGCGCTCGCGTAGTTCGGGGCCAAGTCGAGGGCGCGGGCAAACTCCTCTCGACCGCGCGTGTAGTTGTGTTGATCCATATAGACCACGCCCTGATTATTGTGCCAACGCGCCTTGGGAGGCCAAGCCGGCGACTCCTCGGGCGGCCCCTGTTCACAGGCCACTCCCAAGAGGGCCGCGGAGAGAAATAGCAGAGCTTGGCGCACCTTGACGCTTATTCGGGGCATGGTTATATTTTTTCCTTCCATAGCGATCCATTTCGCGTGATTTTCGAGCGAGAGTAGCTCAGTTGGTAGAGCTCCACGTTGCCAACGTGGTTGTCGCGGGTTCGAGTCCCGTCTCTCGCTCCATTTTTTGCCTCAACCTCCATTTCAATATAGTTAAAACCCTCATTGAGAAAAGCGGACCCGGCCTTGCGTCGGATCGATTTCTAAGGAGTCCACGCTCAATTTCCAGAGGGATCCAACGGATCATCAAAGCGCTGGCCAAGCCGGAACAAATCGCCCAGTGGATTCTTGCGGTACTCCAGAGCGTCGGCTATAACCGGGCCAATGGAACCGCCGAATTTAAAGCCGTGGCCGCGGCCAAGCCGAAGGCTCCCACAATGCCGACGCTCATGGCTGCCAAAGCTAGAGCTTCTCAGCACGGCGCTCGCGGATTTGCAGCAGGGCTGGCAGCAGCGTGACAGACGTGATAAAACAGGACCCCAAGCCCACCAGCGAGAGCACGCCAATCGACGTGAGCGCCGGGTGGATGGCCGGCACCAATCCCGAGAAGCCGACCATCGTCGTCAGCGACGTACCCAACAACGCGACCCCAGTCGTGCGCAACACTAAGCGTAGCGAGCCGCGGCCGACTTCCTGATAGCGGTGGAAGATGTGCACGCTGTTGTCAACTCCCATGCCAATGATCGTCGGAAAAGCGACCATGTTGTAGAGATTGAGCTTGATGTCAAACGCATACATGAAGCCCACAACCCACACCAAGGCGTTCAAAAGCGGCGTGAGCACCAACAGAGTATCGACAAAACTCCGCAGGTCGATGAGCAGCACCACCGCTACTACCGCGAGCGTGAGAATCACGGCGAGAGAACTATCTTCGAGCATGACCTTGAGCATCTCGGCGACGATGATGTGAGAGCTAGAGGCTATGTAGGTCTTGCCCGCCGGCGTTTCAATGTGGCTGATTTCCTCGGCAAAGCGGATGGCGTCTTTCCCGTCCTTGAGCTCGACCGCGGCATTGATCGCCACGAAGTTGAGGATGTTGCCCTCCTTGTCCTTGAACTCGTTGGTCAAGTCCGCGGGCAGGTCGTACAGCGTGAGCTTCTCCACGTCGAGGTACGGGCGCAGCGAGTCCAGTTTAGCCCGCTCGCTTTCGCTGAAAAGACCCTCTTCGCGATCGAGCAAAGTGCGGATGTCGGCGATGAGCGCCAGTTTGGCGTCTTGATCTTGCGGCAGCGCCGAGTACACGCTCTTGACGCTGAGGACCGTGGAGGAGTCGCCGTTGGCAGCCTTGATCGCCTCGACCGTGCGAACTACTTCCATGGTCTCGTCGTAGCTTTCGGTCAAGACGATGGCCGGCGAGCGGCCTTCCTTCAGGCTCTGGGGCAGACTCCCCTTGTTCATATTGGGCGGCGGCGCAGGCTTGAGCTTGCTGAAGTCGTATTCAAATTCCAAATCTCCGAGGTGGTACAGCGAGTACCCGGTGATCACTGTGCCTATCAGCAGGGTGGCCCAAGGCTTTGGATAGCGACCTGTGCGCCACAGGACACTGCGCTTGCGGATCGGGATAACCAAGCGCAGGCGCTCGGCGAGGACGATGAAGGCCGGGCATATCGCGACCATGGCCACCAGCGAGAACAGAATGCCGGTGCCGACGATAAAGCCGAACTCCGAGAACCCCTTAAAATCCGTCAACAGCAGCGAATAGAAGGCGATCGAGGTAGTGACCGCCGTCGTCGCCAGGGCCTTGCCCGTGTACCGGACGGTCACGGTCAGGGCCTGTTCGATGTCCATGCCTCGGCGGTGGGCCTCGCGGTAGCGGGCGAAGATGTGGATGCCAAAGTCAATGCCCAGCCCAAAGAGAATGGCGAACAGCCCCACGGTGATCATGTTGAGGCTGCCGATGGCCAAGTAGGTGACGCCAAAAGTCCAGGTCAGGCTCATCATCAACGGCAAGGTGATGAAGAGCGAGCCAACTACTTGGCGGAAGAACAGGGTGATGAGCAGCAGCACGCCGACAATGCTGTACAGGGCCGTTGACTTGAGGTCTTGTATAATAATCGTGAATTGGTTGGCGCTGTTTTGGAAACTGCCCTTGTACACGCATTCGATGCTGGGATGGAAGCGCTCCGGGCCGATGGCGGCAATGGTCTGGTCAATATGGTCGATCAGGTCCTGCGAGAAGGCGACATCCGTAGTGAGACCGGCCGGATAAAGCCGGAGGATAAAGCCGTTGCCCTCTTGCGTGAGAACGTACTGGCGGTATTGCTCTAGGACCACCGCGCCATCCTGCTGATATTTGGCCTCGATATCCGCAAAATCGAGCACCTGCTCTTCCTCGTCGTCCAAGGCAAAGTAGAGCGGCGACTGCTTGAGCTTTTGCAACTCTATGTGCTCGTCGAGGCGGCGGTTGATCTCTTGTAGGTCCTCTAAGTCCATGTAGAGGAGTTGGTTTTTTTCGAGCAGATCCTTTTTGCTGTCGAAGCGGCTCACCGAGCTGATCAACGGGCTGTGTTCGAGCGAATCGGCCAAGACCTGCATGAAAGAAACGGCCGCGTCCAAGTCGTCGCTGGTAATGACGACCATCAGCGGGCCGATACCGCCGATGCGGGCCTTGATGCGGTTGAGTTCCCTGACGCTGACGTAGT
>JAJDYK010000165.1 GCA_022825185.1 Candidatus Latescibacterota bacterium | reverse complement strand
CGCCACATAAACTTCGCAGCCGATGATGGGCTTAATGCCGGCGTCTTGGCAGGCCTTGTAGTGCTCAATGACGCCGAAGAGGTTGCCGTGATCTGTGATAGCCAAGGCCGGCATGCCCTGCTCGGCCGCCAACTCGGCCATCTCGCCGACCCGGCACGCTCCATCGAGCAGACTGTATTCGCTGTGACCGTGTAAATGGACGAAATCAGCCGAAGCCATGATCACCTCCGCTACCTGTATGCGCTAGTAAAAAATCTTTGAACTTAGAGAATGTGGCCGAACAACGGGCCAGACTGCCTAGGGAAGGGCATCGCCTCGGGTGAAGCATAGCCAATTCAAAAAGGGCTGTCAATGTCCCAAAGAAGAGACCATTTTTATAACATTTTATTATTATTTTATTTACAAAAAGAGAATTTGTTATACACCGTTGACAAAACAGACCACCTGCACGGCGAACTTGTCGCTAGCAATAGACCGGTCTATCTTTGATTTTTTGCCGAGGAGCTAATCAGATGATCGACCAAGAATTGTTGGCAATTCTCGCCTGCCCCGAGACTAAAGAGCCGGTCGCGCTCGCCGAGGAAGACCTCATTGCCGAACTCAACAGCCGCATTGCGCGCGGGGAAGTCAAGAATCGGGCCGGTAAAACCGTAGAAGGCAAGATCGACGGCGGCCTAGTGCGCACAGATGGCGCGTACCTCTATCCGATCCAAGACGAAATCCCCATCCTGCTTCTCGACGAGGCCATTCCACTCCGCTAGCGTCCGCGCAAAAAAAGGGACTGTGCGCTTATACAGTCCCTTTGTCAACTTACATTATGGTGCCGAAGCGGGGATTCGAACCCCGACGCCCGAAGGCACTGCCCCCTCAAGACAGCGTGTCTACCAATTTCACCACTTCGGCAAAAACTAGTTTGGCCTGCTACTGAGCTTCGGCCGGTGGCTCCTCAGCGGTCGAGGTCTCAGCGGCCTCTTCCTGCTCACCCAGCAGGTGCTCTGCTTCCGGGATGGCGGGCACCGCTGCTGGCACCTGTTCCTCGGCCATCGTCCGTTGCGTCGCCGTCGTCGGAGTGGTCTCGGCCGTCTGAAAGGCCACTGACTGCACCAAACAGCTAAGCATAAAAGCCGTGGCCAAAACGGTCGTGGCCTTGGTCAGAAACGTGGCTGCGGTACGGCCTCCCAACACCGAGGAAGAAGCCAAGCCACCGCCGATCGATCCAGCCAAGCCGCCCCCCTTGCCCGCCTGCAAGAGCACAGTCACGACTAGGAGCACGCAAATCAGCACGTGAAAAATCGTAAATAGAATCTCAAACATAATTTTGTGATGGTTCCCAAGTTTTGGTAATTCCTAATTAACATAAATTTAAGGTTAAAGGGCGGCCTTCACAATAGCGGCAAACTGCCCGGCGTCCAACGCGGCACCGCCGATCAAGCCTCCGTCGATATTGTCTTGGGCAAAAAGCTCGGCCGCGTTTTCGGGTTTGACGCTGCCGCCGTACTGGATGCGCGCCTCGTCGGCGGCGGCTTTGCCCAAGTGCCCAGCGAGGAAATGGCGGATCATCGCATGGACCTCTTCGGCTTGCGCGGCCGTCGCCGTCACGCCGGTGCCAATCGCCCAAACCGGCTCGTACGCCCACACTACCGCGCAAGCTGCACCTGCCTCAATCCCGGCTAGGGCACCGCCTACTTGGCCGAGGACAACCTCTTCAATTCGGCCAGCTTCGCGCTCTTGCAGGGTCTCGCCGACGCAGACGATTGGACACAGGCCGGCTTGCAGGGCGCAGGTTAGCTTGCGGTTGACCAGCGAGTCGTCCTCGCCGCAAAACTGTCTTCGCTCGGAATGCCCTAACAACACGTAAGAGCAACCAGCCGCCAAGAGCATGTCAGAGGATATTTCTCCGGTGAAAGCTCCCTGCCGCTCCCAGTGCATGTTCTGGGCCCCCAGCCCAATGGCGCTGTCGGCAAGGGCCGCGCGCACGGTTTCCAAGCAGGTAAACGGCGGACAGACTACTACTTCTACGTCGATTCCCGCGACGAGCGGCTTGATCCCTTCGACCAGTTCGACGGCCTCAGCAGCGGTCTTGTGCATCTTCCAGTTGCCAGCGACAATGGGTCGGCGCATTTCAGGTTTCCTCGTCGTCTAAGATCGCCACTCCAGGCAAAACCCGCCCGCTCATGCACTCTAGCGAAGCCCCACCCCCAGTGGAGATATGGGTCATCTCTTGGGCCAGTCCGGCTTGGGCTACAGCCGCGGCCGTGTCCCCACCGCCGATAATGCTCACGGCACCCTCGCGGGTGGCGGCCGCTAGGGCTTGGGCGATCTGTTGGGTCCCCTGGGCAAAAGGGGCCATCTCGCACACTCCAAGCGGGCCGTTCCACACAATGGTACCTCCTCGGGCGATCTGGTCGGCGTAGCGCTGCCGGGTCTGGGGGCCGATGTCCATGCCCTGCCAACCGCGTGGTATGGAGTCGCGGGCGACCACTTGCGCTTGGGCATCGGCGGCAAAGCGGTCGGCGACCACGCAATCCACGGGAAGCTGGAGATCCAGTCCCCCAGCTTCGACTCGGGTCAATAGCTGCCGGGCCGTATCTAGGCGGTCCTCTTCGAGCAGCGAATCCCCAATTTCCAAGCCCATGGCTTTGAAAAAGGTATAGGCCATGCCGCCGCCGATGAGCAGGGCATCCACTCGGTCGAGCAAGTGCTCAATCAGCTCGATCTTGCCCGATATTTTGGCCCCGCCCAAAATGGCAGTAAATGGCCGCTGCGGACGGCGCAGGGCCTCGTCGAGATAGGAAATTTCCTGCTCCATCAACAGGCCGCTAACCCCCGCGCCCATACAGCGCGGCACCCCCTCAGTCGAGGCGTGGGCCCGGTGCGCCGCCCCGAAGGCGTCGTTGACGTACGCATCGCCCAGCGCGGCCAACTGCTGGGCAAAAGTCTGCTCGTTCTGCTCTTCTTCCGGGTGGAAGCGCACATTCTCCAAAAGCAGGACCTGCCCCGGCTGCAAGGCAGCGGCATGAGCCGCGACCTCGGCACCGACGCAGTCTGGAGCCATGCCCACCGCGCGACCCAACAACTGGCTCAGGCGCTCGGCTACTGGAGCTAGCGACAGCGCCGGTACTTGCTGACCCTGGGGGCGGCCCAAGTGCGACATCAGAATGACGGATGCACCCTGCGCCAACAAGTGTTCGATCGTTGGCAGAGCTGCGCGAATCCGCGTGTCATCGACGATCTGGCCAGCCTCGTCGAGCGGAACGTTGAAATCCACTCGCACGAGGATCCGCTTGCCAGCCACATCGAGGTCCCTGATGGTGCGCTTAGCCATGCTATCAACCGAAGAATACCGTCGCTAAATCGTATAGCTCTTGGTCAACTACCTTGAGCTGATTGACTGCATCGGCGAGTGGGATCGCCACGATTTCATTGCCTTGCAGACTCACCATCTTGCCGAAGTCGCCGGCGTGCACCAAGTCGATAGCGGCAATGCCAAAGCGCGTGCCCAACACGCGGTCGAAGGCCGTGGGCGTCCCCCCGCGCTGCAAGTGCCCGAGCACCGTAACCCGCGTCTCGTAGCTGGTTGCCTCCTCAACCGCGTTGGCGACGAGTTGGCCGACACCGCCCAGCTTGACGTGGCCGAATTCGTCGAGTCCTCCTTCGGAGACCACGTATTCGTTCTCCTTGCCTTCCGCTGAAATCTGTGCCCCCTCGGCCACTACCACGATCGAAAAATCCTTGCCGCGTTCGTGTCGTTTGCGGATGGTGCTGACGATTTCCTCAATGGTGTATTTCTGCTCGGGAATGAGGATCATATCCGCGCCACCGGCCAAGCCAGCGTACAGGGCAATCCAACCGCTGTGCCGCCCCATGACCTCGATGACCATCACTCGGTTGTGCGATTCAGCCGTAGTGTGAATTCGGTCGATGGCCTCGGTGACGATATTGACCGCAGTGTCAAAACCAAACGTGTAGTCCGTGCCATTCAGGTCGTTGTCAATGGTCTTGGGCACGCCCACCACCGGCACGCCCATGCTCGTCAGCTTGTTGGCTACCCCGAGTGTGTCCTCGCCCCCGATGGCCACCAGCGCGTCCAACTTCATTCGCCGCATGTTATCGACGACGATTTCGCCGCCGTCTTCTTCTTTGAACGGGTTGGTGCGCGATGTGCCGAGGATGGTGCCGCCCTTGGGCAAAATGCCGGAAATTTCCTCCAATCCCAACGGCTCCCAATCGCACTCCATCATCCCCTTCCAGCCTTTGAGAATGCCGCGAAAGCGGTATCGGTATGCAGTAATGCCCTTGCGCACCACAGCGCGAATGACGGCATTGAGACCCGGACAGTCGCCTCCTCCGGTCAATATGCCGATTGTCTTTTCGGCCATATTCGGACTCCTTGGCTCGCGGCCAACTTTGGTATAGCTTGAATTATGGGGGGTTTTCCAAAAGTGCCTAAATGTAGGAATTTGTTAGAATTAGGTCAATAGATCGTCCGCGCCCGAGCGCGCCAAAACAACGGCCCATAGGCGGTCGCTCCCCACGGCTTGGGCACAAGCAGCCATGGTCTCCCCGGTCGTCCACACGTCATCTACTATCCCGATCCGAACGCTTGTAGGCAGCGCGGCCACGGGAGCAAAGGCACCGA
>JAJDYK010000177.1 GCA_022825185.1 Candidatus Latescibacterota bacterium | reverse complement strand
CTCCACCAAGTCGGCACCTCCGGCGATTACATAGTGGTGTTTGGCTTGGTAGCGCTGGGGGTCTTGAAACATATCAGCTCAAGAGATCGGCGATAACCGCGCGTTCCTCTTTGAGCTCGTCTTCAGTGGCCTTGATTTTCGCACGGGCGAAATCGCTCAGTTCCAAACCCTGCACGATCTCCCAGTCGCCCTGACCGTCGCTGCGGATGGGAAAGGAAAACATCAACCCTTCGTCAATCCCGTAGCTGCCGTCCGAATAGACGCCAGCCGAGAAAAAGTCACCATCAGGCGTGGCGTTCTCCACGCTGACGATGTGGTCGAGCGCGGCATTGGCAGCCGACGCGGCCGACGACAAGCCACGGGCGTCGATGACGGCCGCGCCCCGCTGCTGGACGATCTGGATGAATTCCTCGCGCAACCAAGCGTGGTGGCCTATGACGTCGTGCGCTGGACGCCCCTCGATGCGCGCGTTCTCGGCATCCGGGTACTGCGTGGCGCTGTGATTGCCCCAGATGGCCATATTGGTCACCGCCGAGACTTTGACTCCGGCCTTTTGGGCAAGCTGGGCTTGGGCGCGGTTTTGATCCAGCCGGGTCATCGCGTAGAAGCGATCGCGGGGGATGCCAGCCTTCTGGCCGTGGCTCATGGCGATTAAGCCATTGGTATTGGCTGGATTGCCCACCACCAAGACCCGCACATCCGCGGCGGCTCGGGCGAGCGCCTGACCTTGGCCGACGAATATCGGACCGTTTTCTCGAATTAAGTCGCCCCGCTCCATACCGGGACCGCGCGGCTTGGAGCCAATCAGCAGCCCCCAATTGATCCCGTCAAAAGCCACTTCGGCTTGATCGGTAATTACGATGTCGTCGAGAAGCGGAAAGGCGCAGTCATCGAGTTCCATAACCACGCCTTCCAAGGCTTTGAGCGCCGGAGTAATCTCCAGCAAGTGCAGCGAAACCCGGACGTCGCGGCCAAAAACCTCGCCCGAGGCTAAACGCGGCAATATAGCGTAGCCGATCTGGCCAGCCGCCCCAGTGACGGCTACTTTCATAGTTCGTGCCATGTATTCCTCCTAAATAAGGCAGTTTTTAGATAGAGAAAATCTGCCAAAAAAAATCGTTCTGTGCAATGCGAGCCCAGCCATTGACTATACCTTGACCCTCTGGTTATTCTACGGTTCTTCCAACACACGATCCATGAGCGAAAGGACGGCCATTATGAGCGGCGACTTTGATCTCATCATCCAAGGAGGGCATCTCATCGACCCCAAAAACGACCTCAACGGCCCAGCCGATATTGCCATTAAGGACGGGTTAGTCGCTGCGGTCGCCGACCGAATCGAGGGCAGTTCGGCAAAGGTTATCAATGTGTCCGGTCTCTATGTTACTCCAGGCTTAATCGATATCCACGTCCACGTCTATGGGGGATATGGAGGCTGGCTCTTCCCCGACCAGCACGCCCTGCCTTACGGTGTAACTACCGTAGTAGATACAGGTGGCGCTGGCTGGAAGGATATGGCCGACTTCAAGCGCACCATCATCGACCCCGCTCAGACTCGCGTCTTGGCCTTTGTCAATATCGTCGGCGCTGGCATGATCGGTGCTCCCGAACAAGACGTCAGCGAAATGGACCCCGCGCTCTGCGCCGAGGCGATTGAGCAGTACCGCGAGCACGTCGTCGGAGCCAAGTCGGCCCACTTCGGCGGCCCGGGTTGGGAGTCGGCTGGTGGCGCGATCGAGGCGGCACGACAAAGCGATTCCATCGCCATGATCGATTTTGCCCCCCGGCCCACCCGCACGTACGAGGAACTGCTCGAGCGCATGAGTCCAGGGGACATCCACACACACCTCTACGCCGCCCACATCCCCTTGCTCGACACCGACAAAAAAGTCGCAGACTACGTGCGCCGAGCCAGACAGCGCGGAATCATTTTTGACACGGGGCACGGCGGCGGCTCCTTTTGGTTTCGCATTGCCGTGCCCGCCATGGCCCAAGACTTCCCTCCAGATACCATCAGCACGGATCTACACAAGTCCAGTCGCATGCTGCCCAACGCCACCATGCCCATAACCATGTCCAAATTCTTGAACCTCGGCATGTCCCTCCAAGAGGTCGTCTATCGCTCGACGCACAAACCGGCCGAGGTAATCAGACATCCCCAGCTAGGGCACCTCAGCATTGGGGCCGAAGCCGACCTAGCGGCTTTTGCCCTGCAAGAAGGGGATTTTGCCTTTGTCGATTCGGGCCGGGCGCGCATGAAGGGCCGGCAAAAACTCGAATGCGAGCTAACGTTGAGAGCAGGCCAAGTCGTCTGGGACTTAAACGGTCGCAGCCTAATGGATTGGGACGAGGCTGGCGAATACCGCCGCCTTGCTTAAGGCCTTGCAAACGACTTGACGCGGCGCTGCTCCTTATGTATAATCAGTTAGTTTCGCCAATACTTATTCTACGCTTACCATGTGTACCGAGATTTCGGTGCGGTGGTGAGGGGTAAAGTAGCCCCTTTATACGTCAAAGATGAGAGGCTCTATGCACAATCTGCACGACGAAGAAAACACTCTGAGACTCTATTTCGACGATATTGCTGAGTCCACGCCCCTTTCGAGAGAACGCGAAGTGGAACTGGCCGATCGCATCAAAAATGGCGATATGAACGCTCGCGAAGAAATGATCAGTGCCAATTTGCGGTTTGTCGTCGATGTCGCTAAGAAGTACCAAAACCGCGGGTTGTCTCTATCCGACCTAATTAGCGCCGGCAATCTCGGCCTCATCACGGCGGCCGATCGCTTCGACGGCACCAAGGGCTATAAGTTCATTTCATACGCGGTTTGGTGGATCCGCCAGTCCATTCTCCAAACCCTCGCCGAGCACGTGCGCACCGTGCGCCTTCCTCTCAACAAGGTCAGCTTGCTCAAGGATATTTCCAAAGCCTCGCGCAAATTGGGCCAACATCGCGCCAGCGAGCCTGCCATAGAGGAAATCGCCGCTGAACTTGAAGTCCCAGCCGAAGAGGTTCTAGAGACCATCCTCAGCGCCCGCGCCGTGTGTTCGCTCGACGAGTCCTTTACCGACGACGACGAGCGCAGCTTGCTCAACACCTTGGCCGACAATACGGCCGCAGCCCCGGATGCCGATATCCTGAGCGAATCGGCAAGGGAGCAGCTCGAAACAGCTTTGGAAACCCTCGAGGAGCGCGAATTGCGCATTATCAGACTCTATTTTGGCCTCGACGGCAACGAAGCTCTGACGCTTGAGGAAATCGGCGACATGATGAATCTCACGCGCGAGCGCATCCGTCAGCTCAAAGAGCGGGCACTCAGCAAGCTGCGCCATCCTTCGCGGCACCAAGTGCTTAAAACGCTAGCTAGCGGCACCTGAAAATTCGCCGGGGGGATACCGAAGCGGTCAAACGGGGCAGACTGTAAATCTGTTGGCTTATGCCTTCGTAGGTTCGAATCCTGCTCCCCCCACCACTAATTAGAAAGGCCGTTCCCAGTAAGGAACGGCCTTTCTTGTTGCAATATCCAAGCGTCCTATTGTCCCTCTTCCACGATCCGATCCAGTTCCACGCTCAAGGCGTCAGCCAATAAGAATCCAGCCCGGGTTAAACGCAATCTCTGTCCTTCGAGCGCAGCGTATCCAACTTTCTCCAGTTCGGCAAAGCGCCTGCTGCCCTGCATGCGGCCGACCTCTTCCTCGGTCAATTCAATACCCTCTATGGTGCGCAAACCCAGCCACAGACGTTCCCTACGGGCCGTGTCCGGAGCTATGGTTTCCTCCCCTGCGCACGGCGACCGGCCTTGGGCCATGGCGTCGAGATAAGCACTGAGATCTCGCGTATTCCAAAATCGCTTTCCATCAATGAAGCTATGGGCCCCGAGGCCAACACCTAAGTAAGGAACCCCCGTCCAGTAGCCCCAGTTATGGCGCGAGCGATATCCAAGACGGGCGTAGTTTGAAATCTCGTAGTGTTCATAGCCAGCCGCCACTAGCTGCGCATCAGTCCATTCCAAAGTGCAAGCCTGCCTGTCGTCCACGACAGGTTTTAACAGCCCCTGACGCTGTCGTTGGGCGAAGATAGTGCCTTCTTCAATGGTAAGGCTATAGACCGAAAGGTGCTCTGGGGCCAAAGCGATAGCCCGCTTGACGCTAAAGTGCCAATCGGCCTCCGATGCTCTAGGTACATTGGCCACCAAGTCTAAGCTCACATTGGTAAAACCAGCCGCTCTGGCCGCTGCATACGCCCTTTCGACATCGGCCGCGCTATGTTGCCGACCTAAGTGATGCAGATCGGTATCGCGAAAAGCCTGTGCGCCAATGCTGATGCGGTTGAACCCCAGTGCCTTTAGCCTTGCGAATTTCTCGCGGTCAACGGTCCCGGGGTTGACTTCAATAGAAATTTCCGCGTCTGAATGTAGCCCCAAATGCCGCTGAACTGCCTCGAGCATTTGCCCGATTAGCGCCGACTTGACGTGGCTGGGAGTGCCCCCGCCCAAGAACAGAGTCTCCACCGGACCTAGTAAATGAGCCCAAGACTCGATTTCGCGGCAAATCGCCTCGGCATATAGGCCATGGTGTTCTGCTTGGCCAACAACCGTAGCAAAGGCGCAGTAAGGGCAGCGTTGGGGACAAAACGGCACGTGGATATAGAGGCCCAACGCCATTATTTGCTTTTTCGGGATTAGGGGACGCAAGATCGGCCAGTACGCCTCTTGCACATAAATCAGGCTTCCATCTTGAGCGCGGCCAAAAACGCTTCTTGGGGAATTTCCACCTTCCCAAACTGCTTCATGCGCTTCTTGCCTTCCTTCTGCCTTTCGAGCAATTTGCGCTTGCGGGTCACGTCGCCGCCGTAGCACTTGGCCGTCACATTTTTGCGGAACGGCTTGACCACCTCGCGGGCGATTACCTTACTCCCCACCGCTCCTTGGATGACCACTTCGAACATCTGCCGTGGGATCAGTTCCTTGAGCTTTGTGCAGAGCTGCCGGCCCCACTCGTAGGCCTTGTCTCGATGAATGATCACCGAGAGCGCGTCCATCGGCTCGCCATTGATCATAATGTCGAGCCTAGATAGTAACCCGGCCCGCATCGCTAGATGCTCGTAATCGAATGACGCATAGCCTCGCGACACCGACTTGAGGCGATCATAGAAGTCAATCACCACTTCGGCCAAAGGCATCTCAAAGCTCAGGATAGCCCGGCTGCCGTCGAGATACTCGGTATTGCGGTAGCTCCCGCGCCGCTCAGTGCAGATCTTCATCACGGCACCGATATATTCCCTCGGCACCAAAATCTGGACGGCGAGAATCGGCTCGCGCACCTCGTCGATCTCAGTAGCAGGTGGCAACAAAGAGGGATTGTCCACGTCGATCAGTTGCCCGTCCTTGGTCAGAATCTCGTAGAGCACATTGGGCAGGGTCGTGATGATCTCGACCTGATACTCGCGGTCGAGGCGCTCTTGGACGATCTCCATGTGCAACAGGCCGAGGAAGCCGCAGCGAAAACCAAAGCCCAACGCTGGCGAGGTCTCCGGCTCATAGGAGAACGCGGCGTCGTTGAGCTTGAGCCGCTCTAAAGCGTCGCGCAGCATCTCGTATTCCTCTGGGACAACGGGATAAAGGCCGCTGAAAACCATGGGTTTGAGCGGCTGGTACCCAGGCAACGGCTCTACTTCCGCCTCTGCATCAACGACCGTGTCACCGACGTGAGCCTCGGCTAGCTCTTTGATTCCAGCGATGAAATAGCCGACTTCACCGGTCTCAAGTGCTTGGGCCGGTACTCGGTTTAAGACTAAGTGGCCGACTTCTTCGACTTCGTAGAGCCGTCCAGTAGAGTAGAAGCGAATTTTCTGCCCCTTGTGGATGCGTCCATCAACGACTCGGATAAAGCAAATTACGCCCCGGTATTGGTCATAGAGCGAGTCAAAAACCAGTCCCCGCAACGGCCCCTGCTGCTGCCCAGTCGGCGGAGGTACGCGGTCGACAATGGCCTCCATTACCTCCTCGACCCCAATCCCCTCCTTGGCGCTGATTTGCAAAATATCCTCGGCTTCACCCCCTAGCAGATCGAGCACCTGCTGCTGCACCGCCGCGACTTGGGCAGCGGGCATGTCAATTTTGTTGAGCACCGGGATGACGACCAAGTCGCTGTTTAGCGCCAACAGCAAATTGCTCACGGTCTGGGCTTCCACTCCCTGTGTGGCATCGACGACCAATATCGCCCCTTCGCAAGCGGCCAAACTACGCGACACCTCATAGGTAAAATCCACGTGTCCCGGCGTGTCGATCAAGTTGAATTGGTAAATACTACCGTCGGCCGCCTGATAGTGCATTCGCACGGCGTGGGCCTTGATTGTAATGCCCCGCTCGCGCTCTAAATCCATGCTGTCGAGTACCTGCTCCTGCATCTGCTTGGCCGTCAGGGTCGCAGTTTTTTCAAGCAGGCGGTCCGCTAGCGTTGATTTGCCGTGATCGATGTGAGCAATGATGGAGAAATTGCGAATCTGTGATGTATCCATACAGTTGTTGGTAAGGTTAGTGCGAAGGACTCGGCAAGTAGTCAGGATATGCGCTGGCGGTATAGGCCCTCGTCTACCACGCTAGCCATTTGCCGCACATCTAAGGGGCGGGAGAGAAAGGCCTTGATTTCGTGGCTTGCGGCAAACGGGTCGCGCAAGACAGCGGCGTAGTTGACATAGAGTACCTCCATTTGCGGATGCTCGGCTAACCACTGTTGCACTGCACTCAAGTGCCGACCGAAGGCGGCGGCCATCTCGGCGTCGGAAACCCGATCAGATGACTGTCCTCGCCGCGCTAGCATCGCTCGCTGCGAAGCCAAAATCTCGTCCATTTTCCGAAGGGCAAACACGATTTTATATGGCCTGTGAGGAGGCAATTGGTCGAGCAATTGGGATATGACCTTGACAGCTCTACCCCTCGCCGATTCGAGCCATGTAGTGTCTTTTTTTAGCTGCTTAACCTTCTCGAACTCGTAATATCCTCCAGGATTGTCGGCGTCGGCCTCGCGGATACAGTCTGTTAAGGGCTGCAAGCCGCCCGCGGCCAACATCTTCATCAGCATCGAGGTACCAGAACGAGGCAGACCAGACACAATAGTTATGTACTCGTCCGGCTGTGGAAGTAAGGTGGTATGAGAAGACAAAGTAGAGAAAGGTGGGCCACAGCATAATACGACACACGCTTCCAAAGCCTAGCTCCGGAAGCGTGTATCGTATACTGTGCTACATGGGTTATGAATTAATTAAAAGACCAGACGCCCACGCAACAGAAGTCCATGCGAGGCACCCATCATGCGCTGCCAGCGCGAACTCTCGAGGCTCACTGACATCGACGAGTCCACCTCAAAGCGCGTACCTAAGCGCAACTGCAGGCGCTCTGGCGCTTGCGTCATCCCGCTGTATACAGTGTATACTCCCCGACCACCAAGTGCGGCTAAACCGTAGCCGACCTCGGCTCTGAGCTGGCCTTGCGCGTTCGCAACACCCCGGTCCGCTATCTCGGCTACGCTGCGTTCCCACAGCGTCAGGCTGTTAGCCTGCGTACCGTAGGTCGGCATCACCCGCAACGACAATCCCCGACCATTGGTGCCAGCCGAGCGCTGGAGCAGCAGATGTGCCCCCCATTCTTGGTATTCGACCGCGTCGTCGCCGTCACTTACCAGACTCCGCGCCATAGCTTCTAGCGTGAAGCCACCTCCCTCATAGCGCAGGCCACCGCCAACTTCTACGCCGGCCCCGGTCAGTCCGTCGCCGCCATCTTGGCGTAGAGCAACCTCTAACTCGGGTGTCACCTGCCCATTCATACCTGCTTCGTAAGCATGGGAGGCTTTGAGTGCCAGTCTCAAGCGGTTAGCACTCACGGTCTGTTCGGCGATCCGGTTTCCTTGTCCATTTTCGACTGCTCCACCCTCGACTTCGACCTGTGCTACAGTAGCAGCAGCCTTGAGCCGCAACTGAGTCGGCCCACTGGCGAGTAAGTCACCGCTAGCCCCTACACTTGCAGTCCGCAGCGATGTATCGCTCGACTGCTGGCCTACGGTTCCCTGTTGGTCGTCAATATCGAGGTTGCCTCGCCCTAAGCCCGCCGTCAACCATACCCCTAACCGCCCTGGCGAAAATCCGACGTACGGATGCAGACTCAACATGCGAGTCTCATAGGTACCGTCAACTCGCTCTTCGCCGAGCAACGGGGCGGTATAATCGAACGATCCTTGGGCCCACGACAGCGCCAAACCGGTTAGCATTTCGGCACCTGGCCGGGCGTCCAAACCAATCTGAGCACGGCTTAGGTTGCCCTCCCAATCCAGTGAACCGTCGTCGCTAGACATTTGGCCGTAATCTCCCCGGCCCCAGAATGTAGGACTGCCGGGACAAAGAATACATCCTCTGCCAAAACCAAACGGCGCTGCAAAGGACGAGCCATTCATAACCTGTGCTAGATTGACCGGACGATTCTCAAAGATCCGACCGGATTGAATCATGTCGTGGAGAGTGGACTCAGCGGCGAAGCGAAAAGACTTATTCACATCGCCGGCTCTGTCCATATGCTCAAGGCGATTTTCGATGGCGCGATTCGTTCCATCGGCAATAGCCAATGCGTACTTGGACAAGATCTGTTCGTTGAGTTCCGCAAAACGGTCCGTAGCCGATTCTTCCACTCGGACCTCGAAGCTGAGGATAGCTGCGTCCTCAGCAGTCATATTGTCGTCGGAGTCGTGGGCCGTATACGTCAATGTATACGTTCCGACTTCCGTCGGTGTGCCCGAAAGCATCGGCGACATGGGGTTGGGGTCAAAGGTCAGACCCGGCGGCACGTTATCTAGAGTATAAGTCAACTCGCCGAAATCGATCTCGCCGTCCGGATTTAGCGAGAGCAAGTTGCCGCCCGAAGCCAAGGGCAACACCAAGTCTTCAATCGCCTCACCATCTATGTACGTCTGGTTGGGCACGTCCCCGCTAAAGCTGGGCGCGCCATCTACCGTTATGTGAAAGGTCAACTCAGCCGAATCGCCATCTTGGTCTTCCACCTGGTAGATCAAGCGATACACGCCGGTGTCCGTCGGCGTGCCCGAAAGCGTCCGGGCTGCAGCGTCGAAGCTCAGACCTGGCACATTCATATCTAAAGTATATGTCAAGTCGCCGTTGCCGCCCGCAGCCGCTGGGAATTCCCACGGATCCATCGCCTCATTCTGACGCAAAATTCGATCCTCAATGGTTGCGTCAAAAAAGGTAGGTGTACCGTCGACTGTCAGGAAGAAACTCAACTCAGCCGAATCGCCATCTTCATCTTCTACCCGGAACGTCAACGCATATCCCTCGGCAGGATGCGACACATTAAGCTCTGGCGTACCCGAAATCGTCCGAGCCTCGGCATCAAACACCAGACCCGGAGGCAAACTCTCCTCATTCAAGCTATACGTCAACTGGCCGTTGCCGCCCAAAGCCGCAGGCAACTCCAACGAGGCCATTTCTTCCCCTTCAGGAACTCTCTGATTCGTAATAGATCCCTCAAAGAAGGGCATGGCATTCACCGAAATCGTGAAGGTCAACGGGGCTGGCTCTTCGCCATCGACATCCGCCACCCGATACATCAACGCATACCCTTCGGGAGAATACGACACGTTAGGCGACAACTCACCCGAAATCGTCCGAGACGTGGGATTAAACGCCAGACCCGGCGGCAACTCCCCATCCAAGAAATACGTCAACGCCACATTCCCTCCGACCGCCTCTGGCAACTCCAAGCTCACCGCATCGCCCGCCGCGTACTGCTGATCTTCTACGACCTGATCGCCGAAGCTAGGTATGCCATTCACCGCAATCGTAAAGCGCAACGTCACCGCATCGCCATCGACATCCGCCACCCCATACGTCAACGCATAGCCCTCAGCAACATACAAGTAATCGGCCGGCAGCGTACCTGAAATCGTCCGAGCCACGCCATCAAACGAAAGACCCGGCGGCAACTCTCCCTCCAAGGTATACGTCAACGCGCCATTTCCACCGACTGCCTCTGGCAGACCTAAGCTCACCTCATTGCCTGCCTCGTATAGCTGGTCTTCCACAACCTGAGCGTGGAAACTAGGCATACCATGCACCACTATCGTGAACTCCAAGGCAGCAGGACCATCGCCATCCTGATCCGTCACCTGATACGTCAACGCATAGCCCTCG
>JAJDYK010000178.1 GCA_022825185.1 Candidatus Latescibacterota bacterium | reverse complement strand
GTCGGTGCGACTCTTCGACGCCCTTTTCTTCGGTCACGGCCTCTAGCTCGACGAACTGGCCGAGGCCCTTTACGTCGTCAAGGTGGATGCGCACGTTTTCCCACAGCCAGACTTGGCGCGTCTTCTCCACCTCGACCCAGACGCCGTGGATGCTGCTGAGGATGTTGCGCAGGCCCTCGGGATCTTCGGTCTTGGCAATCTCGTAGTCGCTGCGCTTGGGGCCAGCCAAGTCCTCGCGGTGGTAGAAAATCAGATGACCTTCGTCGGTCCCAAGCTCGCGTAGTTTGAGCCGACCTTGGTCAATGTTGAAATAGGTGTCCTTCTGGTGGAAGGTGCCCGCCAGCCCCGCGCCGAGCGCGTTGAGGTTTTCTTCGGCGCGCTCGACGTCGTGATAGTGAGCCTTGATCTCGATATTGGTCATGTTGGATGCGTTTCGTTAAATGCGGCCTGAAAATTTACGCCGGTCCTTCGGCTCGTCAAGCTTGCGCTCTACTTCCCGATACGTCAAAGTATAGGCCATGAAAGCTATAACCGTAGCCAACGATGCAGGCCACTCGCTGTGCTGGCAAGAGGTCCCAGACCCCACCTGCGGTCCGGGTGAGGTCCTCGTAGATATCCATGTCACAGCCGTCAATCGCGCCGATCTCCTCCAACGCGCTGGCAACTACCCGCCGCCTCCGGGCGCATCCCCCTACATGGGCCTGGAAATGGCGGGCGTGGTCGCCGCCACGGGCGAGGCCGTAACGCAGTGGCAGTCTGGTGACCGCGTCCTCGGTCTGCTCTCCGGCGGCGGGTACGCCGAGCGCGTGGCCGTTCCCGCCCGCCATTTGCTGCCTTTGCCCGCCGAGCGCGACTTCATCTGGGGCGCGGCCATCTGCGAGGTTTTTCTCACCGCATTTGTCAACCTGTTCCGCGAGGCCGGCTTGTGCGCCGGCGAGACCGCCCTCATCCACGGTGGGGGCAGCGGCGTCGGCACGGCCGCGGTGCAGTTGTGCCACCAAGCCGGTGCTAAGGCGATCGTCACGGCTGGCACAGCCGCCAAGGTGGCGTGCTGCCTAGCGCTGGGCGCGGAGTTTGGGGTCAACTATAAGGAGCAGGACTTTGCCGAGGCCATCCTCGCCCATACCGACGGGGTCGATGTAATCCTCGACATTGCGGGGGCCGACTATTTGGCGCGCAATGTGCAGTTGCTCAAGTCCGGGGGCCGCCTCGTGATCATCGCCGTGTTGACCGGTGCCGAGGCCCAGATCGACCTCTTGGAACTGCAGAAAAAGCGGCTGCGTCTGATCGGCTCGGTTTTGCGCAGCCGCTCGGACGAGGAGAAAACCGCGATCATCGCGGCCTTCAAAGAGCGCTTCTGGCCGCTGCTAATCGACGGGCGCATGAGAGCTGTGATCGAAGATGTGCTACCCATTGAGCGCGCAGCCGACGCCCAGGACATCCTGCGGCAAAACCGCAACATCGGCAAGGTAGTTCTGCAAGTTAGGAACTGATGTTACGCACAGATATGGGGTATGGGATGCTGTCCCGCCTAACGGCACGGTGAAGCGGTTCGCGCTGCGTTTTGGACCCCTCCCCCGACCCCTCCCCGACACGGGGAGGGGAGCCTTGGTTCCCCCTTCCTGGGGGCTAGGGGGTAGGTCCCACCCCGAGGCATAACATCAGTTAGGAATTAAGAATTAGGAGTCTGCTATGAATACCCGCTATCGCCACATCGAAGTCAGCGGCCCGCCGCGCGAGTTGGGGCGACAGATTGGTGAGGCGGCCCGCGACGAAATACGCGGCTTTGCCGCCATTGCCTTAGAGCGCGTCAACAAGACCGTGCCCGTCTCGCGCGAGCGCGCCATGGACATTAGCCGCCAGAGCATGGATTGCGCGGCTGCGTACGCGCCCGACATGCTCGACGAGTTGCGCGGCATGAGCGAGGGCGCGGGCGTGGCGCTCGACGAGATGATGCTCTTGCAGGTGCGCAACCAGCTTTGCCCGGAAGAGGACGCGGCCTGCACGGGCTTTGCCATCGCTCCCCAGCGCAGCGCCGAGGGCCGGGCGATTGCCGCGCAGAACTGGGACAACGATCCCGCGCTGGACCCCTTCACCATCGTGCTTACGCGCCGCCCGGCTGGCAAGCCCGCGCTGATGAACGTCACCCAAGCGGGCCTCATTGCGTACATCGGCTGCAACGACGCTGGCATGGGCGTCTGCATGAACACCCTGCCGGCTCCCAGCCGCCCGGTTGGCGTCCCGCACTACTTTGCCGTGCGCGCCATCTACGAACAGACCTCGCTCAGCGACGCGGTCGCCGCAGTGCGCCGGGCCGACCGCGCCATTCCCGGCAACGTCCTCCTCGCCACCCCGCAGGGGCCGGCCGATCTCGAACTCACCTTGGGCCACGTCCACGTCTTGCGCGACGACGAGTTCGTCGTCCACACCAACCACTGTTTGCACCCGGAACTGGTGCCGATTAACCGCGACTTTCCCGAGCTGATTGAGTCCGGCCCGCGCCACCAGCGCATCGAACAGTTGCTCGGCCCCGAGCCGCTCGTGAGCATGGCGCAGGTGCAAGAGGCTCTGCGCGACCACGACCGGCACCCGTACTCCATCTGCCGCCACGTCAACGACCATCCGCAGACCGGCTTTTGGGCGAGCGTGTTTTCAGTGGTGATTGAGGCCGATCAAGGCCATATGCACATCAGCCGTGGCAACCCCTGCGCAGCCCCGTACGAAACGTATTCGCTTAATTAGGGCGTAGGGGCGGTTCGCGAACCGCCCCTACATACGAGACGCCTAACATCAGTTAGGAATTGGGAATTGCGGATTGTGAACTGACAGGAGGAACTATGGGCACCCTGCACGGCACGATTATCGACGCAGTCTCCGGTGAATCGCTCGACGCCAAAGTCCACGTACTCAACGCCTCGGGCACCTTTTCCCATCCGCCAAACTCCATGCTGAAGCGCGGTCCGGGTACGCCGTTTTTCTTTTGCGATGGCGGGTTTGCCGTCGAGGGTAGCCGGGGGCGCACGGATGTACTCGTCGAGCGCGGCACCGAGTACGAACCTTATCGCACGACCGTCGAACTGCCCGCAAAGGGAAGCGTCGAGGTGGAGATTCCGCTGCGCCGCTGGTATAGCCCCCAGGAGGATGCTTGGTATCCGGGCAACACGCATATTCACTACGATGAAAAGGAGACTCGGCCCGACGAGCGGCTCGGGATTGATTGCAGCGTCGAGGGATACAACGTCACCTGCGTCAGCGTGCTCGACCGCCGCCAACTGCCCTACGCCTCCAACAAGTATCCCATTGGCGTGATGAACGAGTTTACGACCGCCCATCACGTCCTCGATATCGGCGAGGAAAACCGCCACTACGGAGACAATTCGCCGTGGGGTTTTGGCTACGGCCACGTGATGCTGCTCAACATCCGCAACCTCGTGCAGCCCGTCAGCCGCGGCCACACCCTCGCCGGACAATTCGACCCGGACTACCCGCCCTTGTGCTTTTGCTGCGACGACGCCCGCGAGCAGGGCGGCTTGGTCATCTGGTGCCACAACG
>JAJDYK010000264.1 GCA_022825185.1 Candidatus Latescibacterota bacterium | reverse complement strand
TGAACAAACGCGTCGCCAATTTTGGACGCGAGAGTACAATGCCGGCGTCGTCCACGCCCAAGGCGAGGCCCCCAATTACGCGATGGCGCGGCACTCGTTTCACAACGCTACCATCATCGACGAAAGCGCGCTCGATGCTTGGCGCAACCTCGCGTACGTCTATTACCAGATCGACAGCACGAATGCGGCCATTGCCACCTACCAGAAGATCGCGTCGGCGGATCCAGAAGACGAGAACGCCTTTTTCAGCCTAGGGTCGCTCTACTTGGAAAATGACAACCTCGATGAGGCTATCCGCGCCTTGTCACAGGTGGTCAAGATCAATCCTGAAAACCTCAATGGCCTGACCAATCTGGCCATCGCCCAAGCCCAAGCCGAGGACTACGAGGGTGCCGAGGCCAATTATCGCAAGGTCATAGAGCTGAACCCCGATGACTTCAGGCCCCACTTCAACTTGGGCAATCTCTACTGGCAGCAAGAAAAGTACACCGCAGCTAAGCGAGCCTATGAACAGGTCCTACAACTCGAACCCGGCGATGGGGACGCGCTCTACAACCTCGCCATGGTCCACTTGGCCACAAAGGACTACGATGGCGCGTTGCCGATCTTGGAACAGCTCGCCGAACAAATGCCAGACAATGCGTTGGTGTGGATGCACTTGGGGACGGTTTACGCCCATAAAGAATTGATCGAGAAGAGCGAGGCGGCGTATGCGCGGGCCGAGGAACTAGAGAAGTAAAAAGCGTCCCGCGCTCCCACCATGCTGCAGTACACCATCCAGCGCATTCTGCTGGCCATCCCAACCCTCCTCGGCATCACCCTACTGACTTTCCTGATTATGCGCTTGGCGCCCGGCGACCCGGTCGATCTGTTCTTGGGCGGGGCCGCTGGTGGCGAGGGAATCTCCACCGATCAGCAGACGGACATGGAGAAGACGCGCCGAGATTTGCGCCGCCAGCTCGGGCTGGACCAACCGCTACACATCCAGTATTTGCACTGGCTTTCCAACTTGGTCTTGCGCGTGGAGGACTTGGGCGCATTCGACCGCGGGGCTTTGTTGGCCGACGCTGTGCTCGACGAGCTAGCAGACGCGGAGCGGGTCGAACTGGCCGCGCTTGAGGGCGAGGATCGCAAGGCGCGCTTCTTGGCGCACTTTCGCCGCCTGCGCCCCGAACGCGTTGACGAGCTAGTCGAATCGCCTTTCTGGCAGAGCCGCCTTTTCTCGCCAACCCAAAACTACGCGTATGGCGGGTCTGGCTTGGAACTGGTGCAGGTGGGAGATTCGCGCTTGGTGACGCTTAATTTGGGGCGCTCCTTCAAAGACCAACAACCGGTCATTGACCACATCCTCGACCGGCTGCCCATCACGCTGGAAATCAACCTCATCAGCTTAGTCTTCGCCTATCTAGTCGGCGTGCCGCTGGGCATAGTGATCGCGGTCAAGCAAAATACTATTATCGATCGCTTGGTCACCACCGGGACCTTCATGCTGTGGTCGATGCCTTCTTTTTGGGTCGGGATGCTGTTGATCTTGTTTTTCTGCAACAAGGAATTTTTCCACTGGTTTCCGGCCTCCGGGATCCAGTCCCTAGAAGCGGGGGAAGACTGGGGATTCTGGCGGCTGCTGACCGACCACGCCCACCACATGGTTTTGCCGATATTGGCTTCGACCTACGCCAGCTTCGCTGGCATCTCGCGCTATATGCGCACTAGTATGCTGGAGAATCTGCGGCTGGACTACGTGCGCACCGCCCAAGCCAAGGGCTTGCGCTACCGGGTTGTAGTGCTGCGCCACGTGCTGCGCAATTCCCTGATTCCCATTGTAACGCTGCTGGCGGGGTTGTTGCCGGGAATGATCGCGGGTTCGGTGTTTATCGAGACGATTTTCACCATTCCGGGCATGGGTTTTTTGGCTTTTCAGTCGGTTATCGTGCGCGATTACCCTGTGGCTATGGCCCTCTTTACCATTGGTTCGGCCCTATCGCTGGCGGGGATCTTGGCGGCGGATATTTTGCTCAAGGTCGCGGACCCGCGCATCGACTTTGCGAGTGTGTAGATGAGCGCGGAGGCCGTTGCACAAGGGCAGTCCTACGGACAGGTCGTCTGGAGGCAGTTCAAGAAAAACAGACCCGCACTGCTCAGTCTCTTGGGCATCGTCTTGCTGGGGATTGTGGCCTTAAGCGCCGACTTGCTGGCTGGCGACAAGCCTTACTACATGAAATATAAGGGCGAGACCTACTTTCCGGCCTTTCGCCAATACGCAGTCTATCTGGGAGTAGCGGACTGGCCGGCAGAACTGAAGCGCCGCCGCAACTTCAAAAAGCTCAAGCTAGAGGAGGCCATCTTCCCGCCGGTGCCTTATGCCCCAGGCGAAGTCCGCTTGCGGGAGAAGTACCAGCCCCCGGGAATCGAGCACTGGCTGGGCACGGATCGCTTGGGCCGCGACGTGCTCTCGGGGCTGATTCACGGCACGCGCTACGCCTTGACGATCGGCCTAGTGGCGGTGGGCATATCGCTGGCTATTGGCTTGGTCTTAGGGGCGTTGGCTGGTTACTTCGGAGGCTGGATTGACCTAGCACTCTCACGCCTTTTCGAGCTGTGGGCTGCGATCCCTAGCTTCTTTTTGATATTGACGGTCGCGGCATTTTTTCCGCCGAGCCTGTTCTTCGTCATGGTCATTATCGGGCTTACGAGTTGGGTCGGTATCGCCCGTTTGACGCGCTCGCAATTCTTGCAGGTGCGCAGCTACGATTACGTGGCCGCCGCGCGCAGCCTCGGGTACTCAAACGGACGGATCATGTTCCGCCACATCCTACCCAACGCCATCGGTCCGATCCTGATCCCGGCGGCCTTCGGGGTGGCGGGTGCCATCCTCGCCGAGTCGGGATTGAGCTTTTTAGGGGTAGGGATACCAGCAGAAGTGATCACTTGGGGTGCCCTACTGGCTGGGGCGCGCAGCAATGCGGCGGCTTGGTGGCTGGTGGTCGTGCCGGGCTTGGCCATTTTTGCGACCGTGACCCTGTACAATCTGCTGGGCGACGGGCTGCGCGACGCGCTGGACCCGAAGCTGCGCGGCTCAGGCGCTGAGGAAAGCGGGTAGGGACTCGTTGGCTACGACTTGGTCGAGGGTCTGTCGCTGGCGCAGCAGATGGAGCTCGCCGTCTGTGCCGAGCAGCACTTCGCATGCTTCCGGGAAGGAATTGTAGTTTTTGGCGGCCATGCCAGCGCAATAGGCCCCACTGCCGCCAATAAAGACCGCGTCGCCGATGCGCGGCTCGGTGAGTGCGCGAGGTGCTAGTTCTTCGGGATTGCCGGATGCAGGCGTGAGAATATCCCCGCTTTCACAGCAATGACCGGCGATTAGGTACTCGCCTTGGCCGCGCTCCTCTGGTGTGGCCGGGATTACGACGATGGGATGTTGCGCTCCGTACATGCTGGGACGCAGTACTTCGGTCATCCCGCTATCGGTCTTGATGAAGGAATAGCCCTGTTGGCCGGTATCGACTACATCGACGACGCTACAGACGATGGCACCGGCGTTGCCCACCAAGAAAGTTCCAGGTTCGATTTCCAGATGCAGTTTGCGGCCGTGCTCGCGGGCAAAGCGGTTGAATTCATCGGCGACAGGTTGGCCGGCTTCGCACAAGTCGGTCGATACTTCGTCGGCCATGCGCCCAATTTTGAAACCACCGCCCATATTCACGCGCCTCACCTCGGGCAGCTTGGCGGCCACGCCGAGTGTCAGCCGGGCGCAGTGCTGCCAGACTTCTGGGTCGCTGCCCGAGCCGATATGGCTGTGCAAGCCAGTGAGCTTCAGGTTGTGTTCGGCGGCCGTTGCGAGCACTTGGTCGAGGTGTTCGTGCCAGATGCCGAAGCTCGACGAAGGGCCGCCCGTATTGGTGCGGTTACTGTGTCCCGAACCTAGGCCTGGGTTGATGCGCACGGAGACTTCGCGGCCCGGAAAGAGCCGCCCGTACGCTGCGAGCTGATGCAGAGAACAGGCGTTGAAGAGGACGCCTTGGCGCACTAGGTCTGCTAAATTGTCGGGTAGTTGTTGGGCCGTGAGCTGAATTTGGTCCGCAGGGACGCCAGCGCGCATGGCCCGCAGCGCTTCGTAGCCGCTGCTCGCGTCGATGTGCAGGCCAGCGCGATTGAGGATGCGGATCACGCCGGCTGCCGGACAGGCTTTCACGGCGTAGCGTACCGTCAGGCCGTGTGCGTTGGGAAAGGACAGTGCCTTTTGGGCTTGGGATTCCAACGCCTTTTGATCATAGACAAAAGTGGGTGTCCCAAACTGGCGCTGGACGGTGCGAACTTGGTCTTCAGACAGGAGTGAAAGCCGTTCCATTAAATGACCCTAACTTGATATTTTTCAATAGAATCCGTAGGTTATGAAAACTTCTTAGTATCGCTGCCTCACCCCATTTTGTCAAGCTCCTTATGGCCACTTACATCCTCGGCATTTCCGCGTTCTACCACGATAGCGCGGCCTGTTTGGTGCGCGACGGAGAAATCGTCGCCGCGGCGCAGGAGGAGCGATTCTCGCGCGTTAAACACGATCCAGATTTTCCTACTCGCGCCGTCGAATACTGTCTGCGGGAGGGCGGTATTGAGGCCAAAGACTTGCACTGCGTGGGATTTTACGACAAACCCCTGTTGACTTTTGAACGCCTGCTAGAGACGCATCTCGGCACGGCGCCGTTGGGCCTCCGCCTCTACTGGAAGAGCATGCGGGTATGGCTGGAAAAGAAGCTGTGGATTCCGCAGTTAATCCAAGAGCAGCTAGGCTGCGATGTACCGGTGCTGTTCAGCGACCACCACGAGTCGCACGCTGCGTCGGCCTTCTATCCGTCTCCGTATCGAGAAGCGGCGATTGCGACCTTGGATGGAGTCGGCGAGTGGACTACTACCAGCTATGGCTACGGCCGAGATGCCGAAATTCACACGCTGGCCGACATCAAGTTTCCCCACTCGCTGGGTTTGTTCTATTCGGCCTTTACGTATTTTACGGGCTTCAAGGTAAACTCCGGCGAGTACAAGCTGATGGGGCTGGCCCCTTATGGCGAGCCAAAATATGTCGATCTAATGCTCAACGAGATAATCGACCTCAAGGACGACGGTTCCTTCAAGCTCAACACTCGGTATTTCAACTACCTATCCGGCCTGACGATGACCAGTCGGGCCATGGACAAGCTATTCGGGGGACCGCCCCGGCGGCCAGAGACGCCGCTGACCCAGCGCGAGATGGATATTGCACGCTCCTGCCAGGTAGTAACCGAGGAAGTCATGTTGCGCATTGCCCGCACGGTACACCGAGAAACCAAGCTCAAAAACTTGTGCATGGCCGGTGGCGTGGCCCTCAATTGCGTCGGCAACGGCCGCATCTTGCGCGAGGGGCCTTTTGAAAACATCTGGATCCAGCCGGCGGCGGGCGATGCCGGCGGAGCCTTGGGCGTGGCGTTGGCGCTGTGGTATAACCACTTGGGCCACGAGCGGGTGGCAGATGGCGAAAACGACGCGATGCAGGGGGCGCTATTAGGGCCTGAGTACGGGGATGAAGAAATCCATCAGTGCATTGAGCAGCAGGCGGGGGTGGCACACAAACTCGCCGAGGACGAGTTGCCGGTGCGCGTGGCCGAGCTGTTGGCCGCGGGCAAGGTAGTAGGTTTTTTTCAGGGGCGGATGGAATTTGGGCCGCGCTCGCTCGGCGCTCGGTCGATTTTAGGCGACCCGCGCTCCACCCAGATGCAGTCGGTGATGAACCTCAAGATCAAGTTCCGCGAGAGCTTCCGCCCCTTTGCCCCGACAGTCTTACGCGAATGCGTACACGAGTTCTTTGAGCTGGATGCCGACTCGCCCTACATGCTGCAAGTGGCCCCGGTTAAAGCGGAACGGCAGATCCCCATGAGCGAGGACCAGCAGCGGCTGTTCGGCATCGACAAGCTAAACGTGCCGCGTTCGGATATGCCGGCCGTCACCCACGTCGATTACTCGGCGCGGGTGCAGACGCTGCGTCGGCAAGATCACCTGCGCTACTACGATGTGATTCGCGCCTTTCAGAGCCTGACCGGATATCCAGTGGTGGTCAACACATCCTTCAATGTGCGCGGCGAACCCATCGTCCAAAGCCCGGAAGATGCCTATCGCTGCTTCATGCGGACCGAGATGGATTTTTTGGTCATAGGCTCTTATATCTTGGACAAGAAAGACCAGCCGCAGTGGCAGGAAGAGCTGGATTGGCAAGAGGAGTTCGAGCTTGACTGAGGCCAAGAGCTACTGGGGGGTTGCGGTTCCCTCGCGCGGCGATTTGCGCCGCTTCGGAATCGTGCTGGCGGCGTTGCTGGCCTTGATCGGCGGCTATCTGTGGTACGTGGGAGCTATCGGCATCGCCCAGCTTGTACACGCGGCCTCGCTGGTGTTGCTCGGGACCGGCTTGGCGCTACCCATCGCGCTGAAGCCGATCTACTTTCCCTACATGTGGCTGGCGAGGATGGTGGCCTTTGTCAATATCCATCTGCTTTTGGCACTGGTTTTCTACACGCTTTTTACGCTGATCGGGCTTGGCATGCGCCTTTTGGGCCGCGATCCGCTCGACCGCAAAATCGCTCCCGACGCGGAAAGTTACTGGCAGCGTCGGGCCTCTTCTCTGTTTCCCCGCGACCATTATCGCAAGCGCTTTTGAAGCCTCACTAAGCCTTGCTCTTGTTTTGGCCAGCCGTTATATTTACACCTCTTGGGAGGCCCCTTAAAACGGCCTCAAATGAATTCTACGGAAGAACTTAGCTCATTCGCCGAAGACAGCCATTGGATGCGCGAGGCCCTGCACGAGGCCGAGCGCGCCGGCCGTCGCGGCGAGGTTCCCGTCGGGGCTGTCGTCGTCGGGGCCGGGCGGGTTTTGGGCCGAGCCGGCAACGCCATTGAAGCGACGCAGGATCCCACGGCCCACGCGGAAATGTTGGCCTTGCGCCAAGCCGCAGCAACACTGGGGACGCGGCGCTTGTTGGCAACGACGCTCTACGTCACTTTGGAACCTTGCGCCATGTGTGCCGGGGCCGCGGTTTTGGCCCGAGTGCCACGGTTGGTCTTCGGGGCCGCCGATCCTAAATCCGGTGCTTGCGGCTCGTTGCGCAACATTGCGGAGGATCCCCGGCTCAATCATCGTTGTCAGGTCCGCGGCGGAGTGCTAGAGCAAGAATGTGCCAAGCTGCTCAAGGGTTTTTTTGCGGCCCTGCGAGCGGCCAAGTAGATTGAGGAGAGGTGCCGGAGTGGTCGAACGGGCCGGTCTCGAAAACCGGTGTGGCTGTATGGTCACCGTGGGTTCGAATCCCACCCTCTCCGCCATTTAAGGTACAATGCTTTTGCGGAGAGATGGCCGAGTGGTCGAAGGTGCACGACTGGAAATCGTGTGTAGGGCAACCCCCTACCGTGGGTTCGAATCCCACTCTCTCCGCCATAATTGATCCGGACGGGGCAGTAGCTCAGCTGGGAGAGCGCCAGGTTCGCAATCTGGAGGTCGTGGGTTCGATCCCCATCTGCTCCACCATATTTTCCGGATCCCCGCTGGTGAAATGCAGTGTTGTAGGTCGTGCTAGATGGGGAGATAGCGGTGCCCTGTACCCGCAATCCGCTATAGCGGGATTGAATTCCCATCCAGAGGTTTTCGCACCTCTTGTTCGACCGGAGTAAAGTGGCGCTGAAGACCGGATTCTGCGCAATCAAGAGCTTCTGAACCCCGTCAGGACCGGAAGGTAGCAGCGGTAGGAATGTCTCTTGGTGTGCCGCAGAGTTGTCCGGTTGGAGCTAACTGGCTCTGGGCAGACTTGGGGGCGGAATCGAAGATGGGTGCACGGCCTTTTAACTTTTTATTTGTTTCCTTCAGCTTGGCTGTGTCGAGTAACGCAAATGGCCTATCAGGTAACAGCGCGCAAGTGGCGTCCGCGCCAATTCGACGAAGTAGTTGGGCAGGAGCATATCACTGCGACCTTAAAGAGTGCCGTCCATTCCGGGCGCATCGCGCAGTGCTACCTTTTTTGCGGCCCTCGCGGCGTGGGCAAGACCACAACCGCGCGAATTCTCGCCAAGGTCCTCAACTGCGCCGACCCCCGCGACGGCAATCCCTGCGAGGAGTGCGATTCCTGCCAGAGCATCGCCTCCGCCACCAGCATGAACGTGCTGGAGATCGACGGGGCCTCCAACAATAGCGTCGATGACGTCCGCGAGTTGCGCGAAGTCGTGCGCTACGCCGCGACCGCAGGCGTCTATAAGATCTACATCATCGACGAAGTTCACATGCTCTCGACCGCGGCATTCAATGCGCTGTTGAAGACGCTGGAGGAGCCGCCGGAGCACGTGGTTTTCATCTTCGCCACCACAGAAGTGCAGTCGGTCCCC
>JAJDYK010000224.1 GCA_022825185.1 Candidatus Latescibacterota bacterium | reverse complement strand
TCGCGCATCCACGCGCGTTGGATGGGAGTAGAAATTTCCTCGCTCTACGTCACCGGCGGCGCATCGGCCAACGCCGAAATTTTGCGCGTCTTCGCCAATGTCCACAACTGTCCGGTCCACCGCTTCGAGACGACCAATTCAGCGGCCCTAGGCGCTGCCTTGCGCGCTGCCCACGCTCACCAATCCTCAGCCGACCATGCGCCTTCGTGGGCGGAGGTCGTCGAGCCATTTGCGCAACCGGTCACTGGATCGACCATCGAACCGGAGCCAAGGGCCGTCGCCGCGTACGACGAGCTCATCGGCCAGTACGCCACCCTAGAACAAGCGCACACTTAGGGCGCGGTCCGACGAAAAAGATCGGGTTATATGCGTAGCCCGTCGGCATCTGGGAGTCGCCGCCAAGACTGCTAGCAGCCCAACCACCGCTAGGACAAGTAACCACAGGAAAGGATGAATGATGACGCGATTTGACGACATGAAGGGCGTCTTCGGCCTGCTGCCGACGCCGTACAGGGAAGACCTCGAGATCCACATCGACGACCTGAAGAAGGTGGCCAATTTCTGCTGCGAAAGCGGCCAGCACGGCATCGTCTGGCCGGTAATGGTCGGGGAGTTCTGGTTTTTGGGCGAAGAGGAGCGGATTCGGGGACTGGACGCGGTGCTGGAAGAGGTCAACGGCCGCCTGCCCGTGGTCTTTGGCTGTTCCGGGATCTCGGTGCCGCAGGTGCTGCTCTATGCGCGGGCGGCGCAAAAAGCCGGCGCGGATTCGATTATCGCCATGACGCCGGCGCGCACCGACGCCGCCACGGCCATGGACCTGTACCGGCGCTTAGCTGGGGTGTTCGATGGGCCGATCATGGTGCAGAATGCCGATATGTACGCGCCGTTGCGCGGCGAACAGGTGGCGCAACTAGTCGACGAGATCCCGCAGGTCGAATACGTCAAGGAGGAGCGACAGCCCGGCCCTAAGCACATCGCCGAGGTGGCCGATATGGTCGGCGATCGGGTCAAGTGCATCTTCGGCGGGGCGGCGGGCAAGTTTTTGCCCGATGAGATGCGCCGTGGTGCCAACGGCAATATGCCCGCCTGCGAGCTAGCCGATGTGCTGGCCAAGATCACCGAGCTGTGGTGGGCTGGGCAAGAGGAGGAGGCGCGCGCAATGCACCGTCGCCTATTGCCGCTGATGATTCTCGAAAACCACCCCTTTATGCGCTATATCCTCAAGCGCCGTGGGGTGTTCAGCACGCTGGTCGAACGGGCACCGGCGGGCAAGCTAACGCTGGACGAGGGTGACAAACGAGAGATCGAGACTCTGCTGGAGACCATCGCGGGGGATATCGAGTCGTTTCCGATATTACCGGAGCACTAAGTCGCAACGATGAATTATGGACCGCTCTATTCTGTTTTATAGCCTTTGCCTACTCGGCGTTGTGGGCCTGCTCAGCGTGCCCACAGCGCGCTCCCTGCTACTGGGCCTCGACACGTCCGCACAAAAGGAGAGCGGACGCACGGAGATCGTCCTCGCCGGCTGGGGCAATACGCAGGAAGTGGCCATGCTCAATCAGCTCATGGCCGATTTTGAAGCGGGCAATCCAGATATAAAGGTCAAGTTCATCCACATCCAGCAGAATTTCAATACCGTACTGCTGACCATGATGGCAGGAGGACGCGCGCCCGACATCTTTTACGTGGCACCGACCACTTTGGGCAGCATGTTGTCCAAAGGAGTGCTCCTCGACTTGGAACCCTATCTGGAAAAGAGCCAACTCGTTGGCGTTGAAGACTTTTTTCCGCAAACGGTCGAGCCATACCGCTGGGACGGCAAGCGCTTTGGCCAAGGGCCGATCTACGGGCTGTGCAAAGACTGGTCGCCTGACTTTCTGATTTTCTACAACAAGAACCTATTTGACGAGGCGGGTATCCCCCATCCAGACGGCAGTTGGACGCGCGCAGAGTTTGTAGAAATTGCCCAGCGCTTGACCAAGCGCGACGAGCAAGGGCGCATCATCCAGTTTGGCGTTTACAACAACGCCAATCCAGAGCAGTGGATCTGGCAGTCGGGCGGGCGCATCTTCTCCGCCGATCGGACGCGCGTGTTGCTCGAAAGCCCAGAGGTGATCGAGGCACTGCAATTTGCCGCCGATCTTTCTACTCGCTGGCACGTGGCACCGGGCTACGCCGAGCAGGCGCAGAGTCCGGTAAACGTAATGTTTGAGACGGGGCGCGTGGCCATGTGCTTTTACGGCCAGTGGTTCGTGCCCCAGTTCCGCAAAAACATCAAGAGCTTTGCGTGGGGAGTTACAACGCCTCCGCGCCACAAAGTAGATATTTATCTGTCCGGCGGCATGGTCGGTTATGGCATATACGCCCATACCAAACACCCACAAGAGGCGTGGCGCTTTATGGAATATCTGGTCGGCCCCCAAGGCCAAGAGGCCATTGCCAAAATCGGCTGGAACATTCCCGGCCGCAGAGCAACCGCGTACAGCCCTATTTTCGTCGAAAATCCCAATCTAAATGCAGAGATTACCCAGACTTTTCTCAAGGCTGCGGAGCGCACCGAGTTATTTCATCGCAGCCCCTATATCAATCCCGCCGAATATAATCTGCTATTTAATCCAGAGTGGGAACTGGTCATGCTAGGTGAAAAAAGCGTACCCGAGGCGCTGGCAGATGCCGCCAGAAAAATCAACCAAGCCATTCGCGACAATATGGCTCTGCAAAAGGCCAAGGTCGATAGATGAAACTCAACCTGCGAGAGCACCTAGAAGGGTATCTCTTCATATCGCCGTGGATTTTGGGCATGGTGCTCTTTGCCCTCGGGCCGATACTGGCCAGCTTTGGTCTGGCGTTCACGCGCTGGAACCTCTTTACGGAGCCGGAGTACGTGGGATGGGCCAATTTTCAGAAACTGGCGCACGACCCGCTCTTTTACAAATCAGTGTTTAATACAATCTACTACACGGTTTTTGCCGTGCCGCTGGGGCTCGTGCTGGCGCTGGGACTGGCCATGCTAGTCAACCACCGTCTGCGCGGGGTCAATTTTTTTCGCACGGCTTTCTTTCTCCCCAATGTCGTAGCGGGCATCGCGATGCTGCTGCTGTGGAAGTGGCTCTTTGATCCCAATTTTGGCTTGATCAACCTGTTCCTCGACTGGACCGGATTGATGGCGGTGTTCGAGTGGATCGGCATTGGCCGGCCCCAGTGGATCTCATCGCGGGCGGGTGCCATGCCGGGCATGATCTTTATGAGCATCTGGGGTTTGGGCGGATCGATGATGATCTTTCTGGCTGGCCTGCAGAATATTCCCCGCGAGTTGATCGAAGCGGCGGAACTGGACGGCGCCGGGCCGTGGAAGCGCTTTAGATACGTCACCTTACCGCTGCTGACCCCGACGATTTTTTTCCTGACGATGGTCGGCGTGATTGGCTCGCTGCAGGTCTTTAACCAAGCCTATGTCATGACCCAAGGCGGGCCAGCGCACGCGACCCTGTTCTACGTCCTGTATCTCTTTCAAACGGCCTTCGAGCGCTTCCAGATGGGCTATGCCTGCGCCATGGCCTTGGTCCTCTTTATCATCACGCTGATCGTCTCGCTGATCCAACTGGCGATGGGCAAAAAATGGGTACACTACCAGTAATCGCACTGACCGTTGAAACAGTCAGCTTTACCCTCCCACTCTTCCGCCGCTTGGGAGCGCACAGGAGAGCAGGGAGTATTCGCCTCGGATTACGGCGAGGCCCCAGCGAGCAATGTTCCTCGCCGCGTTGACATCGGCATGGGAACAATGTCCACAGTCTTTACAGGAAAAATCATCTTGACGACGAGCGCCCACATGCAAGCAGTTCGAGCAGGTCTTCGATGTGTAGCGCGGACCGACGTACACGACGCGGACGCCTTCGCGCTTGGCCTTATACTCGACGAACTGCTGCAACTGGTAGAATGCCCACGAGTGGAAACGTCGGCGTTGTCCTTTGCCGAATCGGCAACGGTCGCGGATACCTTTGAGCGTTTCAAAGACAATCGCCAAGCCGTGGTCGCGGGCGAACTCGACAAGATGCTTGCTGATTTCGTGGTTGATTCGTTTCTGGTGGCGACGTTCCCGACCCGAAAGCCGTTTGAGTGCCCGGCGACAAGCCTTTCTGGTTTGCTTGTTGCCGGTGTCTGCCTTCGCCTGCAAGCGGGCCCTCACATCGGCGCGGTGCTGGCGATAGTCGGACAGGTCTTCACCTTGAAACTGATGGCCTGCGGAATCACAAGCGATAGAGCGGATACCCAAGTCAACGCCAAGCGTGTCTTTAGCGTCTTGGGCAGGGGGTGCGTCTTCTTTGACCTGAACATCCAAGTAATAGGTGCCCCGCTTACGAGAGAGGGTAGCCGACGTAGGGCTTTGTCCGGCCAATCCTTCGCGCTGAAAGTCGCCCAACTGCATGGCGAGGATGCAGCGGCCATCGAGCAAGCGGATGGAAACGGTTTCGGTTTCAACATTGAGCTTGAAAATGCGGGCGTCGTAGTCAATCGAGGTGGGCTTGAATCGGCTGTGTCGCGTTTTGGCGTTGGCCAATCGGGGCGCAACCCGTGCAATGGCGCGGACGGCCAAGTTGGCGCTGAGACCGAATTGTTCGCGCACATCGCGGTAGCAGCCCTTGTGCAGGTCGTATTGGCGATGACACTTGTTGTCATTGCCCCAATCGGCGACGAGGTTGCAGGCGTCGGCAAACGCCGTCATGGTTGCGTCAATGCGCTGAGCGACCCGAGGGGGAACGATGAGTTTGCAAGAGAGAGTGCGTACCGTTTCCATGCTCTTGAATATAGTGAATTAATCTTCACTACTCAAGAGCGTATTTCATTTGAATTGGCTCAGGGAACCAAAACGCCTTGTGCGTTTCAGCCCCGTCGCTGATTCAATCCCAATCCCTCCGCCGACTAAAGACCGGCGGTCTCACGGAAGGTATTTATGAGCAGTGCTTCTGGAGACACCCTGTCGCTACGACGCCAACTCATCCTCTACGCCGCGCTGTCATTTCTGGCGTTTTGGTTTCTGGTGCCTTTTGCCTGGATGCTCATTACCTCGATCAAGACGCCGGACGAGGTCTTTTCTCGTCTCCTGCCTTCGGTGCTGCGGCTGGCCAACTTCGTGGAGATTTTCAATCAGCCGACGTTGCCTTTCGGGCGCTATTTCCTCAACAGCACGATCATCACGGTCTTTGGCACGGGGGCGAGTCTTTTTGCTTCCTCCATTGTGGCCTATGCCTTTGCCCGGCTGAATTTTTTTGGCCGCGATGTGCTGTTCGTCGCTGTACTATCGACCATGATGCTGCCCGCGGCAGTGACCATGATCCCGACGTTTGTGCTATTCCAGAAGCTGGGCTGGGTCGATACCTTTCTCCCCTTTTTGGTGCCAGCCTGCACGGGCAACGCCTTCCAGATATTCTTTTTGCGCCAGTTCTTTAAGACCCTGCCCATAGATTTGATCGACGCCGCGCGCATAGACGGGTGCTCGAACTTGCGCATCTGCCTGTCGATTGCCATGCCACTGGCCAAGCCAACGCTGGCGACGCTGGCCATTCTCAGCTTTCTCAGCCTCTGGAACGACTTTATGGGGCCGCTCATATACCTGCACAGCAACGAGAAGCGCACGCTGGCACTGGGATTGAATGCCTTTGCCGGCATGTACGGCACGCAATGGCATCTGCTCATGGCCGCTTCCGTAGCCGCGACCGTGCCCATTCTGGTGGTCTTTTTTATGGGGCAGCGCTACTTTGAGCGCGGGCTGGTGATGACGGGGATGAAGGGGTGATGTGTCTGAAGGCAATTATGGATCGCACCTATTGAACGTTAGATCGCACCAATCAGACTCTATTTTCACCAAGGATAGGTATATATCGTCGCACGCTTCGTCATCGTGCGATTTTCTCGCTTCTCAATCCGCATTTTTAAGCTGCTCCAGAACATCCATCCCCACCCGCCGACTCCACGCCTCCATCACCCGCCCGAACAGGGGTCCGGGCTTCCCGTCGCCAATCGGCGTATTGTTGATGCGCGTACACGGCGCTAGACAATAGGGCGTGCTGGTCAACCAAGCCTCGTCCGCATTGACCGCATCGTAGGGCTGCAAATCCTTTTCGACCCAGCCCAGCCCCAACTCAGGTGCCAATTCCCGCAGCGTCACCAAACTCACCCCTTCTAGGATATTGCGGCTAGTAGGCGTAAAGATCGTATCGTTCTCCACCACCACGAAGTTGGCCCCCGAGCACTCGGTGAGGTTGCCGTCCAAATCGAGCAGCAGCGAGGTAGCGGCGGGATCGACTGCCTGCGATTGCTTGTCGGCCAGCCAATAGTGCAAGCGCGAACGGTTTTTGGTTTTGGGGTCAACGCATTGGGGCGGCACGTGGCGGATGGAGGGCGTAACCGCGTGGACGCCCTGCTCAAAATAGGGCCGCCACACGGCAAAGGGCAGCGGGAAGGAGTGGATGCACAACGTGGGCGTCAGGCGCGCCGATTTCCCCGCGCTGCCCGCGTAGATCTGGTTTTCCCCCGGCGTTACAAAGTGGACGACTCCCAAATCCTGCTCGGGCCCGATCAGCTTGCTATTAGTCTGAATCAAAGTCCGCGTACATTCGACCAGCCCTTCGTGATCTAGTGCCAACTCAATGCCGGCATATTTACACGACCGCAAAAGCCGCCGCACGTGCTCTTCCAAGCGGAACGGCTCGTGTCTAAACGTGCGGGTCATTTCGGTCAGGGTGGCCCCCAGTACGATCCCCAAATCGTAGATATTGATATGAGCCTGGGAAGCGGAGACGAAGCCATCGTTGAGATAGACGACAGGTTCACTCATAGCGCGTTACTCTCCTGTGAGTCCAAGGCGGCGCAGGCAGTGTAAAAATCGGCCGTTGAGGTGGAAAAACCATGCACTTGCTCGACCTCGCGCACGGCCAATTCCGTGGCCCATCGCGCTTTTAGTGTATCGGGAAATTCCACTCCGTCCGTGGCGTCCCGCACCAAAATGGTGTTGTAGCCCCGCCCGCGCATGGCGCGAACCCCGTAGTCGCGACCCAAGATACACCAGTTGGTTGCAAAACCAGCGAAAAGCAAATGCAGAATACCGCGCTCTTGGCACAAATCGTGCAGTTGCTGGCCCGTGCCTATGACAAAGTCCCCTTGCTCCACGGCGATATGGGGCGAAAGATCGAGTTGCCCGGTTAGGCTCTCCCAATAGGGACCAATGCCCGGCTCTTGGTCGCGCGGTCCGCGGAAACAGGCGTACACTCCCTGCCGGTTGCGGAACTCGATCGGCGGCCAACTCGGGGCTGGTCCCGGCTCAGGCGCGGGCGTGCAGCCTTGGTACACTTCGTACTTATCCGGGAAATTGGCCAAAACTCCGGGACTAGGTGCCTGCACGATGGTCAGGCCGCATTCGCGCACCCGCCCGATGAGTGGCGCAATCACTTCCTTGGTCACCGCCTCGGCGCGCTCGATCCAGCTATCGATGTGATGCACGTTCCACAGGTCGATCAGCACCAGCGCCGTCTGCTCAACCGGCAGGGCGAACTCCAGTTCCCGCACGACGAAATTTTCCTCGCGGCAGGGCACTTCCTCGGGTGTACTGTCTTGGAAGTATTGCACTTTCAGTTGCAAAGTCGCCATGGCCTCTCCTCTTATTACAACTCCGCAATCATGTCGTAATTATTGGTGCCCCCGGCCTCGAAATCGCCCACGCGCCGAAAACCGAACTTGGTATAAAAGTGGACGGCGCGGGGATTGTCCGCGCGCACGCCGCCCCACAGCAGCATGCGCTGTCGTCCCATCCGTGGCAATAGCCCGAGCAGATGCTGCATCATCAAACTGCCCAGCCCTTGACTCTGGTACGCGTCAGCCACCGAAGGAGCCAAGGTGCAATCGGTCTCGTCGTGCAAGGCCAAACCCAACGCTTCGTAACGCCGACGATCTCCGTCCCGCACGCCCAGTTCGACGACAAAATACGCCACAATGCACTCGACCCCTTCCTGCTCCACCCAAGCCAGCATACGCAGCGTGTGGGCGCTGTCCAACGCGGCGCAAAAACCATCGGCCGTCTCTTGGTCAAACGCGTGCGGCCCATACACCCGGCGGGTAGCTTGCGACAAGCCGGTAAAATACGCGCCCAACTCTGCGGCCTGCTCAGCGCGCAACGGGCGGAAGTCAACCCGTTGGCCCGAAGCCAGCACTGCGCTGGACTCAACCAGATCGGGTTGCGCATCTATGGTGCTGGGATCAATCCGCATGAGAAACGCCATCAGTTACTTTTCCCAAGCAATGCCTGATACGCCACCAACGCCCCCGCCACGTGCACATTCATCGACGGCCCCTTGCCGTACATGGGGATATAGACCGCGCCATCGCACAGCGCCAAGGTCTGTCGATAGACGCCCTTGGTCTCGTTGCCGAGCACCAAGCACACTTTGTCCGGGAAATCGTATTCCAAATAGCACACCGCCCCCTGCACCATTTCCAACGCCACCAAGTGATACCCCTCGTCCCGCAGTGCATTCGCCGCTTCGTCAAAGCGCCCGATCCGCCGCCACGCCACCCGCCGCTCATGGCCTCGCGCCGTGCGCTCAATATCCTCGTGCGGCGGCACGGGCGTTACACCCGTAAAAACCAATTCCCGCGCCCCGCACGCATCGGCAATGCGAAACATCGAACCGACGTTGAGCGGGTCTTCGACGCTCTGGAGTAAAAAGGCTAGCTCCACCTTGGGCGGATAGCTCCTAGCCGCTTCCGCAAAGAGCCGCTTCACCTCAACTTTGCGCAAGGGGCGCATCGTCAAAAGCGGATGGTCTTGTACTTCTTCACGTGCTCGGTAATGGCCACCTCCACCGGCAACCGCTCCATACTCGACGCGCCGTAGAACCCATCGACGCCCTTCGTGTTTTGCAACACGTACTCGGCGTCCTCTGGCTCTGAAATCGGCCCCCCGTGGCACAGCACAATCACCTCTTTGGACACCCCGCGCGCCGCGTCGCATATCGCCTGCACAAACCCCACTGATTCCTCCAAAGTCAGCGCGGTCGTCGCGCCAATCGCGCCCTTGGTAGTAAGCCCAGCGTGCGCCACCACAATGTCAGCACCAGCCGCCGCCATCTGCTCGCCCTCTTCGGGATTAAACGCATAAGGCGTCGTCAACAACCCCATCTCGTGCGCCGTGCGAATCATCTCCACCTCTTCCCCATAGCCCATTCCTGTCTCCTCCAAGTTCTGCCGATACAACCCGTCAATCAGGCCCACAGTCGGAAAATTCTGCACGCCAGAAAACCCAATCGCCTCAACCTCTCGTAGGAAAACATCCATCTGCCGGAACGGATCCGTCCCGCACACGCCAGCCAGTACCGGCGTATCCTCCACCACCGTCAACACTTCCCCGGCCATATCCATCACAATCGCATTGGCGTCCCCATACGGCATGGTCCCGGCCAGCGATCCTCGGCCCGCCATGCGAAATCGCCCGGAATTGTAAATCACAATCAAATCAACCCCACCGGCTTCCTCGAATTTGGCGCTGATCCCGGTGCCAGCTCCCGCGCCGATAATGGGAATCCCATCGGCGATATTCTGCCGCAGCCTCGCGAGTACCTCTTCTCTTGTAAAAGCCATAGCCGCCTATCCGTTTAACGCCTTTTCTATCCGCACCCCCTCCATCTTCCGCAACTCGGCCTCCGGCCCAAACGGCGCGTATATGGCGATCAATTTCATTGGGCCGTCCCCATTATTGACCGTCGAGTGATACACAGCCGTCGGAATGTGGACCAACTCGCCCGGGCCGATCTCCTTCTCCAACATACCCGACTCCAACTCCACCGTCTGAATCCCAGTGCCCTCTATCACGTAGAGAATCTCCTCGCTATACGGATGGTTGTGGCGCTCGTGGCCCTTGCCCGGTGCCAGCTCCACCACGCCGCAGCTAAAGTGCTCGGCCGCGGTCACCAGCGGCTCGGAAAGCCAGTTCAGTCGGCCCCAGTCAAAGACTTGGGTCTCCACATCGGCGCATTGTACGAATGTCTTTTTCTCGCTCATCACTCTCCTGCTTTCTCGGCAATTAGCTCCAGCAGCAGCGCGGTCGCCGCGGCTGCAAATTCTGGATCGTTGATGTTGTGATCTACTTCGCGGACGAGAATGCCCTCGTCCAGATTGGCTTTGAGGGCGTCGCTAAAGGCGCGGTCGGCTTCGCGGTCGCAAAACAGCTCGCCGTCGCCGTCGAGGATCGACACGCCCCTGAGCGGAATGAGCACGGCGACCGGGCCTTTAGCGGCGTTGAGCTTTTCAGCGAATATCCGGCCCATCTGCGCATTCTCCTCGGCATTGGTGCGCATCAAGGTCACCTCTGGGTTCCACTCGTAAAAGAGCCGCGTGCCGTCCTTGTACTGTTGCGGCACCGTATCCATACCGCCAAAATTGGCCATATCCACGCAGCCGGGGACCACTAGCTGGGGCAACCCCGCCCGGCCCGCCGCGCTCAATCGCTCCGGCCCCGCGCTGAACACGCCGCCGCACACTTCGTCGGCCCACTCCGTAGTGGTGATGTCCAACACCGCATCTACCAAGCCCTCGTCGATGAGCGACTCCATGGTGCGGCCGCCAGTGCCCGTGGCGTGAAAGACCAAGACCTCGTACCCGCTCGCCGACAGGGTCTCGCTGCACGCGTTCACGCATTCCGTGGTGTTGCCAAACATCGACGCGACGACGATCGGCTTGTCGTCGCCAGCCGGCGCTGGCTCGGCCTCAACCATGCCGCAGATCGCGCCAGCAGCTCGCGTAAAAATCACTCGCGAAATCCGATTGACTCCGGCCACGTCCACAATCGACGGAATGAGCACCACGTCCTTGCTGCCCACATAAGCTCCCGTGTCGCCGGCCGCCACGGTCGAAACGCACACCTTGGGCACGCCTACCGGCAGGGCGCGCATGGCGGCAGTCACCACGCTGCTGCCGCCAGACCCGCCCATGCCGACGATGCCGTCAAACCGACCCTCGGCGTACCCTTGCGCCGCCACCTTGGCCGCGCCCTCACCCATAGCCTTCATGGCAGCACCGCGATCGCCAGCCGCGCGCAGCGACTCCAGCGACGCGCCAGCGGCCGCGGCCACCGCGCTGGCATCCATATCCACGGCAAAGGCTTCGCACTCGCCCATAACGCCCGTATTTACCGCCAGCACTTCGTGGCCACGGGCCAAAATCTGCTCGCGCAAAAAGGCGTATTCCACGCCCTTCGTATCAAACGCTCCAACCATCATAATTGTAGCCATAACGCCCTCCTCAAGCTGGCGTCGTTAGGTGCTTTTTGTCATGCTGAGCATAGCGAAACATCTCATACTCAAAGACATCAGCCTGTAATATGCGGTTCAGCTAAAGCGCCGCAACCGAAGCGCGTTCATCACCACCGACACCGACGAAAAGGCCATCGCTAAGCTCGCCAGCATTGGATTGAGCAGCGGCCCGCCGAACAGGTAAAGTGCGCCCGCAGCCACCGGAATGCCCGCAGCATTGTAAAAAAACGCCCAGAACAAATTCTGCTTTACGGTCCGCACAACCGCTCGGCTCAACTCAATGGCTCGCGCCACATCCGCCAACCGGCTGTGCATGAGCACCACCGGAGCAGACGCGGCCGCCACATCCGTCCCAGTGGCAAAAGCCATGCCCACATCGGCGGCGGCTAGCGCGGGCGCGTCGTTGATCCCGTCGCCGACCATGGCCACGCAGCGGCCCTCGGCCTGCAATGCCTGCACGGCTGCGGCCTTGTCTGCGGGCAAGACCTCGGCGCGCACAGTCTCAATCCCCACTTGACGCGCCACGGCTTCAGCAGCCGGACGGCTGTCGCCCGTGAGCATCACCACCTCCAAGCCGCCTTGGCGCAACCGAGCCACGTCGTCCTTGCTCTGCGGGCGGGGACGGTCGGCCAAAGACACGCGCCCGACCAATGCGCCCGCCACCGCGACCCACGCGACGGTAGCACCATCCGCCGAGTCGCTGTCCCCATCTACGCGAACTCCCACCGCCGCCATCATGGCGCGATTGCCCACCACCACGTTCTCGCCTTCCACTACGGCCTGCGCACCTTTACCCGGACTCGCCACAACTTCGGTAGCCTCTGACACGGCAAGGCCCCGCTCTGCTGCGGCGGCCACAATCGCCGCAGCCAGTGGATGCTCCGAGCCGCGCTCCACGGCCGCGGCCAAGCTCAGGACTTCGTCGGCGCGGCGTCCGTTTAACGGCTCCACCGCCACGACCTGCGGCCGCCCCTCGGTGATCGTGCCAGTTTTGTCCAGTACCACAGCATCTACTTTGTGCGCCGTTTCCAGCACTTCTGGGCTTTTGAACAGGATGCCTAAATGCGCGCCGCGTCCCGTGCCGACCATGATGGCGGCTGGCGTAGCCAAACCCAAGCTGCACGGGCAGGCGATGATCAACACGGCCACAAAAACCTGCAACGCAAAGCTCAAACCCTCCCCAGCCCACAGCCAGCCCACCGCAGCCACCACGCCTAAGACCAGCACGACCGGCACGAAATACCCAGCCACGACATCGGCCAAACGGGCAATCGGCGCTTTGCCCGCCTGTGCGGCCTCGACTAAGCGCACCATCTGCATCAGCAGCGCATCCCCACCTACGCGCGTTGCGCGCACCATGAGTGCTCCCGCGCCGTTGAGACTGCCACCAGTGACGGCATCGCCCGGTGCCTTAACCACGGGCAGCGACTCGCCGGTCAGCAGCGACTCATCCACAGTAGAACTTCCTTCGATGACTTCGCCGTCGGCTGGAATCCGCTCGCCCGGACGCACGCGCAGGCAGTCGTCCACTTCGATGGCATCAGCCGCGATTTCCCGCTCTCCATCGTCAGTCACCAGCGCGGCCTTGTCGGGTTTGAGCTTCAGCAGCGCCCCTATGGCCTCCTCGGCCCGCAACCGCGAACGCGCTTCGAGATAGCGCCCCATCAGCATCAGGGTAATGATCGTCGAAACCGTCGGGAAATAGGAGTCAAACGCCGCGACCACCCCTACGGCGACGGCCCCCAAGCCCCAAGCGCTGTAGAGCCATGCCGCAGCCGTGCCAATGGCAATGAGCGAAAACATGTTGGGGCGGCCCCGCCACAGAGCCTGCCCACCCTCGGCGTAGATCTGGCGGCCAATCCACATCACCGGCAGCGCAAACAGCAGATGCAAAATGCCCACCCGCAGCGGATACTGGGCCAAGGACAGTGCCGGAGTAACGGGCGCGGCCATCTGCTCGGCCATCTCCACCGCAAAGAGCGGCAGCCAAAACGCAACAGCCCAGCGAAACGCCCCCGCTTGCTCAGCCAGTTCGACCCGCTTGCGCTCCTGTCGCCTAGCCGCGCCTTCGGCTTCAGGCGCTTGCACCCGCGCCCGGAACCCCGCTTCTGCCACGGCTGCCGCAATGCTTTCCTCATCCACAGCCGCCGGATCAAAGCGCACGGCCATCTGCTCGGTCGCCAAGTTCACGTCAGCCTTTTCAACGCCAGCCAAGCCGGACACCTGCTGCTCAACCTGCCGCACGCAGCCAGCGCAGTGCATGCCCTCAATGGCAAAATGTTGCTCTCTATTGTTTTCTGTCATGTTTGCAACCTCGCAACTCAACCGACGATCCCGCTCAATGCGGTGTCGGTGTCTATAAATACGTTAGCCACTGGAGAGTATCAAGCAAGGGGCAAAGGAAAATGACTTGACACCCGTTGACGACTAGTTATTTATTGGGACTCGGAACCACCAGCAGAATCCCGCCTGTCGGGTTACTTGCTGAATACAACAGCCGTTCAACCTAAGTCTGGGGTAGCTCCCTAGGCCTCGGCGAATAAGCAAGACTCCCGCTGTCTTTCTGCGTGGTGGTTCCAATAGCCCGGCCCCCGAGGGGCCGCACACCACATCCTAGCGCCACATATCGCGCAGTAATGAAAACGTGAGTTCGGGATAAGCAGAGGGGCAAAAGCTCGACAGATCACCAAGCTCAAAATCAACGTTTCTTGGTTGACAGAGGGAATGGTCCTACTACGTTCTGCAATCGTGTGATGCTAACGTGTGATACTAAGCAGATGCACGATTCCAGTTAGAAGGTCGCTTAACCCGAACTCACGTTTATAAAAAAGAAAGGAAAGAATTTTTATGCTCACCTTCCGAGCGGCTAACTCGACCTTGATCCTGCTGTCCGCTGTAGCAACGGTCCTGCTCGCGGCATTCGCACCCGGTCCCTTCTCTCTGGGCGGCACCGCGCTCGCCCAAGAGCTACCCACGGACGACCCGCCCGTGAACTTCCATGTTACGAGCTACGGCGACACGTGGTTTGGCCTAGCATGGAGAATACCGCGCAATCGGGGCATCACCAACGCCGTCCTGCAAAAATATACACACAACGGCAGTACATTCGAATCGTTCTATCCCAGGGATTTTTACGATTGGGAAGTGGTCGGTGGCGCTCAACTTGGGCTTGGTTCTCAGAACCTAAGCCCCGATACGCAGTACAAGTATGTGCTCAGGCTCAAAGACGATTCAGGTACGACCATC
>JAJDYK010000292.1 GCA_022825185.1 Candidatus Latescibacterota bacterium | reverse complement strand
CTCGGTGGCGTCCGTGCCAAAGCCCTGAATCACCGCGATGGTGCGCTCGACCGGGCCGCCCGGTGCCGCTTGGATGATGAGGAAGTTGATGGTCATAATGCCGAAGAGGGTCGGCACCATCAACAGCAGGCGGCGGAGGATGTAAGCGCCCATAAAATCGGGCTAACGGCCCTGCTCCAGCCGCGCCGCCTTCTCTACGTCGTACCACCAAGTGTAGGGCATGACGAAGTAGTCGCCGGTGTAGGGGGCAGACAAGGCGGGTTTGCCGAATTTGTCCCAGTGGACCACGCGGAAATTGTCGCTGTACCAGTGCGGGATGGTGTAGTGCCCCCACAGCAATACCCGGTCCAGCGCCCGAGTCATCGCTACCAGTTCGGCGCGGCTAGGAGCCTGAATCAGTCGTTCGACCAACTCATCGACGACCGGGTCTTTAATACCGGCAACGTTGCCGCTGCCCGGCTCGTCTGCCACGACACTGGTCCAGTAGTTGCGCTGCTCATTGCCGGGACTGTGGCTCTGGCCTCGGACTAGGACAATGACGTCGTAGTCAAAGGCTTGAACCCTGTTTTGATACTGGGTCCGATCGACAATGCGGATCGTCGCTTTGACGCCGAGGCGTTCGAGGTTGGGAATCATCGGCGCGACAATGCGTTCCCACGACGAGCTAGAAAGCAAAAATTCGATTTCCATGACCTCGCCGGTCTCGGCGTGGGTCAGGACATCATCGACAACTACCCAACCTGCTTCTTGCAACAGCTTTTGGGCAGTGCGCAAGTTTTGGCGGAGCCGAGCCGAGCCATCGGTGGTAGGTAGCTGAAACTCAGTAGTAAAAAGTTCGTCGGGAATGCGCCCCCGGTACTCCTCCAAAATTTCCAGCTCCCGACCCGAGGGCAGTCCTGCAGAGGCCAACTCCGAATTGGCGAAGTAACTATTGCTGCGGGTGTAGAGGCCGTAGAACAGATTCTTTTTGGTCCACTCGAAGTCAAAGGCGTAGCCGAGGGCCTGCCGCACCCGAGGATCGGAAAACTTGGCGCGGCGCGTGTTGAACCAGAACGCCTGCATACCAGCGGCGCGCTGATGGGGCAGTGGGTCCTTGACCAGCCTGCCAGCGGCCACGGCTTCTCCCTCGTAGGCCGTTGACCAATCCTTGGACGAGCTTTCGCGGCGATAGTCGAATTCGCCAGCCTTGAGCGCCTCAATGGCCACGGTCTGGTCGCGGTAGTAGTCGAAGTGGATGCGGTCGAAGTTGAAGCGGCCCTTGTTGACGGGCAGGTCGCGGCCCCAGTAGTCTGCGACGCGCTCGTAGGTAATCGAGCGCCCGGCCTCGACCGCAGCGATTCGGTAGGGTCCACTGCCCAGCGGCGGATCGAGCGTGGTTTCCTCGAAATTGCGGCCCTCCCAGTAGTGTTTGGGCAGAATGGGCATCTGGCCCGAGATTAGCGGCAGTTCTTTGTTAGTCTCTCCGCTGAAGATCAACCGGACCTGACGCGCCCCGACCTTTTCGGCTGTCTCGATGGCCGCAAAATAGTTGCGGAATCTGGGATGCCCCTTGGTCTTATAGGTCTCCAGCGAAAAAATCACGTCCTCGGGAGTTATGGGCTTGCCGTCGTGCCAGCGCGCCTCCGACCGCAGGGTGTAGAGCACCCAAGAATTGTCGGGAGGAACTTCGATGCGCTCGGCGAGGCGACCGTATCCAGTGGCGATTTCGTCTTCGGCGCTTTCGGTGAGGGTGTCGTAGATCAAGCTACCTATACGCGGCGGCTCAATGCCCTTAAGGATATAGGGATTGAGGCTGTCAAAGGTGCCGATCCAACCTAGGCGCAGCGTACCGCCCTTCGGCGCGTCCGGGTTAGTATATGCAAAATGGGTAAAGTCTGGGCCGTATTTGAGTTCGCCGTAGAGGGAGATGCCGTGGCTGACGTAGTTGTCGGCACGGACGGGAAGCGTTGTCAGGACGGCGATTAAGAAAAGTGCGATGTGCATAGTCAACTTTCTGTCAATGGACGATTCAAGCGCGACATTCACGACATTCATTTGGATTCTAAACGCGCCGCTTTTTCCGCGTCCCACCACCAAGTGTCGGGAAAGCCTAGCCCATTAGGTGCTGGCGCTGGCATTCGCCCGAACTTGTTCCAGTAGGCCAAGCGATAGGAGCGGCTGTGCGAGTCGGGGATCACGTAGTGGTTCCAGAGCAAGATGCGGTCGAGGGCATGGGTTATCGCGACCTGAGTTGGACGGTCGGGAGCGGCGATCTGGCGCTCGATCAGTTCGTCGATGACCGGGTCGGCAATGCCGACGTAGTTGCGGCTGCCCGCCGATCGCGCCGCCGTACTCGACCAGAAGTTGCGCTGCTCATTGCCCGGACTCAAGGTCTGACGCCACGAGGCGACGATGATGTCGAAATCAAAGTCCTGGACGCGGTTCTGGTACTGCGCCGCATCCACGGTGCGAATAGTCGCCTCAACGCCAAGGCGTTCGAGGTTTTGCACGAGGGGGCTGAGGACGCGCTCGTACGACGAGGAACCAAGCAAGAATTCAAAGCGCATTACCTCGCCGGTCTCAGCGTGAGTCAGCTTCCCATCGACCACAGTCCAGCCAGCCTCGGTGAGCAATTTCTTCGCCGTGCGCAGGTTTTGGCGCAACTGTCCCGAGCCGTTAGTAGCTGGCGGCGCATAGACAGTAGTAAACACCTCGTCCGGTATCCGCCCCCGGTACGCCGCCAAAATTTCCAACTCCTGTCCCGTGGGCAGCCCCGACGACCCAAGGTCCGAGTTCCCCCAATAGCTGTTGCTACGAGTGAGGAGACCATAGAACAGATTCTTGTTAGTCCATTCAAAGTCGTACGCATAGGCGAGCGCCTGCCGCACCTTGGGATCTTTGAACTTGTCGCGCCGCGTATTAAACGCAAAGCCCGACATGCCGCGGATGAGCTGGTGCGGGATCTGCACCTTGATCATCCGTCCCTCGGTGATCGGCGCAAAGTCCTCGTAGTCCGTAGCCCATTCCTTGGAATTGCTCAACAGGCGGTAGTCGTATCCCCCCGTCTTAAAGGCTTCGATGGCCACGGTCTGGTCGCGGTAGTACTCGTAGCGGATGCGGTCGAAGTTGTGGCGGCCCTTGTGCACGGGCAGGTCGCGCGCCCAGTAGTCATCGACGCGCTCGTAGGTAATCGAGCGGCCCGGCTCGAACTCGGCGATCTTGTACGGACCGCTACCCAGAGGCGGCTCAAGCGTGGTGGCGGCGAATTCGCGCCCTTCCCAATAGTGCTTAGGCAATACTCGTAGCTGGCCGATGATCAGCGGCATTTCGCGGTTGGTGCCCTCCTTGAACTCGAACCTCACTTGGCGCTCGTCGAGGGCGAAGACCGTGTCAACATCGGCGTAGAAAGTGCGAAAGAACGGGATGCCCTTGGTGGTGAGAATTTTGAAGCTGAAGATCACGTCGGCCGCGGTCACCGGAACGCCATCATGCCAGCGCGCTTCGGGGTGCAGCTCGAAGATGATCCAAGAGCGGTCCTCCGGCATCTGCATCTGCGCGGCGAGCTGGCCGTATTCGGTAAACGACTCGTCCTTGGACTTAGTGCAGAGCCGATTGTAGAGCATCAGCGAGCCGTAGGCGGCCACCCCCTTGAGGGTGAAGGGATTGAGGTTGTCGTACGTGCCGATGGCGGCGAGGCGGATTTCGCCGCCTTTGGGGGCGTCGGGATTGACGTAGTCGAAGTGGGTAAAATCAGGCCCGTACTTGGGGTCGCCGTAGAGCGTGAAGGCGTGGGCGCGGAGAACGGGACTGTCCGCGGCATGGGCCACCGAGGCGAGGATAAAGCAGAAAGCTAGCGAGCGCGTGATCCGCATGAAAATCGTCGTTTCGTTTAGTGTAAGGAGGTAAAAACGGAGAATCCGTGTACATAGATATTATAAATTCTGAGCGCGTATAAGCTTAGCCTTTGGGCTGGCTGCGCTCCTTGGCTTGCTGGAGGATGCTCTTAGCTGTCACGAGGGTTTTTACTGGGCGGGCACGGCCACTGAGGCTCCTGTCGTGCCGTGCTTCCACTTCTGGTGCTTGCCGGTGCTCACCCAAGTATAGCCCAAGGCTATTAGCCGACCCGTAAGCCAGCGATAGTAGTCCTCGCCCACGCTAGGCTAGTGCCCTGTCCTGACTGCTGCCTCTCTCTAATCGCACAGGCTCCGCAACAGGGATGTCGGGCATCGGCAGGACTTGGCCGGTGGCGTCCATATGGTTGTCCCGCAACAGGTCGGGCGTCATGTCGAGGATGATCTCCTTGAACTCGTCGAGCGTCTCGGCCTCGATAAATAGGCCCTCGATCTCGGTGTACGCAGTATAAAAGACCTGCGCCTTCTCGTGCCAAGCAGGCTCCACGCGGAAGGTACCTAGATCGCTCGTCACTTGAAAAGCTCCGACCTTCTCGTCCCAAGTGACGGATACGTTCTGATCGCTCGCGTCATATTCTAGTGTTCTGTTCATGTCATCCCTTTCGGAAGGCGTTTCCATAATCAGCCCTCATATACGGGAAGGTAAGAGTACGACCCTAAAATGCAAGCGTCAAAAAACACACCTTATCAGAGTATGCTTACGTCCCTATACCGACGGCAATTGCGGCACAACTTGATTGGCGAGCAAGTCCATCGAACGCTCCCACAGCGGCCGGTCGTCCCAGTCGTGGGCGATCATCAGCAGCGTGTCAAAGCCCCCGGTCGTCTCCCACAAGCCCTCTAGCTGATCTACGCACGACGGCACGTCGCCTATGATACACAGGTTCCTGATCAAATACTCGGGCGTGACCTCCTCGTCGGGAACGTCCGGGTCGTGCTTGGTAATGTGGAGCATTTTGGCACCGCTGAGTACGGCGATCAGGTATTCAAAGGCGCGGCAGAAAGCACTCTTCTCGTCGAGGGCGTAGTCCCAAGCACGCGCTTCGTCATCGGCGACGAGGATGCTGCGCGAGATGCGCCAGCGGGTGCGTTCGGGTGCAGGCAGACCCGCATCGGTAGCTCCGGCACTGTAGGTCTGCCAGTGCTGAGTCAAGATCGAAGGAGCGACGAGATTGGTGCTGATGGGCAGGTAGCCCCGCTGGCCGGCCATGGTCGCGGCCATGGAGTCGCTTCTTATCACGCTCATGCCAATGGGCGGGTGCGGCTGCTGGTAGGGCTTGAGCAGTTCGCCGATGCCGAGTTCGGAGTTCGCCTCCTCAATTTTGATGCGGTAGAAATCCCCCGCAAAGTCAAACGGGGCGTCCGCCTGCCAGAGCTTGAGGACCATGTCGATGCTCTCGACGGTCATCAGCCCTTGCGTCTTGGGATCGGGCAGGTCAAAAAGGCCCCAATCGGTGGCGACGCCCCCCTGGCCGAAACCGCAGTTGAAGCGGCCCTTGGACAGGTGGTCGAGAAAGGCCAGTCGCACTGCGACGTTGACCGGGTGGTGCTGCGGCATGATGGAGACACCCGTGCCCAAGCGAATGTTTTGCGTCAGGGGCAGGACGTGGGCGATAAAAAGATCGTTGGACGGAATCGGCTCCCACGCGACAGTGTGGTGCTGGCCGACCCAAGCTTCGGTAAAACCGAGCTGATCGGCGCGGACGACGAACTCGACGTCCTCGGCAAAGCATTCAGTGCGGTCTTTTTCCGGGGGATGCAAGGGCATCATAAAGGTGCCGAGCTTCATGGTAATCCTCCTCTACGGGCGATGTAGATGCGCGGTGTTTTCTCTAACTCAATATCCCAATTCCCGCTCCATGTCTCCAACCACATCCGCGATCACCTGCGCGACTTCCTCGACCTGCTCTTCGCTAATGGTAAAGGGCGGACTGATGGCAATGTGATCGCCGCTGACGCCGTCGATCAACCCAGGCGACCCGGGCATGATGAGCACGCCTTTGGCAAAGGCGCGGTTGACGATCGCAGCGGACACGCCTTGGGCGGGGTCAAAGGGCGTGCCGGTCGCCTTGTCCTTTGCGAACTCCACGCCGGTGAGCAGGCCCTTGCCGCGCACCGCGCTGACTATGGGCGAGTCCATTAAGGGCTGCATCTTCTCCAGCATCAGATCGCCCATCTGCGCACAGCGAGTGACCAAGTCGTGGTCTTGGATGTAGTTCTGCACGGCGAGGGCAATGGCGCAGGAGAGCGGATTGCCTCCGTAGGTGTGGCCGTGGACGTAGTGGTTTTGCTTTTTGTAAATCCCGTCGTAGATCTCGTCGCGGACCAAGGTGGCGGCAATGGGCGTGTACCCACTGCTGAGACCCTTGCCAGTGGCTATGATGTCGGGGATGGCGTCCCAGTGCTCAATGCCGAAATTGAGGCCCGTGCGTCCGTAGCCGGTGACTACTTCGTCGATGATCATCAGGACGTTGTAGCGGTCGCAAATCTCGCGGATGGTGGGGAAGTAGTCAGGCGGCGGCATCAAGCCGCAGCAAGAAGTGCCCGAGATCGGCTCGGCGATGAAGGCGGCGATGTACTCGCTGCCCTCCTGTTTGATAACCCGCTCCAACTCTTCGGCGCAAGCCAGCGTACAGGCGGGCCGATCTTGGCAGTACGGACAGTGATCCGGGCGGGGGAAGGTGATGTGCGGGAAGTCGAGCAGATAGGGCACGTAGTCCTCGCGCCAAGTGGAGCGGCCCGACATGGAAAGCGCACCGATGGTGTTGCCGTGCCAGCTCTGCCAGCGGGTGATGACTTTGTACTTCTTCGGGTTGCCAGTCTCGACATGGTACTTGCGGGCGATCTTGAGCGCGGACTCCGTGGCTTCGGATCCGCCGGAGACAAAGAAGACGCGGTTGAGGTCGCCGGGGGCTATGGCGGCGATTTTGTCGGCGAGGTCGATTTGCGGTTGGGTGAGGAAGCGGGCGTAAGTAAAGCTGACCTTGTTCGCCTGCTCCCGCATGACCTCAGCGATCTCTGGAACGCCGTGACCGATGGAGACCACGTGGACGCCAGCGCAGGCATCGAGGTACGCGCGGCCGTCTTCGGCGTAGAGATAGCAGTCTTTGCCGTGAGAAATCTGCGGCCAGTTGTCGGTAATGACGCGGTGAAAAATGCGGTCGGTGGTCATGAATTCGTCCTTTGTATGTAGTAGTGATAAGCGCCTGAAGATACGAAGTCCCAAGAGGCCAGCATAGGGCGCGACCGATTTTAGCGGCTATTCGGGGTGCAACCCACTCAATATCTCGATATGTTTCTCTACATACTGCTGCAAAACGTCAGTGAGATAACAAACAAGTGAGATTGCAAAAAAATTGTAGGCGAGTGCTAACGGCGTGGCTGCTTTTGGCAGGGTCAGCACAAGCGGCAACCCTGAGCGGCTTTGTCACCGATGCCGACAACGGCGAAACCCTAACCCGCGTCACCATTGCGGTCGAAGGACTTCAACTCGCGACAGTCAGCAACAACAGCGGCTACTACGCGGTCGTGCAAATACCGGCTGGCACGCACATAGTAAGTGCGTCGCACACAGGCTACCAGACCCGTTGGGACACGCTCCACTTTGGCGCGGACGAGGCCATGCGGCTCGACTTGGCGCTGGTGCCCAAGCCGATGGACCTAGGCGAGCAGATTTCGGTGACTGGCGAGCACATCAGCCTCCGACCCCAGCCGGTGCAGCAGTTGCCCGCCCTCGGCGAGGCCGATCTCTTGCGCGGCTTACAGCTACTGCCGGGCGTCCAAGCGGTTGCGGATATCAGCAGCGGCTTGTACGTGCGCGGCGGCGGCCCCGACCAGACGGCCATCCTGCTCGACCAGACCCCTCTGTACAATCCCTCCCACCTGTTCGGCCTCTTCTCGACCTTCAACCCAGACGCCATCAAGAAGGTCGATCTGTATAAGGGAGCCTATCCCGCTCCGTACGGCCGCACGCTCGGGGCAGTGCTCGACGTGAGCAACCGCGAGGGCAACCGCAAGCGCACCAGCGGACGCGGCGGCGTGAGCCTGATCTCAGGCCGCTTGCTCACCGAGGGGCCCATCGGCCAAGGCTCGTGGCTGCTAGCCGGTCGCCGCACCTACTTGGACGGCGTATTCAGCGCCCTCCGCGCCAGCGGGGAGGACATCCCCTTGAACTATTACTTCTACGATCTCAACGGCGGCATCAACCAGCGGCGAGGCGACGACACCTACGCCGCGATCACATACTGGGGCCAAGACGACTTGCGGATTGAACTAGAAGACGACGAAGAGTCTTTCGTCGATCTGCGCTGGGGCAACCGCGCCCTAACCGCACGCTGGACGCGCGTGTTCTCACCGGCCCTGTTCGGCCACTTCACGGCCGCTGGCTCGTCGTACGAGAGCATCATCGCGCTCCGTTTTCTCGACGCGCCCGTCCGCATCGCCAACAGCATCCACGACCTATCGCTCAAAGGCGACTTAGATTACTTCGCCAGCCACCATCACACGCTTTCCTTGGGATTGCTAGCCACCCTATTCGAGTTCCACTTTGTCCGGTCTTTCAACGAGCGGACCCAGCTCGATTTGCGCCAAGAGCCAGTGCTATTGGAAGGCTACGTGCAGGACGAGTGGCGGCTCGGGCCGACCACGCGAGTGCAGCTAGGCGGACGGGGAACGTACTTCAGCATAGGAGACCGTTTACACTTCACACCGAGGCTGTCCCTGAGCCAAGCGTTGAGCGACAAAATCCGCGTCAAAGCCGCTGGCGGCGTGTATCGCCAGCATCTGCAACTGATCACCACCGAAGCCTTCAGCGGCGGCGATTTCTGGGTGCCGCTCGACAGCACCGTCGAGCCGGGGCGATCCTATCAGGCCGTCACCGGCGTCGAGTGGATCCCTTCGCCGCGCTACTTGCTTTCCGTGGATGCCTATTACACGAATCTCGCCAACTTAGTGACCATAGATACCGAACTGCCTGATGACAACGAGGAAACGCACTCGGAAGCGGTGTTCAAAAGCGGCGGCACAGGCTGGGCCAGCGGGGTCGAAGTCCTTTTGCAGCGGCGCACGGGCGCGCTCACCGGATGGATCGGGTACGCGTTCGCTTGGACGCGGCGCACCTTCCCCGAACTCAACGATGGCCGACCCTTTCCCCCCAAGCACGACCGCCGCCACGACCTGTCTTTCGTCGCCTCCTACGAGGTGGGCGCATGGCGGCTCGGCGCGAGCTTGGCGTACGCCACCGGGCAGGCATTCACACCGGTTTCCGAATCACCTGTCCAACGCAATAGTGCCCGCCTACAGCCCTATCACCGCCTCGACGTCAGCGCTAGTCGCTCGTTCGAGTTGCGGGGAACCGCCAGCGAGTTCTACGTGCAGATATTCAATGTGTACAGCCGCCGCAACGAGTGGTTTGTGCAGCTTGATTCGGTCGATCCCGAAGTCGATCCGCGCAAGATCAAGCAATTGCCCATAATCCCCACGCTGGGCTTCAACTTCTCTTTCTAGCAGCGAGATCCAAAGTCGGCAAACGCGACGCGGATGCACCCGAAAGGCCCCTTCGCGTCTTGCCGGATACGTGCCAGCCCACAATCCCATCGCACTAAAAGTTCCTCCATAATATAGTGAATTAATCTTATTGTCTAAAAAATTTCAGAAAATATCTTGACAAATAATAGACAAATAATTACACTCAGTTAGACAATGGACGCCAAAAGAGGCTCCATAACCTTTACAATAGGAGGAAATCGCATGAATATCACCCGCATTGCCACGCTCATGGCACTGGCACTTTCGGCTTGGGCTGGCCCAGCCCAAGCCCAGGACGACGAGGATATCGTCGGCGTTGCCATCGGGGCTGGCACTTTTAACACGCTGGTCGCCGCGGTTCAGGCCGCAGACCTCGTCGATGCGCTCAAGGGTGAAGGCCCTTTCACTGTCTTCGCCCCCACTGACGAGGCCTTCGCCGCTTTGCCAGAGGGCACCATCGAATCGCTGCTGTTGCCCGAGAACAAGGAACTGCTGATCTCGATCCTGCTTTATCACGTCGTCTCTGGTTCGGTCTTGGCCGCCGACGTAGTGGGACTGGATTCGGCTACCACCCTCAATGGTGCCTCGATCGATATCAACGTCAGCGACAACGGCGTGATGATCAACAATGCCAATGTCGTCCAAGCTGACGTGGCCGCCAGCAATGGGGTAATCCACATCATTGATGCGGTACTCCTGCCTCCGACCGCTACTGCTGTCGAGAGCAGTACTTGGGGTACGGCTAAGCAGCAAGATCGTTAAACCAGCGAACTCAGACGAAGGAGGCCGCAGCGAATGTCCTTTTTTGCTACGGCCTTCTTCGCTTTGCCACGAAGACGCGGGAGATTGTGGAAATGGGCAGAAATCGCTTGTTTGCTGTGCCATGGAATCGACGCCGAGACATTCTATCAAAGTAGTAGTGCGGCGGACCGGGCTTTCGGCCCATGTCATCCGCGTCTGGGAAAAGCGCTATCAAGCCGTGGTGCCCGCGCGGACGGCGACCAATAGACGGCTTTATTCGGACGAGGACATCGCGCGCCTACAATGGTTGCAACAGGCAGTACAGGCCGGACATAGCATTGGCCGCATCGCCCATCTTTCCACGCCCGAGCTTATGAAGCTGGTCCGCGCTGAGCAAGCAGCGGCACCGTTAGTCCAGAGGCCGACCGATGGAGAGAGCGAGGAAAAAGATCCCGGCGAATTCCTCGAACGAGCCTTAGTCGCAGTGCAAGGGCTAGACGCGGTCTCGCTCGAAGAGCAATTGGTTCGCGCCTCCATAGCGTTGAGCCAGCAGCATCTGCTCGAAGAAGTGGTCCAGCCGCTTATGGAGCGCATCGGCCAGATGTGGCAGGAAGGCACCTTGAGAGTATCCGACGAACATATGGCTTCGGCCGTGGTGCGCAGCTTTATCGGCAACATACAGGCCAGTTTCCAAGTATCGGAGGTCGCTCCCCACCTTGTCGCGACCACGCCAGCGGGGCAACTGCACGAGATAGGGGCTTTGCTCGCTTCGGTCGTGGCCACGTCAGAGGGCTGGAACTCAACCTTCCTTGGACCCAACCTACCGTCCGAGGAAATCGCCGGAGCCGCCGCGCAAAAGGGCGCTAAGGCCGTTCTCCTCAGCATAGTCTATCCGGGCGACGATCCCCATCTAGGCGGCGAGCTGGTCAAATTGCGCCGTCTGCTGGGCGACGACATAGCCCTGTTGGCCGGCGGCCGGGCCGCCCAGCACTACCGGCTTTTTCTCGATCAGGCTAGAGCCGTTACCCCAACCAACCTGAGCGATTTGCGCGATTCCTTGCGTCTTTTGCGCCAAGAGACCATATCGGCCCAAGGCTAAAAGCGCCTGATCAACAGATAAAACAATTGACAGATAGGGGCGGAGGGGTAACGGCAGGGCGGATTTAGGGGTTAAAAGGAAGTGGTAGGTATCGCATTATCGTTTTAAACGGAGAAAGAATGGCAATTATTAGGTATTGGATGGTGGCTCTCTTGGTGGCCATGCCTTTGGCGGCCCAGACTCCAAGTGCCACTTTGAGCGGTTTTGTCACCGACGCCGCCAACGGCGAAGCCCTGATCTTGGCGGTCGTCGTAGTGGAGGAGCTTCAGCTCGGAGCGACCAGCAACAACAGCGGCTACTACGCCATCAAGCAAGTGCCGGCTGGCACGCACGTGGTGAACACGTCGCACATCGGCTACCAAACCCGGTGGGACACGCTGAGTTTTAGCGCCGACGAGGCCGTGCGGCTCGACGTGGCACTAGTGCCCAAGCCAGTGGACATTGGCGAAGAGGTCGTGGTGGAGGCCGAGCGCCGCGAAGAGCTAGAGCAAGCCACCCAGAGCAGTTTTATCGCCCTGCAGGTCGAGCCGTTGCAGCAAATGCCAGCCATTGGCGAGGCCGATCTCCTCCGCAGCTTGCAACTGCTGCCGGGCATCCAGTCGGCGTCGGATGTCAGCAGCGGCCTGTACGTGCGCGGCGGCGGTCCCGACCAGACAGCCATCCTGCTCGACCACATCCCCCTGTACAACCCCTCGCACCTCTTCGGCTTCTTCTCGACCTTCAACCCCGACGCCATCAAGGACGTCCAGCTATACAAAGGGGCCTACCCGGCTGCGTACGGCCGCACGCTCGGGGCGGTACTCGACGTGAGCAACCGCGAGGGCAACCGACAGCGATTCAGCGGCCGGGGCGGTATCAGCTTGATCGCGAGCCGCTTGCTGGCCGAAGGGCCAGTGGGCCAAGGCTCGTGGATGATGGCCGGCCGCCGCACCTACCTAGAACCCGTGCTCAGCGCCGTCCGCTCTTTCGATATAGATATCCCCTTGAACTATTACTTCTACGACTTCAACGGCAAAGTAAACCAGCGGTGGGGCGACGACACCTTTACCGTGAGCACGTACTGGGGCCAAGACGATCTGCGAGTAGATATAGAAGAAGAGAATGAGTCCTTCGCCGATTTGCGCTGGGGCAACCGCGCCGTGACCGCGCGCTGGACGCGGGTGTTCTCGCCGACCCTGTTTGGGCACTTCATGGCCGCCGGCTCGTCGTACGAAAACACCCTCTTGTTCAGCTTCTTCGACACGCCGTTCGGCATTACCAACAGCATCCGCGATTGGTCGCTCAAGGGCGACGTGGATTACTTCGCCAACCGCGACCACACCCTCACCCTCGGCTTTCTGGCCACCCTGTTCGAGTTCGACTATTCCCAATCCTTCAACCAAGAGGAAGAGACCCTGTACCAGAGATCGGTGTTGGCCTCGGCTTACGTCCAAGACGAGTGGCAGGCCGGGCCCACCACGCGGCTGCGGCTCGGGGGACGAGGCACTTATTTCAGCGTTGGAGATCGCCTGCACTTCGCCCCGAGGCTGTCCCTCAGCCGCGCCCTCAGCGAAAACATCCGCGTCAAGGCCGCTGCGGGGATGTACCGCCAGTATCTGCAATTGATCACCTCCGAAGCCTTCAGCGGCGGCGATTTCTGGGTGCCGCTGGACAGCAGCGTCGAGCCGGGCCGCTCGTATCAGGGGGTGATAGGCACTGAGTGGAACCCATCGAAGCGCTACCAACTCTCAGTGGAGGCCTATTACACTGATCTGGCCAATCTGGTGGTGCTGGACAACGCGGTGGCCGTCGATAGCGAAGGCACAACCTCGGAGGACATATTCAAAAGCGGGGGCAGTGGTTGGGCCAGCGGGGTCGAAGTCTTTTTGCAGCGACGCACTGGAGCGCTCACTGGCTGGATAGGCTATACGTTGGGCTGGACGCGGCGCACTTTCTCCGAACTAAACCGTGGACACGCCTTCCCCCCCAAGTACGACCGCCGCCACGACCTGTCTTTTGTGGTCTCGTACAACTTGGGCAAATGGCGCCTTGGCTCGAATCTCGTGTATGCCACCGGACAGGCTTTCACCCCGGCTTCGGCCCGCTATACGCTGCGCGAGCCGGCCACTGGGTCGCTGCAAGACTACGTGCTACCAGCCGAGCGCAACAGCGCCCGCCTTCTGCCCTATCACCGCCTCGATGCCAGCGCCAGCCGCAAGTTTGGGCTGTGGGGTACCGACATCGAGTTCTACGTGCAAATTTTCAATCTCTACAGCCGACGCAACGAGTGGTTCGTGCAGTTCAACACGAACAATCCCGAGACCGAGCCGGAGGTGATCAAGCAATTGCCTATCGTGCCGACGCTGGGTTTCAACTTTTCGTTTTAAGGAGGAAATCGTGCGTTACGTTTTTATTATCCTATGCCTAATAGCCTGTGCTGCCGAGCGCCAGCCGGGTGAGCTCTTCGGCTCGGTAGAGGAAGGCAGCGAGTTGGTGGTGGACGGGATTCTGATAGTTGATCAGACCCTGCCCGAATTGTTCGTGTGGCGCATCCTGCCTCCCGGCCAAACCTATAGTCGGGATGCGGCGGGGGTGTCCGATGCCCAAGTGCGCGTCTTCCAAGGGGATCAGGTCTTTGAGTATGCACCTGATCCAGCGGCACCTGGTCGCTATTTGCCACCGTTAGAAGCCCCTCTCGTGCAAACCACGACCGAGTACCGGCTGGAAGTGGATATCGAGGGCAAGAAGGTGCGCGCCCGCACGACCACGCCGGAGCGAGTGCGAGTGCGCCAGGCGGTTTTATTAGACGAAGATACCCAAGAAGTCATGCGAATCCTCAAGTCATTTGCCGAGGTGGGGAACGAGGTGTACACGGCACCAGAGAATCAGCTTACTCATCTGGAAGGCTTGATCGAAATCCACTTGGAAAAGGTAGGGGAAGCGTACCAAACGGCGCTCTTCGCCTTGGAAGAGGACGCGCAATTACTCGACGAGGATTTCCCAGATATATACGACCGGGGGCCGGAGGACTTGCGTGCCAACCAATCGCCGCCCTTAGCCGCCAGCGACGGAATCCTGCGCTGGCCGTGGTTTGCCGTGGTGTATACCGGGCGTTCTCTGATGAAGGTGTACGCAGTCGATCACAACTGGTTCGAGTACGTCCGCTCCAGCCCCGAACAGCAGGACCAAGGCGGCTTTGGGGGACTGGCCGGCGATTATTTCGAGCGGCCGTTCTTTCAGGTAGAGGGCGGCATCGGGCTGTTCGGCTCGGCGTCGGTGGATTCGGTGGGATTTGTCATTCTGCCGCGACCGTGACGGGCCGCCTCTTGCCTTCACATTACTGAATATGTTAGCAAAAGTCGATCTTCTACGACCTCTGACTCAAGGGTCTGGCCAGACATCTGAAAGCGTCGTAGCATAGAGCGTCCGCAGTTGACAAAAGCCTCCTGTTCAAAGAGACCTTCAGGTATAGGTAATGCACATTCTTGTGCTCCGGTCTTCTTCGATCCATCAATAGAGAGAGCAACATAGACTGATCTATGTTTGCATCTCTCGATAGCTCTTAGGAGACGCTCAAGGGTGAATGTCTGAGCACCGTAGAGGATAGCTTGGGTATGTCGGTATGGAGGATCGCAGTAGACTAGGTCGCCCGGTCTGGCTTGCTCCATAGCTTCTTCAAAGTCTAAATTAAGAAACTGGGTATTTCGAACTCTAGGTCTCCAAAGGTCCACCCTCGCCGAAAAGGAGTCGGGGGTGATGGGAGCGTGGACACCGCAGGGAGTGCTCATGTGGCCGTTTGTTGTGAAGCGGACGACTCCACCGTAGCACGCACGGCTAAGAAAAACAAGGTCCGCTGCATTTGGATTCCTATTGTAAGACGCTTTAATAGCCTCGTAGCCTTCAATCTTTTTATTTTCGGCACAGCTATACCATCGCGTCTTGTACCACTGCTTCAGGCGTTCAGGATCATTCTTGAGTGCTTCGAAGATCCCGATCAAAGGGGCAAGCGCGTCGGAGGCTACTGCATCCCTTGGAGCTAGCGTTGCAAGGACGCTACCTGTACCGAGAAACGGCTCGAAATAGGTGCCAAACTGATTCGGAAAATACCCGATTATCTCATGTGCAAACCGTTGCTTGTTTCCGACCCACTTCAGGAGTTGAGTCTTGAATGGGTGCGAGCGGCTCACTTGACTAGCTGCTTTGTGGAATAGCCCCAACTGCATCTACTGCCATCTTCCGAAAGGTAAAAGGATGGATGATAAGTATATCCTATTTTGGGATATTGTCAAGATAAATACCACCCTATCAAGAAAATTGCTACTACTAACTCGATAAGCCAACGCGATGGGGGAGCAGGAAGAACGAAACCGCGAATATGTAGCCTTGCGTTCATTACTCCGAGCGATTCGCAAGGAGGCCGGGGTAAGTCAGACTGAATTGGCGACACGTTTGGGGGTGCCTCAGTCATTTGTCAGCAAGGTCGAATCCGGCGAGCGTCGCATTGACGTCGTCGAATTGCGCAGAATATGTGTTGCCCTAGAGTGCTCGCTTGGGCATGTGATTGCGTTGTTTGAACGGAACCTTGATGAGGTAAAGGAGACGAATTGAAGGCAGACGCTCGATTCAGCGGCTTGGATCCCGTTTTCTGGGCAAACGTGCGATCCATCAGTGAGACAATGCGCTATACCGAGAAGCCCACAAAGAAGATTCGCGTCTATTCGCTGGGCGACATGATCCATGTTATGGAGACTCTTGGATTGGAGTGGGGGCATTTGGCCGATCAAAGCGGCAGTATTACTGCACTCGCGGAGCAACTCCAAGGCTATTTCAAACACCGTGCTGAGGTCCTGAATACATACGTCGAACCACGGCTAATGGATGCCAACCGGGCTCGCGACACATTCGAGCAACTTCGATCGCAACTCTCACCAAAATGTCCATTACCAATGAACAAACAGAAGGGTTCCAAGAAGGCGCACAACTTCTTGACGTGTATCGTGAACATGCTCGTCGAGGCTGGGATCAAAGGCCTGCCTTGCGACTATGATCCTAGACGACTCACGACACTGACGCAAGGAGAAAAGCCAGCCCGTACCCTATCCCGCCGCCTAGATGGCTGCTTCCCTAGGACAGTCAATCCGATCGCCGCATGGGAGATTAAGGAATACTACTACACGACCACGTTCGGCAGCCGAGTCGCAGACGGAGTCTATGAAACCCTACTTGATGGATACGAGATTGCGGAGGCTCGTGAGAGTCTAGGGGTTGACGTTCAGCATCTTTTGATAGTGGACGCCTACGGTACATGGTGGGACTTAGGGAGATCATACCTTTGCAGGATCATCGACATGCTTCACATGGGCTATGTAGATGAAGTGCTTTTCGGCTACGAGACGGTTGAGCGTCTGCCGGAAATCGTAGAAGGCTGGGTTACCACGTACAAATCACATACTAAGTAACCAGCAACTCTTCAACACTCAGGGTAATCGATCCTGTCCTTACCGCTGGAAATCCCTCCAACGCACCTGAAATTTACTCCTCGCCCTGCGGCCTCCTGTCCGCCAAGTCCCGATCCATCAGAAAGAGGCCGTCGCGGCTTTCGATAATCAGCTCCATGTCGCTGACGATATTGCGGACGATGGCCTCCTCCTCCACCTGCTCGTTGACGAACCACTGCATAAAGGTGTGCGTGGCGTGGTCGCGCTCGGCGAGGGCCTCATCTACTACCGCATAGATTTTCTCGCTCAAAGCTCGCTCGCCTTCTAAGGCGAACTTGAAGGCGTCTAGCGGCGAGTCCCACTCACTGTGTGGCGCAGCTAGGGCCTGCAAGCGCACGCGGCCATCGCGGTCGTTGATGAAAGCGTAGATTCTTTCCGCGTGCATCAGCTCCTCTTGGTATTGAATCTTCATCCAGTGGGCAAAACCATTGAGTTCAAGGTCCTCGAAATAAGCCGCTAACGACAGGTACGTATAAGCCGAGGAAAACTCGGAATTGAGCTGATTGTTGAGGGCTTGTTGTATTTTTTCGCTAAGCATTGTCTGTTCCTTTCTCATCGGTTCGCGGCCACAATACTGTGACCGGACTGCTCAGTCGCCTGCTTGAGTACCCGGCTGCGCTCGTACAATTCGGCTAAATCCATTTCTCTGAGAAACACCAAGCCCCGCGTAGCGCGGATCAGGGGGCTGGGGTGCTCTTGAAACCACTCGCGGCCGAGGCACGTTTTGATTTTCTGGTACTGCTCCACCTGCACCCGACGCGCTAACTCGGAGAACGGGCCGTCGTGCTCGTAGCTGGGGAACGAAGCGTCGCGCTGAGAAATAAAATTACTCATAAACGCGCTCTGCATCACCGAGAGCATGTTGAGCGAGACCGGCACGAAAATATTGGCCTCGCTGGGGTCAAAGCGGTACCACACATTGCGATAACCCCAAACCTTGATGGGCGCGTCGCCGCGCTGCCGCTCGTAGCGGCGCAGGGCCTCGGTGACGGCCTGCAACACCTTGTAGTGGGTGTCCGGGCCGCTGGCTTCCGGGTCTAACGCCACGCTAACCACATCGGGCGCAACTTCTTCGAGCAGCGCGAGCACGGGCAGCACATCGTCTTCCACCGTCGGCTCCTTGGTAAAGAGGTCGCCCGTGTAAAATCCAAGGCGCAAGTGCTTGACGCTGGTGCAGTCCCATCCGAGATAACCCCACGTGCATTCAGCCTCCCATTCTCTACACAAGCCCTTGAGGGTCTGAACTTGTGGCGCGTCTTTTTGGCCAGGATAGCGGCTGGCAAAATAGGCGTCTAGCTCGGCCAGCAGCGCCTCAATACCCTCGCGGTCCTCGACGCCATACAGCTCGACGAGGTTCCGCAAGAAGCGCCGCGCCATCCCTTCGTCGCACATCCGCGCATCGTC
>JAJDYK010000130.1 GCA_022825185.1 Candidatus Latescibacterota bacterium | reverse complement strand
AAGTGGTGCTGGAGTCAACGGGATTTTTCACCGAGGCCAGCAAGGCTCGTGCCCATATCGACGCTGGGGCCAAAAAGGTCGTCATTTCTGCTCCGGCCAAAGGCGAAGACGTAACCGTGGTAATGGGCGTCAACGACGACGTCATCCAAGCCGACCACGCGATCATTTCCAATGCTTCGTGTACGACCAACTGTTTAGCCCCCATGGTCAAAGTCCTACACGAAAAATTTGGCATCGTCAAAGGCATGATGAATACGATTCACTCGTACACCGGAGACCAACGCCTGCTCGATGCTCCGCACAGCGACATGCGGCGGGCGCGCTCGGCCGCGGCATCAATGGTGCCCACGACTACGGGGGCGGCGGCCGCGGTCGGTAAGGTGCTACCCGAGCTCGACGGCAAACTCGATGGCTTGGCCATCCGCGTGCCAACCCCCGACGGTTCGTTGACCGACCTTACCGCTGAACTCAAAAGCGCAGCGGATGCCGAAGCAATCAACGCGGCGTTCAAAGCCGCGGCGGCCAACTCGCTGGCTGGCATTCTCGAGTACTCCGAGGAGCCGCTAGTCTTGGCCGATATCGTAGGCAACCCGCACTCGTGCGTCTTCGACGCGCTATCGACGAATGTTCTCGAAGGAAATATGGTCAAGCTCCTCGGATGGTACGACAACGAATGGGGCTATTCCAATCGCTGCGTGGATTTGCTGCGCAAGCTCGGCCAATGACTCAGTACAAGACCTTGCGACTTAGGTGGAGGCAGAAAGGCGAAACGCATGTTTGAGGAAGTCTGGAGAGCCTACGAAGAAAACGAACTAAGTCACAGCGCCGCGCACCACCTGATGGCGATCCACGAGCTGCGCGAGGCGCACGGCTACGCCCGCGTCTCGGATGTCGCCAAGCACCTGAGCATCACCAAAGGCAGCGTCTCGACGGCCATGAAGCACCTCAAGGAGCGCGGCTACGTGCAAGAGGATCCCAATCGCTTCCTCGAACTTACCGAACAGGGCCTGAAGGTTGTACAGGAAACCGAGGCCACACGCCTAGTCGTGCAGCGTTTCCTCGGAGACGCCCTCGGCATGGATGAGGACGACGCAATGATCGACGCCTGCAAGGTTGAGCACCTAATCAGCAATGAGGCGCGGCAGCGGTTGGTTTGCTTTTTGCGCGTGTTGTTTTCAGAAAAACCTTCGGCCAACGAGTTTCTCCAGACGTTCCGCGATGGTGCCCTAGAGTGTCGCGATGGCGATGTGGAATCGTGTACCGTCTGCGAGGATCTCTGCTACGGCTACCGCACCGTTGCCTTGGCGGAGAGCGAGTAGATCCCAAGCGTACACAGTGTTACCTGTCAGGCCGGACGCCGTCCGGCCTTTTTTATGAGCGAACAATGCTAGGTTTCCTACAGCGACAATTTCTGCCCGTTGGTCTGTTGGTCGTGGCCGTGGTGGGTTTTTTCTTCCCGACGCCGGGCAGGTACATGGCCGAGTTGCCCACTCAGTACATCGCCGTCAGCCTCATCTTTTTTCTTTCGGGGCTGATGCTGAAAACCGACGAAGTCCACGCCGCCCTCGCTGCGTGGAAGGCGACGTCTTGGGGGTGTGTTTCGATTCTCTTTGCCACGCCCTTTCTGGGAGCAGCAATCGCGTTCCAGCTTCCGATGGAGCCTGCCTTCCAATTCGGTCTGGCCCTATTCTGCTGCATGCCGACGACCCTGACTTCGGGCGTGGCGCTGACGGCGCAGGCCCGAGGCAACGTAGCGCTCGCCCTGCTTTTGACAGTACTGACCAATATCGCCGGCATCTTCACGGTGCCTTTCGTGTTGGCGCATCTGCTGAGTGCGCTAGGCCAAGTCGAGCTTTCGGCTAGCGATTTGTTCGCCAAACTCTGTCTTTCGATCTTGCTGCCCTTGGGCGTCGGCAAGTACCTGCGGCGCTTCGCCGTCGATTGGATCGACGCCCAGCGCTCGCGGCTGACTTTGGCCAGCAACGCGGCGCTGATCTCGATTCCGTGGATGAAATTCAGCGAGTCTTCCGGGCGGCTAGCTCAGATAGAACCTGCGAGCTTGTTGATTCTGGTAGTGTCTGGACTGGCCATCCACGCGCTCTACTTGCTGCTCAACGGCGGCGCTTGCGCGCTTTTGCAGCTCGAAGCGGCGGCGCGCAAGACCGTTGTGCTGATGGCCAGCCAAAAGACCTTGCCGGTAGCGATGACAGTGCTGGCATTTTTGCCGGATTCGGCGGTGTCGCCCGAGCAGAAGGGGTTGCTAGCAATACCTTGTATTGTATTTCACTTGGGGCAGATTTTCATGGATGCAGTTATTGCGACGCGGTGGGGGAACCGTGCAGCAGATTAGGTGTTATCACAGTGCAGGCTATGGCTCTCTTTTAACGGGGAGGAAGACTATGCGATACTTGATTGCGGCGGCATGGCTCGCCGTTTCCCTCGTTGCTTGTGGCGACTCGGATCCCGTTGGAGACAACAATGGCGACCAGCGGACCGAGGAAGGCGACCGTGCACAGCTAGCGGAGATGCGACGGGAAATCGACGCGCTCATCGGCGACGCTGCAAGCGCGTCCATTGCGGACTGTCGCTACGCGGGCGTGGGCTCCAAGCCCTGCGGCGGTCCTTGGGCGTTTGTAATTTACTCCACCTCGTCCACCGATTCGACGACACTAGCCGAGCGGCTGACAGCGTATAACGCCTTTGAAGCTGAGATGAATGAGCGCTATGGGTATGTTTCGGACTGCTCGGTGCCCAACGCGCCGGTGTTGGCGCATAGGGATGGGCGGTGTGTCGCTGAGTGACGCCATACCAGCAAGAGTTTTGATCCATTCTGACGGCGCTGCTCAAATCTGCGAACGGTAGATCGCATCGACCAATTCCATGGTCTTGGTCGCGTCGTCGAAATTCGTTTCGGGGTCTTTTCCCTTTAACATGCAGTCCACGAAGTGGCGGTTGATGTCGTAGGGGCCGAAGGCTCGATAGTCCTCTGCGCTGCCGGCTAGGACGGTAGGGTCTAACTCGTCGATAGGCTCGGTCTTGTTGTCGGCGTAGAGCTGACCGCCTTCTTCAGGGTCGCCGAAGAAAGAGATGCCGGGAGAGTGGATCTCAACGCTGAATATCCGCCGACCGGCCATGAAGTTGTTGAGCAAGAGTCCGGTGGCCCCGCTGCTGAAACGGACTAGGGCTAAGTGGACATTCCAGTGGTCGGCGTCGAGGCGGCGCGAGTCGCTGGCAACGGATTCGACTTCGCCTCCGCACAGGTAGCGCAAGGTATCGACGGCGTGGATGCCATCGCAGGTAAGCATGTCCAACGCTCCGCGATAGTAGGGAGCGCCGCCGACCCAGTTTTTGTAGAAGCTGGCGTGGGCGGTGTGCACGGTGCCGCGTTTTTCGCACAGCGTTTTACCGCGGCGAATGACGGGGGCAAAACGGCGTTGGAAGGCGACGCCGGTCAGTACTTTGTGGCGGCGGGCTAAAGCGGCGAGTTGGCGGATTTGCTCAGTGGTAACGGCGGGAGGTTTTTCGATGACGAGATGGTAGCCGTGTTCGATTACGGTGGCGCAGATGTCGAAAAGGTGGTGCGGCGGCATGATGGCGTAAACCGCGTCGGGTTTTGCGCGTTCGAGCATTTGGCGGTAGTCGCTGTAACGGCCTTTGATATCGTAGAGGTCACAGGTTTTGTGCAGGCGCTGTTCGTCGAGTTCGGCGACGGCGACTAGTTGGGCCTCGGGGATGTCGCGCAGTGAGGGGTAGTGAGCCATCAGGGCGCGGCCACCAGCGCCGATGAAAGCGACGCGAAGTTTTTTACGGGCGCGACTTTTGCTTTTCGGCCGCGTTTTGGCTTTGGCCATGTCTATTCTCCGAGCGAAGCTATGCGTGAAGATCCGCAGATGGATGCAGATAAACGCAGAATAGTAGAAACAAGACGATCCACCGCTCGAATCGTTCAAGTCATGGAAGATTCGCGGTGGCGTTGTCAGCCTGAATGGCTGCGGAGGTTACGCCTCTCGCTCCTCAAAATTCCCCGCCCGACGCAACGCCTCGACGCCGGATTCGGCGAGCGAGATGGGGAAGTGAACGGGGCGGTTTCCCTCTAGCTGCGACTGGTAGATGGCCATGACCATTTCCAACGAGCGGCGGCCCACGGTGCCGTCGCTGCGCAAGGTGCCGTGGCCTTCGAGAGCGTCGATCAACTCAGACAGTGCTGCGACGTACGTAGAGACCGGGGCCGGCCGTTCAACTTCGACTTCTTCGAGGCTGCTCCACTCAAAGCCGCTGTCAGGCTCAGAAAGCGCGACCTTGGACTGAAAGAGGCGGACCTGCTCCGGCTCCATGCGGATCAGGCCGGTTGAGCCGCGCAGTTCAAAGGCGTGGTCGGTATATTGGGTCAACTCGGCACCGCAGATCAGCCCAGTGGCCCCCCCTTTGAATTTGAGCATAGCAGCCGAAAAGTCCTCGACAGCCCACGGACGCATGCGCTGCTCAGCCATGCCGCACAGCCAATCCACTTCGCCAGCGTAGAGATCCATCAGGTCGAAATAGTGGGTGAAGTCGTGCAGTAAGGGGCCTTCATTCTCGCTGCGCCACCAAGGGGCCGGTTTGCCCCCATCCATGTAGCAGTAGATGTGGTTGAACTCGCCGATAGCCCCTTCGTCAAGGAGCGTTTTGGCGAGAACCCACTCGGAGTGCCAGCGGCGGTTGTGGTTGACCTGCAAGAGCACGTCCTCCGCTTGGCAGGCCGCGATCATCTGGTCGCATTCCTCCAGCGAAAGGGCCATCGGTTTTTCGCAGATGATGGCTCGGGTCGAGGCGGCTTGAGCGCAGCCGGTGACCATTTCGGCGTGGAGTTCGGGGTGGGTGGCGACGATGCAGATGTCGGGCTGGATTTCGGCGAGCATTTGCCGATAGTCGTGGTAGAGTGCCTCGACGCCGAAGCGCTCGCCAAAGGCGTCGAGCTTTCCGCGTCCCCGGTTGACGCCGGCGACCAACTCGCAGGAAGGGTGTTGAGCGACAGCAGCGGCGTGGTTGTCGGGCAGGTCGGAGAAACTAAACTGATAGCCGACGCGACCCGTGCCGATTATAGCAATGCGATGCGTGGACATGAGACCTCCAGCCTTAGAAGAGATCGAGTTGAGGAGCAAGCGCACCTTCGAGGGCGAGCAACGCTCTCTTGATCGGCAATCCGCTAGCGTAGCCCACCAGCGCGCCGTTGCTGCCAATGACGCGGTGACAAGGCACGACGATCGGCAGGGGGTTCCTGCCGTTGGCCAAGCCGACGGCGCGGACCGAGTTTGGATTGCCGATGCGGCGAGCTAGCTCCAAATAAGAGATCGTCTCGCCATAGGGAATTTCCAAGAGTGCGGCCCAGACTTTGCGCTGAAACGCCGTTCCTTGGGGATTGAGCGGCAGGTCGAAGCTGTGCAGGTGTCCGGCGAAGTAGGAATCGAGTTGGTCGGCGACCGGATAGGGTAGAGCAGCTACGGCCTGCCAATCTGACGGTGGAGTAAAGTCGCCACTCTCGAAATAGATGTGTCGCAAGCCCGTGGAGTCGCCGGCTAGGAGTAGCTCGCCGATGGAACTGGACACGGTGGTGTAGAGCAAAGTCTCAGTGGACATAGCGATACTTTTTAATTTTTGACGGCAACACAGTTCATCTTACTGCGATTCCCCCAGCGCCTGGAAGTCCGTCCCCGTCGGCTCCTGAAAAACTCGCAGATCAAAGGCGGGCACAATGGCGAAGATGTGGTCGAAAATATCGGCCTGAATCGCCTCGTAGTTGGCCCAGACGATATCCTTGCAGAAGACGTAGATTTCGAGGGGTAGTCCCCTAGAGGTCGGCGCTAGCTGACGCACCAGAAAGGTCATCTCTTGGTTGATCTGCGGATGGTTTTTCAGATATGCCTGCACATAGGCGCGGAAGGTGCCGATATTGGTCATGCGCCGGCCATTTACCAGATGTGAGAGATCCACTTGGTTGAGTTTGTTGTATTCGGCTAGCTCCTGCTTCTTGCGCTCAATGTGAGCGGTGATGTACTGGATTTTGGCAAAGCGGGTGAGCATTTCCTCGTCGCAAAACTTGATGGTACTGACGTCGAGATGGATCGCCCGCTTGATCCGCCGCCCGCCCGACTCCTGCATCCCGCGCCAGTTTTTGAACGATTCGCTGATCAGTGCGTACGTGGGGATGGTTGTTATGGTCTTGTCCCAGTTTTGCACCTTGACCGTCGTCAGCGTTATGTCGATCACGTCGCCGTCGGCTCCGTACTGGGGCATTTCAATCCAGTCGCCGTAGGCGACCATGCGATTTACCGAGATCTGGATGCCGGCGACCAACCCGAGGATCGAGTCTCGGAAGACTAAAAGCAAAACCGCGGTCATCGCCGTCAGGCCGCCGAGCAAGTAGAGCGGTGATTGGCCGATTAGGGTTGCGATGACGACGATACTGCCGAGCAAAAAGAGGATGATCTTGAGGAACTGCACCGGCCCCTTGATGGAGACTTCGTGCGAGGTCCTAGTGCTGTTGTAGATGCTGACGCCCGCGCTTATCAACGCCTCAACGGCTAGTAAGCCGGAGAGCACCAGA
>JAJDYK010000217.1 GCA_022825185.1 Candidatus Latescibacterota bacterium | reverse complement strand
CTCGCCCAAGTCGATGCCCAAATCGACTTGGCGCGCTTTGACAACGACGGCCCCGACGGCGTTCCTAACTCCGGCGACGACGACGGCTGGGTCGATTATATCTTCATCAACATGCAGTCGGTGCCCAACGGCTTTTTGTTTAGCTCGGCGACGGGGTTGGTGGGCTTGGGCTTGGCAGAAAAACCTTTTGTATCCCGGGCGCTTGGCCCCGACGGCAGCCCCATCCGCGTCAGCGGTTTGCCGTCTCAAGGAGCGATTCAGGAAATGGGTAACTTCGCCCAGACCGTCGGGGTGATGGCCCATGAGTTTGGGCACAGCCTAGGACTACCCGATTTTTTTGACACCTCCTTCCTCAAAAACCCCAGCCAAAATCCGGCCGAGGACAGCGCCGGCATTGGCCGCTGGGGCTTAATGGGCTGGGGAGCGCATGGCTGGGATGGCATGAGCGGTCCAGTGGCCTTCAGCGCCCGCAGTCTAGAGCAATTGGGTTGGATCGGCGCGAAAAACGAGCGGCTGATCTTGGTCGAGCGCGACAGTTGGAATCTGCGGGTGCGCGATTTGTACTCCGGCGGCGCGATATACAAAATTCCGTTGCGCGCCGAGACGCCAAATAATAACGCCCTGTGGACGGAGTACTTGCTGCTGGAATACCGCGGGCGGGAAAACTACTACCGTCGAGGCGAACCTGCCTCTGGGCTGCTGGTCTGGCACGTCCGGCCGCAAGTCTTTGACAACGACGACGAACGACTCAAGCATCTCGACCTAGTTGCCGCCGACGGTCAATACGCCGACGCCGGCTTTCCCATCGGCCAGGCAGCCGACCGCTTCGCCGGCCGCGACAATCTCGATTTCTGGGCACACGACGCTTCTTACGCCCGTGCCCGGGGCGGCAACCTCGGCGACGCCAGCGATCTATTCGATGGAGTGCGCTATCGCCGTCTCGCCGTCGAGACCAATCCCTCGACGCTCGCTACGCCGACGCTCAGCCACGCGACCACGGGCCTAGCCCTGCAAAATATGCGGCCAGACGGCGACGGATTGGCACTAGATGTGGTAATGCCGCGCTGGGGCGGGGTGTTGCGCGAGGAGGTGCATTGGGCGGGCGAGGTGCTGATTGATGGCGATCTGACGGTTGCGCCCGCCGGCCGACTCGTGGTTTTCCGCAATACCCAGATCAGGGTGGCCGGATCGGACCGCCTGCAGACGGGGCTGGATCCAGAACGGACCGAACTCCACATACGCGGCGACTTCGTCATCCGCTCGGCCGCAATCTCGCAGATAGCCAATACCCTGCACGTCCACCCCGATACCACGCGCTTTCTAGCCGCAGTCCCGGGAGAGCAATGGGCCGGGATTTTTATTGCGCCAAGCCCGACTAGCGAACTGACCTTTCCCATTGGCAGCTACGAGATTGTTGACGCAGTGCGCGGCCTAGTGGTCGAAGGAGTACCTGCGGCAGAAAGTTTGGTCATTCACGGCTTTCTCTCCGCCCAAGCCGAGGAAGCCGCTGGCCTTGGCACCTTTGCGCCGGGGGTGCAAATCCCGCTGGCCTTGAAGGTCGAAAATCACTCGCCGCTCACCTTTCTCGCCAATGTGCGCGCCTTTATCGAGTGGAATAACCCGCTGCTGCATCCGTCCAGCGGCGCTGGCCGTTCGCGCACTGTTTCCTTTCCGCCAGGCGAGAAGAACGTCTTCTTCTTCGGGCCAGACCCGACTCTGAGTGAGGAGGCTACGCCCGGAACTGAAGTGGAGTTTACAGTACACGTCGAAAAAGACGGCGTCCCGATATGGCGGGATACCTTTGCGATCGTTGTGGCAGACGCACCAATCGCCTTGCCGGACAACTTCGCGCTGTTGCACAATTTCCCCAATCCCTTCAACGCAGAAACGCAAATTGCCTACCGCTTGCCGCAAGAGGCGCGGGTGCGGCTGACTGTATTCAACGCCATCGGCCAGCCAGTGCGCCAATTAGTCAACGCTACGCAGGCGGCGGGGACGCACCGGGTAACCTGGGATGGCCAAGACGACCGGGGTAGCCCTATGGCAACGGGTATTTATTTCTACCGGTTCGCCGCTGGTCCCTTCTATCAAGCACGGCCGATGGTTTTACTCAAATAGTACTGAATCGTTTGACAGTTTTAGGCCCTCATGCGTACTTAGAAGAGGGTATTTCAATCATACATTTTGGGGAGGAAATTCCATGAGCAAACTCAAAGTAGGCATGATCGGCGGAGGCGGCCCCGATTCCTTTTTCGGTATGGTCCACAACCGCGCCATCGCGCTCGATGCCAGCCGCGAATTAGTCGCTGGCGCGCTGCGCTCCAACCCAGAGGCGGCACTGCACGCAGCCGATGACTACGGCATCGCGGGTTATCCCACCTATCAGGCGCTGTTAGAGGCGGTGCAAAGCGGCGAGCAAGCCCTCGATTACGTCACCATCGTCACGCCCAACTTCGCCCACTACGAGCCAGCCAAAGCCTTTTTGCAGGCCGGCATCCCAGTGCTCTGCGAAAAGCCCATCACCATGACGGCCGCCGAAGCCTGCGACTTGGCGCAGATCGTCGAGCGCGAGCAGGTGCCCTTTGTGCTGGCCCATACCTATACGGGCCATCCCATGATGATGTTGGCCAAGGAAATGATCCAAAGCGGCGAGATCGGCCAAGTCCGCAAGGTGGTTTCCTGGTACAATCAGGGCTGGCTGGCCACGGCCCTAGAACAAACCGGCCAGCAGCAGGCGTCCTGGCGCACCGATCCCGCGCGCACGGGCATCTCCAATTGCGGCGGCGACATTGGCACGCACGCCTTTATCGCCGCAACTTGGGTGACCGGACTGGCCGTCGAGCGAGTCTCGGCACGGCTCAACACCTTTGTCGAAGGTCGCGTGCTCGACGACGATTTCAACGTGATCGGCGAACTGGAAAACGGCGGCACTGCGCTGATCACGGCCACGCAAATCGCGGTTGGCTACCGCAACGACAACGGCTTCCGCGTCTTCGGCACCACAGGCTCCATCGAATGGCATCAGGAGCGGGCCGAATGCCTGCTGGTGCGCCACGGCGATGGCCGCGACATTACCTACTGGACTGGCGCTGAATTCGACCTGCCCGCGTCGGTCGCCTCGTACTTGCGAGTCCCCTCGGGACACCACGAGGACTTCTTCCCAGCCCTCGCCAACCTCCACACCACCATTGAGCGACTCATTCGCGTGCGCCGTGGCGAACAGGACGTACCCGCAGCCTTTCCGCATCCGAGCGTGCAGGAGGGCGTAGCAGGTATGAAATTCGTCGCAGCCGCCGTAGAATCGTCCAACAACAGCGGCGCGTGGACGCAGGTTTAGCGCGGCGCATCGCTTTTTGAAACTATGTAGGCTCTATATGAGTTCTAATAAATGGAGCTCCATAAACCCTTTTCAGGAGAATTTTCCATGAAACTGTTTTACGCTGTCTGCATTGGGGCTGTCTTGTTCGCCGGCTGTGCAGACCGAGACCCCCTATCCTCGACCACAGACTCATCTATCGCAGCAGGCAAGGCGACGACCTCTTCCGACCCGACCCCTGGCCTGCCTGAGCCGCGCGTGGGCGCGCAATTCACCGTGCGGATCGAAAACCTCGGCACCGTCCTCGCGCCCGGCGCGTGGGTCGCCCAGCGCGGTGGAATCCCCTTCTTCGCCGACGGACAGCCCGACCGCGGTGCGGGCCTCGAAGCACTCGCCGAAGACGGCAATCCCGCCGAACTGGCTACGGGCCTCCACCCCAACAGTGGGATTTTCAACACGCCAGTGGGAGCCGACAGCCCTGGGCCGCTGACGCCGGGCAGCGCCTATGAATTCACCTTCGTCGCTCGTCCGGGCGACCGGCTGTCTTTTGCCACCATGTACGTGCAATCCAACGACCTGTTCTTGTCACCCGGCGAAACCGGCATTGCCCTGTTCGCCGACGATGGCCTGCCCATAAGCGGCGATATCACCGATCAGATTGGGCTGTGGGATGCAGGTACGGAAGTCAACGAGGAACCGGGCGTGGGAGCGAATCAAGCGCCGCGTCAAGCGGCTGCCAACACCGGCGCAGACGAAGGCGGCGTAGTGCGCTTAGTCGATGATGGGTTCACCTATCCAGCCGTGGCCGACATCGTGAGCGTCACCGTCACCTCCATAGGCGGTATGTTCATACCAGCAGGGGAAGGCACAGGCGAAGGCGACATGTCCGGCGGTCTAATCGTGACCGAAGCGGCGATAACGCCCGATGTCCTAGCCTTGACCAATGCGCTGATAAGCTATTTTCAGAACGTCCTGTTGATCGCGCTGACCTCGGATGAGGTGACGATTAACGGAGCCGGCGGTGGCACATTGGTCATAACGGGCAACGAGTGGGTGCTAACGGATTATTCGTCCGACGGGCTGCTGGTGCTCAACGGTACCTTGAACGTGGGCGAAGATCAGCTTCCGCGCATTCCCATAACGGGCGATATAGCCGCTTCCGGTTCGTCTGATGCTACGGTATCGCTAGACCTTGTGGTCGATATGTCTGGCGATGAACCATCCTTAAGCGGCATCGTCACCGTTGGGGTACCTTACGACATCGGTGACATCATCGCGGCGGCTGGGGACGGCGATGGTAATACCGGAGGTGATGGTAATACCGGAGGTGATGGCGATACCGGAGGTGATGGCGATACCGGAGGCGATGGTAATACCGGAGGTGATGGTAATGCCGGAGGAGACGGCGATACCGAAGGTGATGGTGACGGCGATACCGAAGGTGACGACATCCCTGAGGGGCCCATCACTTCCGCGCGGATCTTCGCTCTCGATCCGGCTGCTGGCTCGGCTGAACCGCGCACTCCAGCGCAATTCACCGTGCGGATCGAAAACCTCGGCACCGTCCTCGCGCCCGGCGCGTGGGTCGCCCAGCGCGGCGGAACGCCCCTGTTTGTCGACGGCCAGTCCGACCGCGGCGATGGCCTCGAAGCACTCGCCGAAGACGGCAATCCCGCCGAGCTAGCCGCGAACCTACCGAGGAACAGCGGCGTCTTCACCACGCCAGTGGGAGCCGACGGCCCTGGGCCGCTGACGCCGGGCAACGCCTATGAATTCCGCTTTGTCGCTCGTCCGGGCGACCGGCTGTCTTTTGCCACCATGTACGTGCAATCCAACGACCTGTTCTTGGCACCCGGTGACACCGGAATTGCTCTGTTCACCGACGATCGCCAGCCGATAAGCGGCGACGTTACCAATCAGATCGGACTGTGGGATGCGGGTACGGAAGTCAACGAGGAACCGGGCGTGGGCGCGAATCAAGCGCCGCGTCAGGCTGCGGCCAACACCGGCGCAGACGAAGGCGGCACGGTGCGCTTAGTCGATGATGGATTCGCCTATCCAACCATCGCCGACATCGTGCGCATCACCATAACTTCCTCTGGTGGCTGAGAGGACGCAGTGCCAGCGACATAGGCACTGTTAAACAAAAAAAGTGGAGGTAACGGCTTTGCTCGTTGCCTCCGCTTTTTTGTTATCCCCTATTCCTTGTCGTAGCGTATCCGCGGATCCAGCCAAGCATAAAGAATGTCGGCGATGAGGTTGGCCAGCACGAAGACCGTGGCCAGCAGCAAAACCCCGCCCTGCACAGCGCGAAAGTCGCGCGCCTGTACCGCTAAAAAGAGCCAGCGTCCGACCCCGGGCCAAGCGAAAATGGTCTCGGTGATAATCGCGCCTCCGAGTAGATAGCCGAATTGGAGGGCAATGACCGTAAGCGTGGGTATAAAGGCATTCTTCAGGGCGTGGCGCACAATTACCACCCGCTGCCGCAGGCCCTTGGCCCACGCCGTGCGGATGTAGTCTTCGCCGAGGACGTCGAGCAGGCTGGCGCGGGTCATGCGCGCGATGACGGCCATGGGAATGGTACCCAAAGTCAGGGCTGGCAGAAAAAGATGCCACAGCACGTCGCCGCAGGCCGCGAAATCGCCCTGCGCGAGGGTGTCGATTACGTAGAAATAAGTGATCGGCTCAAAGTAGATATGCGTGCTCAAGCGGCCGGACACCGGAAAGAGCGGCACGTAAAAGGCCAACAGCAATACCAGCATCAAGGCCAGCCAAAATACGGGAATGGAAATGCCGGCCGTGGCCAAGATCATGCTGAGCAGATCGGCGATCTTGCCCCGCCGCACCGCAGCCCACAGTCCGGCCGAGATGCCGACCGTCATGGCCAGCAGCATACTAGCCAAGGTTAGCTCGCAAGTGGCCGGGAAGCGCTGGAACAGTTCAGTGGTGATTTTCTCGTGGGTGCGAATCGAGCGGCCGAGGTCGCCGCTCAACAGGCCGGTGAAGAAGCGGTAAAACTGCACGTGAAAGGGCTGGTCGAGGCCCATGGTCGCGCGCAACTCGGCCAAACTCTCGGCATTGGCGCGCTCTCCGAGCATGACTTGGGCGGGGTCGCCCGGCACCAAGTAGAGCATCAGAAAAACTAAAAGCGAAATTCCCACCAGCGTCGGCAAGAGCGCGATGAGCCGCCGGAGGACGAAGCGGTGCATGGCTCAAGGGGCCAGCGCGGTGCTATGGAACCACTTGCTGCCCGTGGGATGCAGCTTGAAGCCAGTGACGCGGCGCTGAAAAACCACTGTCTGCGTCGCGTGTACTAGGGGGACCCAAGGCGCGTCGCGGTGGACAATTTCCTGCGCACGGGCGTAGAGCCGCGTGCGCACGTCGCGATCGGTGGAGCGACGGGCTGCGACGAGCGCGTCGTGCAACTCGCCACTGCGGTAGAACGAAATATTCTGGGCGGGTTTGATGGCCGCGGTGGAGTCGAGGAGCACGTAGAGGAAGTTGTCTGGGTCGCCATTGTCGCCGGTCCAGCCCAACAAAGCCATCTGGTGCTGGCCGTCGAACACCTTGTCCAAGTACGTCCCCCATTCCCAAGACACAATGCGGGCGTGAATGCCCACCTTTTCCAAGTCGGCCTGAATCGCCTCGGCGATCTTGCTAGGCTGTGGCATATAGGGGCGCGGCACCGGCATGGCCCACAGCTCGGTCTCAAAGCCGTCGCCATAACCAGCTTCCGCCAGCAAGGCCCGCGCTTTGGCCGGATCATAGCCATAGCCTGCAATGGTGTCGTTGTAACTCCACAGGGTCGGCGGGATGGGGTTTTTGGCTGGCATGGCCAAGCCCTCGTAGAAATTATCCACTAGGGCCTGCTTATCCACGGCGTGGTTTATGGCGCGGCGCACCCGCACATCGTCGAAAGGCTCCTTGTCCATGTTCATGGCCAAGTAGCCGGTATTCATGCCCGCCTGCGTCAAGAGCTGGAGGTTGGGGTCGGCGCGGATCGGCTCAATGTACTCAGGACTGAGGTTGTCGAAGCCGTGAATCGTGCCCTGCGAAAGCTCCAAAAAGCGCACCGAGGATTCCTGAATAGGCTTGAAAATTAGGCGGTCGAGCTGCGGCTGTGGCCCCCAGTAATCGGGATTGCGCTCCAAGACGATGCGCTCGTCCTTGCGCCATTCGACCAAGCGAAAGGGACCGGTGCCGACCGGATTTTTGAAGTAATCGCTACCGTAACGGGCCACCGCGGTGGGGCTAACGGCCGCGCAGAAGTTCATCGCCAAGTTCGCCAGGAAGGGGGCATGAGGCTCCTTGAGGCGAATGACAAAGGTCGAATCGTCTGGGGCTTCTAACGCGGCGACAATGTCGTCCATGCCCATGGCCTGCCAGTACTTGAACGAACCGGCGACCTTGTGGAAGGGATGGTCTTTGTCAAACTGCCGCTCGAGGGAAAACAGCATGGCCGCGGCGTTAAAGGGGGTGCCGTCGTGGAAGCGGACCCCCGTGCGCAAGTGAAAGGTCCACGTAAGTTGATCGTCCGCGATGTCCCAAGAATGCGCTAGCTGCGGCACCACGGCCGTGCTCTCGCTGTCGTAGGTCACCAAGGTCTCGTAGATATTGTCGCAGACCTTAAACGATTCGCCGTCGTTTTCAATCCCCGGATCTAACCCGATCGAATCCGAGCCGCGACCAAAAACCAACGTCTGCTGCGCTCGTTCCTCTTGGCCGCAAGCCACGAGTACGGCAACAACTACAGCAATCCTGAATGATTGAACAATTCGAGCTGCGAATCGTCTTGTTGCTGCTATTCTGCGTCCATCTGCGTCCATCTGCGGATCGTCTTGAAAACGCTGCAACGCTAGTCCTCAAACGCCGCGTCAAAGGCAATGTCCGAAGGCGGGAAATCGACCTGTTTGACAAAAGCGGCCGCTTCTGTCGCACCGTGGACGCGATCCATGCCGCTGTCTTCCCATTCGACCGACAGCGGCCCTTGGTAGTTGATGCGGTTGAGGGCGCGGATGATTTCCTCGAAGTCGATATTGCCGCGGCCCAACGAGCGGAAGTCCCAATAGCGCTGGCGGTCGCCGAACTCAGTGTGCCCGCCGAAGACCCCGGCGGCGGTCGGCGTCGCAGACCAGCCTACGTCCTTCATGTGGACGTGGAAAATGCGGTCGCTGAATCGGTAGATGAACTCGACGTAGTCCACGCCCTGATAGCCGAGGTGGCTGGGGTCGTAGTTGAAGCCAAAGGCCGGATGGCCGTCGAGTGCTTGAATGGCGCGTTCGGCCGAGGCAATATCAAAGGCGATTTCAGTGGGGTGAACCTCTAGCGCAAATTTGACGCCGAGCGCTTGGTATTGGTCGAGTATGGGTTTCCAGCGCGCGGCAAAATCCGCGTACCCAGCCTCGATCATGTCGGGGGATACCGGTGGGAATGAATAAATCAGGTGCCAGATCGACGAGCCGGTAAAGCCGTTGACCACGTCAACCCCGAGTCGGGCGGCCGCTTGCCCCGTGGCGATCATCTCTGCGGCCGCGCGCTGACGCACGCCCTCTGGGTCGCCGTCGCCAAAGATGCGCGGGGGCAGGATAGCCTCGTGGCGACTATCAATGGCGTCGCACACGGCTTGGCCGACGAGGTGATTGGAAATGGAAAACAGCGCTAGATCGTATTTTGCGAGCAGTTCGCGCTTGGCCTGGCAATAGGCATCTGTGGCTTGGTCAACTTCAAAGTGGTCTCCCCAGCAGGCTAGCTCCAAGCCGTCGTAGCCAAACTCAACGGCCTGTTGACAGAGGGTCCCAATAGGCAGGTCGGCCCACTGGCCAGTGAAGAGGGTGACGGGTCGCATTGCAATCGCTCCTTGTTGGTGTTTGGATGAGAGGGAGTATATACGCCGGTCGTTGCTTAGGTGTCAAGGTCAAGCCGCTAGCGGCTGAGCGACTTTTCCCGCCGGAGGTCAATGTCAAAGATGCGCAGATAGCGGCCCTGGAATTCGCCGATGACTTCGGGAATTTGGTCTTCGTCGAGATCGAGCAGGCCCATGCGCTCGCCAAAAGGCTCGGGCGACTGCCACTCCAAGTCGAAGAAGCGGGCGTCGAACACGTACCCGTCGTTGAGCACAATCTCGTCTTCGTCGTCTCCATCTACATCGCCGATGAGAATCTGATGGGCCGTCAAGTCGGTCTGATCGCTGCGCCACTGCTCGTACTGATCGCGGCCATCGTACACGACTAAACGACCATCAGCGCAAAACACGAGTTCGGGCTGGGGGTCGTCGTCAATATCGCCGATGGTCAAGCTGGTAATGCGAGCGTATTCATTGGGCGAATTGCTCCAAAGCAGCGTATAGTCCTGAGAGTCGAAGTAATACACGCGGCCCTGGTCGGTATAGGCGACGATCTCGTCGAGTTGGTCGTCGTTGATGTCGAGGACAAATACGCCGGCCACGGCCCCTTCGAGATAGTCGCTGTCCCACACTTCGGTATAGGTGTGGTCGCGCTCCTCATAGACGTGGAGCCGGCCATCGTTGTCGCCGAGCACGAGGCGCTCTGAGCCTTCGCCCGCAGGCAAGCGCTGGATATTGTCGAATTCGTCTAGGTCTCCACTATAAGCCGGCCACTCCGCAGCTTGGCTCGACAGCGGAACCAGCCATAACGCGCATAAAATCAATCTCAACATAATGGTCATTACTCCTTGATGGCGGCCACCCGAGCGGCCTCATATACGGCGAGCAAGGGCACTTGGTGCTCTTGGGCCAGCCGCGCACAGTCTTCGTATTCAGGGGCGGCGCGGCGGCGTCCGTCTATACAACTAAACTTGACGCCGACCTCCCCGTACGGCGTGGCAATGGTGCGGATCTGGCGCTCCAAGACGCGGCGTTCCACCCCGTAGTAGCGGAGGCCGATGGTTGTCGTTTCTTGCAGGACGATCGCGGCTAACTCGTCCAAGCGACCCGCTGGAGCAAGGACGCTGAGAACGTTGCCCGGGCGGCCCTTTTTCATCAGGACCGGCGTGGCGTACACGTCGCACGCGCCTTGCTCTAGCAGCCGATCAAAGAGATAGCCGTACACTTCTGGATTCATATCGTCGATATTGGCTTCGATCAGCAGGACGCGCTCGCTAGCCGGAATGCGCTCGCCCAAGCGCAGGCGCAAAAGATTGGGGATGGCGTCTAAATCGCGGCGGCCCGCACCATAGCCGACAGCCTGTTGGTAAAAGGGCGGCTGCGGACCAAAGGAGTGGGCCAAGGTGGTGATGATCGCCGCCCC
>JAJDYK010000074.1 GCA_022825185.1 Candidatus Latescibacterota bacterium | reverse complement strand
TGGGCGGGCTTGCGCCACCACGGCGTGCGCGAAGTCCACGTCTCAGCCGTCGGCGGCAGCGACGCCGGCCAACAGCTCGGCACGCTCGACGCCCGGATCAAGGAAGCCGGCGGCGCGGGTCTCAAAGAGGACGGCATCTTCAACAACGCCTACATCGTCGCCGGGGCCGACTCCGCGCAAAATCGCGCTGGCTTGGTCGCCTTCAACGAGTCCTTCAGCGCGTACTATGAAGGCACTGCCCCGGCTGGCCGCACCGCCCAGTTTATCGGCGGCATCCAGCAGCAAGGCCATCAGAGCGGCCTCGCCACCCGTGCGATCTTCGCCGAGTAATCCCGTGATCAGCGCTACCAAGATCATCGCCGCCCTCGAACGGCACGGTATTACGCATGTATTAGGGGTCCCAGACAATGGCTCGTGCGTCCTGTACGAGCGCCTGTGGGACCACGACACTATCGAAGTGATCCTCACCAGCCGCGAGGGCGAGGCGTATGGCTTGGCCTCCGGTCTGTATTTGGGCGGTGCCCATCCGCTCGTGTTGATCCAGAACACGGGCTTTTTGGAAGCCGGCGACGCCTTGCGCGGCACGGCCTACAACATGGGCATCCCCCTCGTCATGCTCGTCGGCTACCGAGGCTACGCGACCATGGCCCCAGGTGCCTCCCGCGTCGATACGGCTGCCACCTTCTTCGAGCCAACTCTCAAGGCTTGGAACATCCCCTACACCGCCATGCACACAGACGACGACAGCGGCCAGATCGACGCCGCGTTCGCCAAGGCTCAAGAGACCTCGCTGCCAACCGCTGTGCTGCTGGTCGCGGAGACTGCATAAGATGCTCGACAAATACACCTGCCTCGCCAAACTAGCCGCCAGACGCACGGACGAAGTCGTGGTCACCACCATGAGCGTGGCCATGCCTTGGGCCGCGCACTCCGATGGCCCGTTAGACTTTGCCCACGTCGAAAGCGCCATGGGCCACGCCGCCGACTTTACACTCGGCTTGGCCATTGCCCAACCCGAACGCCGGGTCTTGTGCATCAATGGCGACGGCAGCACCCTGATGTCGCTGGGGGTCCTCGTCACCTTGGCCCAGCGCCCGGCCCCGAATCTAACCCTCGTCATCACGGAAAACGGCACGTACGAAGTCACCGGCAGTCAGCCCGTGCCCGGTGCCGCCTTTATCGACTACGAGCAAATCTGTCGTGGGGCCGGCCTCCAGCGCGTCTATACCATCGACAGCGACGACGATTTCGACGCCAAGCTCGACCAGCACTTTGAAGAAGAAGGCCCGGTCGTCTTCATCTGGAAAATCGCCCCAGCCACCGAGCCGGTGCCCAAACCGGCCCTGCCGATCGGCGAACGCGCCCAGCGCCTGCGCACCGCCCTAGTCGGCGAAGGATAGAGGTACTCACCGTGCAACTACCGCAAATGGCCCCGGTCAAGCAGCACTTTGCCAGCGACTCGCTCGCCGACGTGGCCGGCGAAGTCCGCCGCCAGCTAGCGCTCGCCGGTCTAGCCGATGCCATCGCTCCCGGTGCGCGAATAGCCGTTACGGGCGGCAGCCGTGGCATCGCCAATATCCCGCTCATCACCCGCACGGTCATCGACTGCGTCAAAGAGGCCGGCGGCAAGCCGTTCCTGCTGCCAGCTATGGGCAGCCACGGCGGCGCTACCGCTGAAGGTCAAAAGCGAGTGCTAGCCAGCTACGGTCTCGACGCCGAGAGCATGGGCTGCCCGGTCGAGGCAACTATGGATGTCGTCGAAGTGGCCCAACTTGACGACGGCACTCCCGTGCTGCTCAACCGGCTCGCCACCGAAGCCGACGGCGTGGTGCTCATCAACCGAATCAAGCCGCACACCTCCTTTCGCGGAACCTTTGAGAGCGGCCTGATGAAGATGATGACCATTGGCCTAGGCAGCCACAAAGGCGCGACCATCGCCCACGCCGGGGGTGCCGAGAGCCTCGCCCGCCTAATCCCGGCTTGGGGCCGCTGCATCCTCGACAAAGCGCCGATTCTCATGGGTGTGGCCCTCGTCGAAAACGCCTATGAAGAGACGCTCCGCATCGAGGCCCTGCAACCCGGACAGTTCCAAAGCCGCGAGCCGCAGCTTTTGGACGAAGCGCGGCGCGCCATGCCCCGCCTCTTCGTCCAAGGCATCGACCTGCTGATCATCGAGCAAATCGGCAAGAATATCTCGGGCACAGGCATGGACACCAACGTCGTCGGCCGCATGCTCCTGCCCGGCGTCAAAGAGCCAGAGTCTCCAAGTGCGGCCCGCATCGTGGTACTCGACCTAACCGACGAAACCCACGGCAATGCCAACGGCGTCGGCCTCGCCGACATCATTACCCGCCGCCTGTACGAGCGCATCGACTTCGAGGCCACGTACGCCAACGTCTTCACCACCACCTTCCTCAATCGCGCGTACATCCCAGTCGTCATGGCAACCGACCGCGAGGCCATTGAAGCCGCGCTCTCGGTGCAAAACCTCACCCATCCCGAACAGGCGCGCGTCGTCCGCATCAAAAACACCCTCGACATCGGCCACATCCACCTATCCGCCAGCCTACTGCGCGAGTTCGGCGACTATCCCGACCTAGAGCAAACCGGCGCACTGGCTGAGATGGAGTTTGATGGCGCGGGGCGATTGCGCTAAGTCGTAGCCAGCCCTGCCGATATCGCGTTCACTGAAGACAGATACGAAATAAAGAATGGATGAAATGAGGCCAGAGTACGATTTTTCTGCTGGGGTGCGTGGGAAGCACTATAAAGCGTATCGTCAGGGACATTTAGTAAAAGTAGAAAAACGAGACGTCGAACAAC
>JAJDYK010000134.1 GCA_022825185.1 Candidatus Latescibacterota bacterium | reverse complement strand
GTACATACATTCGAGTTGGGTCTGGCCGAAACCTTCGACGTCGCCGGGTATGTGGATGTTGGGCATGAGGAAAAGATCGCAACTGGTGCGCAGCATGGCCAGCACGTCGTCGGGGACTGGCCCGAGCAGGACGACGCGGTCTTTTAGATCGGATTGACAAAGCGCCTGTAAGCGCGCGGTTTCGCTGGCGGGGGGGCCGCAGATCAAGAGGCGAATATCCGCGTCGAGCAGGGGCATCCCCTTTTGCAAGAATTCGATCATGCCCTTGCGGGGGACCTGGCGACCGAAAAGCAGCAGGACGCGGTCTTGGCCAAAGCGCAGCCCGTGTTCTTCCTCGAAACGCGCTCTGACCGTCTCCAGCGCGTCTGGTGACAATTCCAGCGGCTCCACTCCTAAGTAGATGATCTCCAACTTGTCCTCGGGCACGCCGCTTTCAGCAGTAATGCGGCGGCTGTTTTCGCTGATGACGACGACCTTGTCGCAGGCGCGGACTCCCCAGTGCATCAGTGCGCGCGCGAGGGAATTTTTGTAGGTCATTTCGAGGCCATAGACGGTGGTGATGAAGCGCGCTGGACCCAAAGGGCGCAAGAGCGGAGCCAACGACGCGGCGACCCCGTCGGCGAAGTATATGGCATCGACGCGGCGAAAGAGCACGGCCCACAAGGCGGTCACAAAGCAATAGGGGAGGAACCAAATCAGGTGCAAAAGCGAGTGGCGGCCCAGTGAGATGAGGCGGACTTGGGCTTGGTTGACCAGCCGGGTATAGAGCGCGTGGCAATGGGTCTGGATGCCGCCGATGGTGGGCGGGTAGCGGCGGGCGAGGAAGAGGATACGAGGATTTGGCACAGGTGCGGTTACGGCTCGACGAGGATGCGGCCGGGATTTTCTTTGGTTACTTTGCCGACGAGGGCGGCAGCGTCTAGTTGGAGGGCGTGGAGGAGGGCCTCGGTCTCGGTTGCGGCCACGGCGATGAGTAGGCCGCCGGAGGTCTGGGCGTCGAAGAGGAGATTGGCGCGGGCTGGATCGACGCCGTCGGCAACGGTGACTTTGGGTGCCAAGAAAAGCTGGTTGTCGCGGGAGCCGCCTTCGAGTCCCTTGGCGGCTAGTGCTAGGCTGTGGGCTAAAGCTGGAACTTGGGCTGCGTAAAAAATCATTCCCACTTGGCTGCCCTCGGCCATTTCCGCGGCGTGCCCTAAAAGGCCGAAGCCGGTGATGTCAGTGACGGCGTGGACGGCGAAGTCCGGCAGGATTTCAGCGCCGGCCTTGTTGAGCGCGAGCATGGATTCCACGGCTTCGGCGAGGTCGGTTTCGGCGAGGTGACCGGCCTTGAAGGCGTTGGCGATCAGCCCGGTGCCCAGCTTCTTGGTGAGGATGAGACGATCGCCGGGCTGGGCACAGGCGTTGGTGTAGATGCGGTCGGGGTGGACGAGGCCGGTAACGGCGAGGCCGTACTTGAGTTCTGGGTCTTGGACGGTGTGGCCGCCGACGAGGGTACAGCCGGCTTCGGCAGCCTTGGATTGACCGCCGAGGAGAATCTGATTGAGGACCTCTGGATCGAGTTCGTTGGCGGGAAAACCCGCGATGTTGAGCGCGGTGAGCGGCTTGCCGCCCATGGCGTACACGTCGCTGAGCGAATTGGTCGCGGCAATGGCTCCAAAGGTGTAGGGGTCGTCGACGATGGGGGTGAAGAAATCGACGGTTTGCACGAGGGCCTCGCGCTCGTTGAGGCGATAGACGCCGGCATCGTCGGCGAGGTTGAAGCCGACGAGCAGGTTGGGATCGGTGTTTGTTGGCAGACCTGCCAGGGTGCGCCGCAACTGGTCGGGGCGCAGCTTGGAAGCTCAGCCGCCGCAGGCGACCATTTGCGTCAGGCGCTTGGTCTTTTTATAGGTGAATATCTTTTGCCAACGATTCATAAGCGTTTGGGAAAGATAGCATTATATTCCATGACAAGCGAGGCGGCAGAGCGATCTGTTCGCTAGAAAGGTGATACTGAATGCGCATTGCAACAGCAGGTTTTTCTCACGAGTCGAATTCGTTCTATTCGCAGCCGACGCAGTTGGAGGATTTCGGGGGCTGTGAAGGTGCGGATGTGATCGGCCAGTACGCGGGAACCTTCCACGAGATCGCCGGCTATATCGCCGGGGCCGAGGAGTTCGGCTATGAGCTCTATCCGCTCTTGGCGTCGTCGGCGACGCCGGGCGGTCCGGTGACTGCGGACGCGTACGAGCACTTTGTCGGGCGCATCCTCAGTGGACTTGAGGCGGCCCCCAAGCTCGACGGGGTGCTGTTAGCGCTGCACGGAGCCATGGTCGCCGAGGGGTTCCCTCAGGCTGACGGAGAGACTGTGCGCCGGGTGCGTGCGCTGGTGGGCGACTTGCCCATTGCCGTGACTCACGATTACCATGCCAACGTACCTCCAGAGCTGGTGGAGGCAGCCGATTCCTTAATCATCTACAAGACCAATCCCCACATTGACCAGCGGGAACGAGGCTTGCAGGCTGCGTCTATTTTGACGCGGCAGATTCGCGGCGAGATCCAGCCCAAGATGGCGCTGGTCAAACCAGAAGTGCTCTTCAACATTTACTTTCACAACACGAGCGTCGCGCCCATGCAGCCGCTGATGCAGGCGGCGATTGAGTTGGAGTCCCAGGCGGGGATCCTCGGGTGCAGTATCGCCGGAGGCTATCAATACGCGGACGTGCCCTATATGGGGCCGTCGGTGGTGGTGATTGCGGACGGAGACGAGGAAAAGGCGCGGCGCGAGGCCGAGCGGTTGGGCGAGCAGATGTGGGCCAGCCGCGACCAGTTAAAGCCCTCGGTGCCCGATCCGGCCGAGGCCGTGCGGTTGGCGTTGGCGAGCGAGGAGACGCCCGTGTGCCTGCTCGACATGGGTGACAACATCGGCGGCGGCTCGTCTGGGGATTCGACGTTTGTGTTAGAGCAATTGCTCGCGCAAGGGGCGGACGGTTGGGTCGTGTCGGTCTGGGACGTCGAAAGCGCGCAGGCGTGCTTTGCGGCTGGCGTCGGCGGGCAGGTTCAGCTTCGCGTAGGAGGCAAGACCGACGACATGCACGGGCCGACGTTGGAAATCGCTGGGCGGGTGCGGACGCTGCACGATGGCTCTTACGAAGAGCGCGAGCGCCGGCACGGTGGGGGCCGCTATTTCAATCAGGGACCGACCGCGGTTGTGCAAGTCGAGCAAGCCGGGAGCAAAGGGTTGCTCTTACTCAACAGCGAGCGCGCCTGTCCCAACAGCATTCACCAGATCACCTGTGCGGGGATCCAGCCCGAGCACCAGCGGATTTTGGTGGCTAAGGGTGCGGTAGCGCCTAGAGCCGCGTACGAACCGGTGTGCAGTCGTCTAATCGAGGTGGCTTCGGGTGGAGCGACGGCGATTGACCGGCCCTCCGATGATTACCGATTAGCGCGGAAGTCGCTTTATGAATGGCGTTGACAGGGGCGAGGGGGGCGGCTAGCTTAGGCCAGCCAATCCACGACTAGGACGACAAACACACAGGAGGAAAACTGCTATGACGCTTCGCATCGGCCTAATCGGCGCGGGGGCCAATACCCGCCTACAGCACATCCCTGGTTTTCAGGGTATTGACGGAGTTGAAATAACCTCGGTCTGCAACCGCTCGCGTGAATCGGGCCAACGGATCGCCGACGAGTACGGGATCTCACAGGTCTTTGAAGACTGGCGGGCGCTGATCGCAAGCGACGATGTGGATGCGATCTGCATCGGCACGTGGCCCTATATGCACTGTCCGATGACGCTGGCCGGGCTCGGAGCGGGCAAGCACGTGCTGACCGAGGCGCGGATGTGCATGAATTTGGCTGAAGCGCGGCAGATGTACGCGGCCTCGCAGCAAACGGACAAGGTGGCGATGATCGTGCCAGCGCCCTTCTATTTGTCGGCTGAGCCGCTTTTGCTCGACAAGCTGCACAGTGGTTTTTTCGGCGACTTGTTGGAAATTCACTTCACTGGCCTCTCCGGCGGCTACGCCCCGGATGCGCCGTTGCACTGGCGGCAGCGCCGCGATCTGTCGGGCAACAACATCATGGTGATGGGCATTGGCAACGAGACCGTGCGGCGCTATGCCGGGCACGAGAAGGCCGTGATAGCCTATGGCAAGACGTTTACGACCGAGCGGCTCGACGAAGAGACCGGGCAGAGAGCACCAGCCGATGTGCCGGAGAGTTTGGGCATCGTCGCCGAGCTGGAAAGCGGCGCGACCGCAGTCTATCACTTGAGCAGCGTCGCACGCTTAGGGCCTGCCTTTGGCTTTGCCTTTTACGGCACCAAAGGCTCGTTTAAGATGGACGAGAGTGGGGTATGGATAGCCGGCGAGGGCGACGACGAGTTCCAGTCCTTTGACGTCCCCGATCATCCGCGCGACGGCTGGCAGGTGGAAGAGGACTTTGTCGATGCCATCCGCGACGGCCGACCCGTTACGCACACCAGCTTTGCCGACGGGGTTAAGTATATGGAGTTTACCGAGGCCGTGCAGATCAGCATGGCGGAAGGGCGGCGGGTGGAACTGCCGCTTGATTGAGGAGGGAAGCGATGAGCCTGATTGTTGCTCGGTCAATAATGCGCTGATCGAAGGTTGACAAAATCAGCATTTCAATTATAGTGTTAATACACTATATGGTATGCGGTCGAGAGGGCTGTGATATTCACGGTCCGCTGTGGACAGGTTCCACACTCGGCTGCATTTTTTTTGCTAATGAATGACACCCCGCATCTTAGGAGAAGTATGTATCTCGCTTATATTGACGGTTCTGGCTCGGTCAAAAACCCGAACGAGAAGTATTTCATTCTCGGTGGTATTTCCGTATTTGAGCGTCAAATATTTCATTTGATTAAACGCATAGATGAATTCATTGAGTCTTTGAACCTTGGGCCTCCTGAAGATGTAGAACTTCATGCCAGTGTTATGGCAAACGGCAGGGAGAAGCCTTGGAAGGGGGTTCCACGGAGAGTGCGCCTGCAGATTATCGAAAATGCTCTGGAAATTGTCCAGGAAAGCCATCGGAGCGTTAGTCTGTTTGCTGTTGCGGTTCACAAAGCACAACGCGCGCCCAATGACCCGGTTGAATACGCTTTTGAAGAGATATGCAACCGTTTTAATCTTCAGCTTCAGCGCATCTATCATCGAGCAAGAAAAAAGGAAGAAGGAAAGCATCGTGGCCTTGTCATCATGGATAAGTCGAGCTATGAGAACGCACTGCAAAGCCTTGCCCGTATATTTCGCGTTCAGGGGACGCGGTGGGGAAATCTCCGCAATTTGGCGGAAGTTCCATTATTCGTTGATTCGCAAGCTTCGCGGATTATCCAGATTGCCGATCTTGTCGCTTGGGCTGTTTGGCGTAGATACGAGTTTCAGGATACCAGATACTTTGACAGAATCGTCTCTAGATTCGATTCTGAAGGTGGCGTTTTGCACGGGCTCGTTCATTTTGGCCCCAAGGATGAAAATTGCCACTGCCCCGCGTGCCTCTCACGCGCTGTCCGTGATGCGACAGTCCAATAAGTTCGCTTATTTCTGGTAGAACCACTAGGGAGGTGTCGCAGAGGTTGTGCCTAACCGACTGCGAGTGCCTCGCGCAAGGTATTATCGCGTCCTGCGTCCAGAAATTCGCCGCGCTCAGCGTTGTAGATCTGATTTCTTCGCTCGCTATGATGACAACTCGATTAGGGTGGTTTACCATGAAGAAGCTTAAAGGGCACCTTGAAGGAAAGCTGCGGGACGACCGCTTTCGCCGGTTGTTTTTGGAAGAAAAGCAGTCGGCCCAGCTTTCGATGCAAATCCTTCAGGTCCGGCAGCACCTTGGTTTGTCCCAGCAGGAGGTCGCGAAAAAGGCAAAAATTACGCAGCAGCAGCTATCCAAGCTGGAGCATGGAGCCAATTGCAATGTTTCGACGTTTCTCAAGGTGTGCAACGCCTTGGGCGTGAGTGTTGAATTGGAAACGCCAGCGTTCGCGGAGGATCCCGTCGTATAACAGCGCGGTTTGCGCGGCGGCACATGTAGAAGCGGCTGGGGCTTTTGCCTCGGCCGCTTTTTTATTCGTCGAGCCGCTCGCCGCAGTGCGGGCAGCGGCGCTCTGAGTCTTCTGACCGATGAGCTGCTAGGGCGTCGATTCCCAGGACATGGCTTCCAACTGGAGGGACCGCCGCGCCGTGGTAATAAGATGCCCGGATATTAGCCATACGGGGCATTGCGGATTGACCTACCTTCAACGGGGCTTAGGTTTTGGTCGATGGACGCTTAGGGCTGTTACGGCAGAATCGAAAGGAGACTGCATTATGAGGCAACATGTTATCGACCAGCTTCGACGTGAAGGACTTGCAGGCGGATGGGCACCCGAGGTAGGCGAGAGAGCTGGATATAAATGCGAGTATTGCGATAAAGATATGTTGGCTTCACTGGACGACTACATCTCATGGCAACACGACCATATCATTCCTCGGAATGCTGGCGGCGAGGATACTCTTGAGAATCTTGCCCTTAGCTGCCAACCCTGTAATCAGACTAAGGCGACTTGGAATCCAGAGGATGTAGCGGGGAGAGATGCCAGTAGGGAGGAACTGATACAAGCAGTTAGGCAGTACATGAGAGAAATACTGTCCGATTGGACTAAGAATCTTTTAAGGTTTCGAGAAACAGTAGGATGGAAAGAATAAACTCCCGATAACGACGGTACTGATTCGTCCTTCTCTCTTTAATCGGCGTTATCTCCAGCCTCAACGCGCGCGCGTAAGGTCTCGATCACCACCAACAAAGCGGTTCGGCGGTTGACCAGGCTGATTGAATCGGTAAGTTTTACAGCGTGTGCCCTTCGGGGCGGTTCTGGTTCAAAGGCTCTCGGCTTGTCATGCCGAGGGCTTTTTTTGCAGCTTTTTCTTCTTACAGAATCCCGTTTGCAGGTTTTTTAAGAGTATCCGCAGGCATAGGGCCAGCGGACCGACACCAGAGAGGATATGCAGATGCCGCAAATAGTTGTTGAGATTACGAAAACTGGACCGGGTTTTCCGTGGACGGGGAAAACGACCAGCCGGCCCGTCTCCGTGGGGCAAGGACACATCAGGCTTGATTGCGGCAATATGGCCTGTAACCGTAGGGATTTTTCCATCGACATCAGCCCCACTATAGAGAGCATGATTGCCGCAGGTGAGACCGAAAGAGAGCTGAAGAAAAGCTGTAGCGGTGTTCAACCTACGCAACGGGGGCTTCCTCCCCATTCATGCGGCACTGATTACCATCTAAAAATCACGATCCAACCCTGAGCTGCCGCTCTCTCCATATTCCTGATAATTTTACTTTATCGGTGGTTTGCGGGCGGGCGCGTTTTGGCTTTGCACGAATCGCAGATGCTATGAGTGCAAACCAACACCCTCTCAACACCCTCCCTCAAGGAGACAAGAGATGGCTATGATGTGGAGAATACTCGTTGCGGCTTTGGTCCTTGGGAGCTTCGGCTGCGACAGGGAAGCAGCCGAACCGACCGAAAAGCAGCGGCAAGAACATGCATTTGTCGCAGCGGTGGGGCGTAGCCCCTCGCCGAGTAAGATAAATGATGCAGGGAAAACCGACCTACACATCGTAGCAGAACTGAACTTGCCCATGCTGGCTATATCCCTGCTCAATCAGGGAGCCAACGTCAACGCCAAAATCAACGATGGCTTGACTCCGCTGCACACTGCGGCAGTGGGGGATGCTTCTGCGACAGCCGAGGTCTTGATTAAACAAGGGGCCAATGCTAACGCCAAAGATGACTATGGTTATACGCCACTGCACATTGCAGCGAGACACAATGCTGTTGAGACGGCAGCGCTGTTGCTCAAACAAGGAGCTAAAATCAACGAAAAAGACAGTAATGGCGTTACGCCGATAGAGAGGGCGGTGGCCTGGAATGCTATTGAGACGGTAGCGCTATTCCTCAAACAAGGAGCCACCGCCACCGCAAAGGGCAAAGAAGGCAATACTCTGCTGCACGGTGCGGCGGGGAAGAATGCTATTGAGACGGCAGCGTTGTTGCTCAAACAAGGAGCCGATGCAAACGCAAGGAACATAAATGGTATTACGCCACTGCACTTTGCTGCGATAAAGAATGCTATTGGGATAGCAGCGTTGTTGCTCAAACAAGGAGCCAACGTAAACGCCAAAGACAACTATGGCCATATACCGCTGCACTATGCGGCAGGGAACAATGCTGTTGAGACGGCGGAAGTATTGCTTAAGCAGGGGGCCAAAATCAACGAGAAAGCCCAAAATGGTATCACACCACTGTACCTTGCGGCGGGGAAGAATGCTATTGAGACGGCAGCGTTGTTGCTCAAACAAGGAGCCGATGTAAACGCCAAAGATATAAATGGAAGGACACCGCTATATTATGCAGCGGGGAACAATGCTCGTGAGATGGCATCGTTGCTGCGTCGGTACGGTGGCCGAAGGTGAAATAAGCTGGTTCTTAAGCGAATCAAAGGTCTATGAGCGAATACTAACACCCTCTCAACACCCTCCCTCAAGGAGACAAGAGGTGGCTATGATTTGGAAAACACTTGTTACGGCCTTAGCAATTGGGGTCCTTGGTTGCGACCCTGAAAAGCAGCGGCAAGAACAGGCATTTGTCGCAGAGGTGGGGCGGAGACCTTCGCCGGGTAAGATGAATGATGCAGGGAAAACCGATCTACACATTGTAGCACAACTGGACCTGCCCATGCTGGCTATATCCCTGCTCAATCGGGGAGCCAACGTCAATGCCCAAGACATCGATGGCTATACGCCGCTGCACTATGCGGCGGGGGCGGGAGCGGATGCTTCTGCGACAGTTGAGGTCTTGATCAATCAGGGAGCCAATGTCAACGCCAAAAACAACTATGGCGCTACGCCGCTGCACAGTGCGGCGGCGGCGGATGCTTTTGCGACAGCCGAGGTTTTAATCAAGCTGGGAGCCGACGCCAACGCCAAAAACATCGAGGGCGCTACGCCGCTGCACGGTGCGGCGTTGAAGGATGCTTTTGCGACAGCTGAGGTTTTAATCAAGCTGGGAGCCGACGCCAACGCCAAAGACTACAAGGGCCGGACGCCGCTGCGCTATGCGGCACAGAAGGATGCTTTTGCGACAGTCGAGGTTTTAATCAATCAGGGAGCCAACGTCAACGCCAGAGACAACGAGGGCTTTACGCCTCTGCACATGGCAGCGGGGAAGGATGCTTTTGCGACAGCTGAGGTTTTAATCAAGCTGGGAGCCAACGTCAACGCCAAAAACATCGATGGCCATACGCCGCTGCACTATGCGGCGTCTGCGAATGCTTTTGCGACAGCCGAGGTTTTAATCAAGCTGGGAGCCAACGTCAACGCCAAAGGCAACAAGGGCCGGACGCCGCTGCACTATGCGGAGATGAAGGATGCTTTTGCGACAGCCGAGGTCTTGCGCCGTTATGGTGCCCGACGAAGATAACCGTAATGTTTTTTATTGGTGCTTTAGAAACCGATATAAGTAATTCTGACGGATATACCCGTATAGATTCTTAATATCTGCTATCTCGGCTTCATATCCGGGCAAATCCTCTGACACTTCGCGCCCTTTCAACTTGCCCCATTTGTAGTTAAGCTCTAAGAGATGATCAAGAATTTCGTCGAAAGCCATCCTATCCAACCTCTTTGAAATTTGAGCATGATTATTGCCACAAGACAGCTTAACACGGCCTCCGGTTTCGGGCATTTCTTCAACTATTACTTCGTTCGGCATAACTCCTTATCTCCGTAGTTTGGGTGTAGTTTGTAAAACACGGCGAGGCAAGTCGGTTTCACAAGGCGGAACTGGTGCCGCACGGGTCTCCGGCACCGGCTTCGCCGGCGTCGTCCTCCATAGAAGGCAGGCGACGAAAAAGTTCTGACACCAAGTAGGCTAGCTTCCTGACATCGGCAGGAACATCGCGTTGCGTATTCGGTGGGGAGGGGATGCCGAGGGCGATAGCGTCCGCTTCGCAGGCAAGGGCCTCATTGGATAAAGCACTCCTGTTTGACATGGAAGATTTCCTTTTTAGGGTGGATGAGAAGGCATTTAGAAAGAACGGCTAGTTGCTTTTTACATTCAAGAAAAAAGCTGCAAAAATTTCGTCAGAGCTTCGGGAATCCTCCGTCTTTGGTAGTTGAAAAATTACCACACGCCGGGGGCAAAGGGGGGTCTGCTCCGGCATCTCCTGCGGGCTTCTCTCTCTCGGCCCACATCATAGCTCAAAATCGTGGAAGCAAAGCCTTCGAGGACGGGACCGGGCAGGCGGGGGGTACCGTTCCTTGTCGCTCAGGATCGCGGACAAGCGCCGGTGCTGGGGGGAACGCTCCACGCGCTCGGCCTCGATAGTGGGTCAAGACTCAATGGGTTGTCAGTCTCCGGCCTCCCTCGAAGCTCAACGGGTGCAATCGCGCGTCTCCGGCCAAGCTGGAGCATGGAGCCAATTGCAATGTTTCGACGTTTCTCAAGGTGTGCAACGCCTTGGGCGTGAGTGTTGAATTGGAAACGCCAGCGTTCGCGGAGGGTCCCGTCGTATAGCGCGGTTTGCACAGCGGCACATGTAGAAACGGTCGGGGCTTTTGCCTCGGCCGCTTTTTTATTCGTCGATCAGTTCGCCGCAGTGCGGGCAGCGGCGCTCTGAGTCTTCTGACCGATGAGCTGCTAGGGCATCGACAAATCCCGCGCCGAGCAGGCCGGCCGGCAGCGCGAACATGCCAATTCCCAAGATGGCGATGACTGCGGCGATGGTCTGGCCGAGGGCGGTGATCGGATAGGTGTCGCCGTAGCCGACCGTGGTCAAGGTGACAATGCTCCACCACATGGTGGCCGGGATGCTGGTAAAGACCTCGGGCTGGTCCTCGTGCTCGACGAAATACATCAGCGACGAGGAGAGGGCCAACAGGATCAGGAGCACTAGGAAGATGCTAATAAGCTCTTCTTTGCGATCGGCAATGACGTGGCCGAGCAAGCGCAGGGCGCGGAAGTAGCGCACCAGCTTGAGGACGCGGAAGATCCGCAGGACGCGTATCACGCGAACAAAGCGCGCATCTACGCTCATGGGTGGCAGGAACAAGGGGAGGATGGCTATGAGGTCAATGATGGCCATAGGCGTGAGGACAAAGCGAATGCGCCCAGTTACAGGCTGCGAAAACCGAGGGTTGGCGGTAATGACCCATAGGCGCACTAGATACTCGACCGCGAACACGGTCAGTGAGAAATCCTCAAAAAGTTCAAAGGCGGCGCGATTGAGGTTGTAGATAGGCTCGACGGTTTCGAGGATCAGGGCGACGATGTTGAGCAAGATCAGGACGATAATGGCCACATCGACGAAGCGCCCCGGCTCAACGTCTGGCTCGATGAAGTGATACACGCGCTCTTTGAGGCTCATTGGCTCACTCCCACTCGGTGAAGACCTCCTCGGCCAGCCCGAAAGCAGTGGTCATGCCGTTGCCGCCGATGCCGTTGACGATGGTTACGCCGCGCGCCGGCTCGGCGATGAAGGTGGCTTGGTCGGGGTGTTTGGCGTAGATGCCGTGCCAGCGCTGGGCGATGTGCAGGGCTGGAGCGGCGAGGAAGGTCTGGAGGTAGTCGAGAATTAGTTGATCGATTGCGGGGTTGTCAAACGGGTTGACGATCCAGTCGTACTCGTGCGAGTCGCCGATGGTGATCTCGCCGAGGCCGTTTTGCGAGGCCATGACGTGGATGCCCCAGCGGTCAAACTCGGGGCGCTCGGCGGCGATGCGCTGGGTGTAGGCGGCAAGCGCATCGCCGCCCTCGAAGGCTGGGTAATGGCGCAGCGTAAGCCCGGCGGCGAGCATAGGCCCGAGACGCCAATTGCCGGGCTGGGGCGCGGTGCGCATCATCTGCAGCTTGCAGCGAGTGAGTCCGCTGTTGGCAAATAGTTGGGGATAGAGCGATTCAAAATCGGCACCGCTGCAGACGATGGCGCGGTCCACGGACCAAGTTTCTGTTGGGGTGTGGATTTGGGGTAGATCGATGTGGTGGACTGGGGTGGAGAAGCGGAGGGTGATGCCGTGCTCGCGCGCTAGGTAATCTGGCAGTGCGGCAATGGCTTCGCGGGGATCGACGCAGAGTTCGGTCGCGCTCCAGAGGCCGCCTTTGAGTCCAGCGGGTTGCACGGCGTGGCTGCGAGCGAGTACGGCTACTCGGTCGAACAACTCGACCGAGTAGCCGAGGGCTGGAGCGCGGTCGGCAAACTCCGCCAGCACGGCGTACTCGTCGTCGGCATAAGCCAAGTGCAAGGAGCCGGTCTGGGCGCACCAGATGCCCGCTTTGGGGGCGAGGTCGAGCCATAGCTGGCGCGTGCGGAGGGCGCGTTGGTGAATGAGACCGGGGGCTTGGCCGATGGGCCAGATCATGCCGAAGTTGCGGATAGAGGCCCCTTGGGCTTGGGGAGTGCGCTCGAAGAGGACGACGCGGTGGCCGCGCTTGGCCGCAGTAAGGGCGTGGGCCAACCCGACGATGCCGGCGCCGACTACGGCGATATCCGCTTTGAGGTCGGGCATATAGCAATCCTACATCAGCAAGATGATCCGCAGATGGACGCAGATGGACGCAGAATAGTATGCATAAGACGATCTACCGCTAATTATTCCGCATTGCTAGAGCAGGGCTGGCGGTAGGTGTGCAAGGTGCGAAGAGGGTTCATCAGGCTAGGACTCCATTGCAAAGAAAGTCAAAAAGATCCCAGTTGCGCGCTCGGCCCGAGGCCAATAGCTCGGCGTATTGGTCGGTTAGCGGCCTATTGCAGATCATGGGCACCACGCCTTCGTGCAGACCGCCGTGCGAGCGCAGGCCCTCGGCGACGTCGGCGAGTTCGTGCCAGTCGGGGGTGCGGCCGAGGACCGTATCACGGTCGGCAAGGACGACCAGTTCGCCGATGCGGTCGGGGGGGAGTTGGTAGGTGGCGGCGGCTTGCTCGCGGTTGAGTACCTGTTCGACGCCGGGGATGGTGCGGAGGATTGCAGTGGCTTGTGCGGTGTGCGCGTCGTCGAGATAGACGGTGGCGTAGGAGCCCAGCGCGCCGTGGTGGACGACATAGGGGTCGGTGATGGGCAGAATGACCCTCGCTTCGGCGATGCCAGCGGCGACGAGCTGGGTTTCGATAAACTGCACCTTGGGGGTGCCGTCGTCGTTGGTTTTGGCGTTCATGCCGTGGTCGGCGGTAATGCCCAAGATAATGTCTTGGGCGTCGAGCGCACCGATAAAGCGGTCGAGGCGAGCGTAGAAGGCGTTGGCTTCTGGCTCGCCGGGTGCCCACTTGTGCTGGACGAAATCGGTGGTCGAAAGGTAGAGCAGGTCGAGGTCGTGGAGTTCGAGGAGACGCGCGCCGGCCTCGATGCAATACACGCTGGCTTCGGGATCGTAGATGCCGGGGTTTTTCCGGCCAACTAGGTCGAGGACGTCGGCGATGCCGTGGGTGGCCGGCTCGGCTTCGTGCGCTTTTTCGACGGAGAAATTGATGCCTTGCCAGCCGTGGGCCAAGAGCAGGCGCAACTTGTCTTTGGTGGTGATGGCAGCGACTTGTTGGCCGGCTTGATGGAAGGCGGCGAGGATCGTCGGGGCGCGCAGGAAGCAGGGGTCGTTCATCATCACTTCCTCCTCCGCGTCGATGTCGTAGTAGAAATTGCCGGGAATGCCGTTTATGGCTGGCGGCGCACCGGTGATGATGGCGACGTTGTTGGGATTGGTGAAAGAGGGAATCGCGGTGTTTACTTGGCCGTGGACGCCGCGCTCGATGATCGAACGGAGATTGGGCATCTGAGCGGCGGCTTCGTCGAGGTAGGCTTGGGAGCAGCCGTCGAGGCAGATGCCGACGATGGCTTTTTCGCGCGGGCGATAGCCCCGGTCATTGACTTGAATCATGCGCGAGGGTCAATGGCGACGCGGATGTGCTGGCGGGTTTCGGCCAAGGCGATGGCTTGCGCTAGCTCGGCGAGGGCAAAGGGTTTGCTGACTAGTGACGAGTACGGGTAGTGATCGGCGGTGCGGGCGAGAAAGGCGAGCGCCTCGTCGAGATGGTGCGGGCTGTAGTTGTGGACGCCGCGGATCGTCAGGCATTTGCGGATGATCTGCTCGCCGGTCAGCTCTAGCCGGGTGTTGGGGTGGACCATGCCGACGAAGACGTAGCTGCCGCCCGGGCGCAGGGCTGCGACCCCCGAGGGAATCAAGTCCGAGTTGCCGGCGACTTCAAAGACGGCGTCGAGTCCTGCCGGTGGCGAATCGGTCACGGGTATAGCGCCGAATTCACTGGATAGCGCGAGGCGGTCTGCGTCGATGTCGGTGCAGTAGATTTGCTCGATGCCGGGCTCGGCGAGCAGGGCGCACGTATAGAGGCCGAGCAGACCGGCACCTTGGACTAGAACTCTGTGACAGGGAGTGGGCAGCACCGCGATGGCGTTGACCGCAGTGGCCAAGGCGCAGTTGGCCGGGGCGACTGCGGAGTCGGTCAATCGGTCATCCACCTTGGCGATGTGAGTGCCGGGTCTAATGAGCAGATGCGTGGCGTAACAGCCGTTGAGGCCGCTGCCGTCGGTGATGGTGGCGTGGCCATATTTGAAGAGCGCGTCGCATTTTTCCGGCAGGCGATGTTCGGTGCAGGCCAGACAAGTACCGCAACTGTCGGCGATGGTCCAGCTTACGCGGTCGCCCAGTGCCGAGGTAGGGCGCTGCGAGGCGACGATGCGGCCGACGGCTTCGTGGCCGAGGATCAGAGGTGTAGGCTCCGTGCGCAAGCCGGACAGCGTGTGGAGGTCGGAGCCGCAGATCGTGGCTAGATCGATCTCGACGAGCACTTCACCGGGCGCGAGTGAGTCGGGTAGAGGAAGATTTTCGCAGCGGAGCGGATGGCCTAGGCCGTCGAATATCTGTGCGGAGGCCGTGGGCATTGGTTAGCCCTGCGGCTTGCGCCAGTAGCCCTCTAACAGGTCTTGCGGTACCCAGCCCAGCAGCCGTCGGGCTTTGGCGTTGCTGTAGCGGCCGTGGGGCGTGTCCGTGGTGATGTGGAAGATCTCACAGCGCGAAGGCAGGGACGCCAAATCGACCTCTAGGCACTTTTGCAGGGCGCGGGCGGCGTCGGGAAAGGTGACGGAAAAGGGATTGGTGCCGCGGCCGAGTTGCTCGGCTGATGGCTCGGCGTCGCGAAAGCTCAAAAAGAGGGTGGTGAGTACGTGGATGGGGTGGTTGGCGGCGAAGATGCGGCAAATCTCTTGGCCGAGCGATTTAGAGTGGGCGTAGAGGCCGACGCCCGAATGCAGAGGGACTTCTTCGTTGATGTCGAAGTCGTAGTGCTCGTACGAGGGGCCGGCTTGGGTGAAGTGGGGCCCGGTGTTGACGAAGCGAGAGTGGCCGTTTTCGACCGCGGCGAGGATGCCGTTGTACGTGCCGGTGGTATTGACGTCAAAGGCGATTTTGCGGTCGGGGCGTAGGACCGAGCAGTTGATGGTGACATCGGTGCCCTCGGTGGCGCGGCGCACTTGATCGAGGTCGGAGACATCTACCTGCATGGTCTCGTGCGGGCTGTCGAAGGGCATGAGGTCGGTGATGCGCAACTCGTAGGTGTCTTGGAGTTGTGTGACCACGTGCGGACCGAGCATACCATTGCCGCCTAGCAGCAAAACTTTCATGGGTTGGCCTCAAAGTTGTATTGGGGGTCAAACGCTAGGTGGCTCTTGGCGCGCTCGACGGAGAAGCGGGCGCGCGTTGCCCCAGACTGGATGTGGATGGCGCTGTACTGGCCGGCGGGTCCCTTTTGTACAAGCTGGGCCACGGCTTGGGCGGCGTCGCGCTCGTCGAGCCACATGGGATCGTAGGGCTGGTCGGCGACTTCTTCGGCGCGGACGAGGTGGCCGAGGCGGGCAATGGTGATGTGGAGTTCGTGGCTGTGGGCAAATTCGCGGGCCGTAAACTCGGCTAGGTGAGCGCCGAGGATGGCTGGGGCGCAGGAGGGCAGCGGCTTCCAAGTCTCGTCAACGGTGAGGTCTTCTGCGTACGGAGCGAAAAGGTCGAGCGTGCTCACGAGGATGGTGTGTTCGACCTCCGCGGCGGCTGCGGCCAAGAGCAGGTTGTACGTGCCGCGCGTATTGCGGTCCAGCCAAGTGATCTCGCCGTCGCTGTCGCGCGGCGCGTAGGCGAGGTGGACGATGATGTCGATGTCTTTGACGAGCGCATCGGTCTCTGAGTCGTGCCCTAGATCGCACTGGATCCCGAATCTAGGCTCGGGGTCGGTCAAGCGCAGTTGGTGGACGTCGCCGAGGCCAGCGGCTAGGGCTTGGCCGAGCGAGGTCGCGGCGTTGGTAATGAGTACGCGCATAGCCTTAGAGTACCTGTTGGTCGGTTTGGGTGGGGACGATGTCGTGGATCTGGCTGTCCATCAGCGCAGTGGGCGACTGCATTTCGAGCACGGCCTTTTCGTGCAGTTCGTCGATGGTGCGGCAACCGGCCGTGGCGAGAGTGGCGCGCAGCATCTGGATGCGGATCGGCAATTTGTCGTGCATTGAGCCGATGTGGGGCACGTAGCCGGAGATGCCCTCCTCGAAGAAGTTCTCTTGCGTCTGCGCATAGCGCCGCATGTTGTGGGCGCGCAGCGAACCTTCCATCCAGTATTCTTTGACGATGTCGCCGGCTGCGGTGCGCACGAGGTTGCCTTGGCTTTCGGTGTAGCCGGCGAAGAAGCTCCCCATCATCACGGCATTGGCACCCAAGGCCACGGCCACGGCGATCTCGGCCGGGCCTGAGATACCGCCGTCGGCGATGATGGGCAAGTAGGCGCTGCTATCCTGCTGCCACTGGTTGCGCGCCGCGTTGATTTCCATCAAGGCCGTGCCTTGGCCGCGGCCGGTAGCCTTGACTTCCTGCGTAATGCAGCCCGAGCCGATCCCCATGCCGACTTTGACGGCGTCGGCACCGGCCTCGGCCAAGAAGCGAAATCCCTCGGCCGTGACGACGTTGCCGCCGATGACCGGGGCGTCGGTGCGCTCCTTGAGGAATTGGATCATCTGCCGCTGGTACTCGGTGTGGCCGTCGGAGGCGTCGATGACCAGCACATCTACTTCTTGCGCGATGAGGGCTTCGGCCCGCTCGCGGTCCTCTGGGTGGGTGGAGACGGCCGCGCCGACGAGTAGGCGTTTTTTTTCGTCGATGGATTCGTTGGGGTGCCGCAGGTGCTTGTCGAGGTCCTTTTTGAAGACCACTGCTTGCAGCACGCCCCCCTTGGATAGAATGGGCAGGAAGCCGCGGCCGTAGCGGATCATCAGCTCGTTGGCGGCTTTGAGGTCGCTTATTTCGCGGCCGGCCTGCACGTCGGTTTTCATGCGGGAGGCGACTTGGCAGTCGAGGTCGCGGCGCTCGTCGAAGTCCTTGTCGGTGAGGATGCCGAGGAGTTGGTCGTGGAACTGGCCGCTGGTGGTGACCGGGAAGGTCGTGTAGCCGGTGCGGTGGATGATCTCTACTACTTCGGCGATGGGCTGCTCGGGAGACAAGGTGAGAATATCGGTCTGAAAGCCGGCCTTGAAGCGCTTGACTTGGCTGATTTTGGCGCACTGCTCGTCAATGGGCTGGCTGACGGGCAGGATGCCGATGCCACCGAGCTGGGCTAGGGCAATGGCCATTTCGCCGCCGGTTACGGCCTGCATGGCGGCGCTGAGGAAGGGAACGTGCAGATAGAGAAAGTCGTCCCCCTTGCGGCAGAGCCGGGTTTGGAGCGATGTGTTGGGCGCGTTGCCGTCGGTTGGCGTGTACCCAGGCAGAAGGCGAAATTCTTTGAGGCTGTGCGAAGGGGTGCTCAGGACTTGGGCCATGGAAGTCCTCTCAGCGTTGGTGGGGGAAAGGAGGAAGGATTTAGCCTTAAAGTATAAAAATTGTATTGGTTTTATTCAACACACTTAGTTTTCTTTAATAGATAGCAATCACGTCCATAAGCTAAAGGAGCTTTGTTATGTTCTACGAAAAAATCTATCCGAGGAACAACCATTCGACCGACGGCATGACGTGTCTGTTGGCCGGTTTTGTGGCTGGCGTCGCGGTCGGCGCGGCCGTGGGCGTTTTACTAGCCCCGAACAAGGGCGAGGACACCCGGCGCTTGATCAAGGACCAAGCCGAAGAAACGCGCGACCAAGTGGTGAAGGCCGTGAACGGGGTGACGTCGCGGTTCGAAAAGAAGGCCCCACAGGAGGAAGAGGCGGCCTAAGAGCGGCCGTAGTTGAGGCGGTAGAGGCGCGCGTAGATGCCGTCTTGGAGCAATAGTTCCTCGTGGCGGCCTCGCTCGCGCACCTCGCCGCGGTGCATCACCAATATCTGGTCGGCGCTGCGGATGGTGGAGAGGCGGTGGGCGATGACGATGGAAGTGCGCTCGCTCATCAGCTTGGCAATGGCGTCTTGGATGAGCACTTCGGTCTCGGTGTCGATGCTGGAAGTGGCCTCGTCGAGGACGAGGATTTCCGGGTCGAAGGCCAGGGCGCGGGCAAAAGCCAACAACTGGCGCTGGCCAGCCGATAGGGTCGAGCCGCCTTCGGCTACGGCGTGGGTGTACCCTTGGGGGAGGCGTTCGATGAAGGGCGCGGCGTTGACGTAGCGGGCCGCGCGCTCGACTTGGGCGTCGTCGATGGCGTCGTCGCCGAGGCGGATGTTGCCGCTGACATTCCCTGAAAACAGAAATACCTCCTGCTGGACGATGCTGATGCGGCGGCGCAATTCGGCCGCGTGCCACTGGCGCACGTCGCGGCCATCGACGAGGATTTCCCCGCGCTGGATGTCGTAGAAGCGGCAGAGGAGGCTGACAATGGTGGTCTTGCCCGAACCAGTGGCCCCGACCAACGCCATACTCTGCCCGGCCCGTAGTTCAAACGAGACATCCTTGAGAATCCAGTCTTCGGCTGCTGGATCGTATTTGAAGAACACGTTGCGGAATTCAATTGTGCCGCCGCGACTGGCCGCGGGCAGCTTGCGCTGCGGTCCGCCGCTGGGTTCGCTGGGGACGGCCAACATCTCGAAGATGCGCTCGGACGCGGCCATGGCGCTCTGTAGCAGGGCATAGCGGTCGGAGATGTCCATGATCGGGCGGAAGAAGCGGCGGATGTACTGGAGAAAGGCCACCAATACCCCCAGCTCGATGCGGCCGTCGATCACGTCCGAGGCCCCGTACCACAGTACCAGCACCATGCCGATCGTGCCGAGTAATTCAGTGAAGGGGAAGAAGATGGCATAGAAGTGGATTTCGCGGTCCTCGGCGCGGCGATAGGGCAGGTGCTCGGCGTCGAAGTCGCGCAAATTGCGTTGCTGGCGGTTGAAAAGCTGCACCACCTCCATGCCGGTAATGTTTTCCTGCAAATAGGCATTGAGCCGCGCCAAGCGCGTGCGCAACTCGCGATAGGCGCGTATGGCGAGGCCCTGGAGGTAGAAGGTCGAGACGCCGATGACCGGGACCACTGAGCAGCAGATCAGGGCCAGCTCGAAGTCGATATAGGCCATGAACCCGACGATGGCCAGCAAAGTGAAAAAATCCATAAAAACCGAAACGACGCCCTCGCTGAAAAATTCGTTGAGGGCGTCGATGTCGTTGGTGGCGCGGGTCATAATACGGCCCAGCGGCGTGCGGTCGAAGTAGCGCAGCGGCAGCTTTTGCAGGTGGGCAAACAGGTCGCGGCGCATGTCGTACATGACGCGCTGACCGATCATGCCGGTGACCAAGGTCTGGGCGTATTGAGCGCCGTACTGCACGGCGACGCTGCCAAAAAAGGCCGCGATCATCCACCGCAACCCCTCCCAGTCGCCAACGGCGATGTGGTCGTCAACCGCTACCTGCGTGATATAGGGACCGACCTGGCCGAAGCCAGCGGCGAGGACAATGGTGCCAAAGGCGAGGATCACGTGCCCCCGGTGGGGCTTGAGATACCCCAACAGTTGCAGCGTCAGCCCCAAATTGAAGGCGCGCTGCTGGATTTCTTCTTCTTTGTTGAGTTCGGTGCTCACAGCGTTTCTAGCTCGGCGCGAAGCTGCTGGTGCTGGTACAACTCGGCGTAGAAGCCGCCGCTGTTGACCAAATCGGCGTGGGTGCCCAGTTCGGCGATGCGACCGTCTTCGAGCACGGCGATGCGGTCGGCGTGGCGCAGGGTCGAGATGCGGTGGGCGATGATGAGGGTGGTGCGGCCCTGCATGAGGGCTTGCAAATGGTCGAGGATCGCTTCTTCGGTGTGGGTATCCACTGCGGAGAGCGCATCGTCGAGGATGAGGATCTGTGGGCGGCGAATGAGCGCGCGGGCCAAGGTCGCGCGCTGCTTCTGGCCGCCGGACAGGGTGACTCCGCGCTCGCCGATGAGGGTGTCGAAGCCCTCGTCGAATTGGTCGATGTC
>JAJDYK010000129.1 GCA_022825185.1 Candidatus Latescibacterota bacterium | reverse complement strand
GGATCACCTTTTTACCCTACTCATGGGCGAGCAGGTGGAGCCGCGCCGCGAATTTATCGAGAAGTACGCGCTAGATGTAAAGAATCTGGACGCGTTCTATTAGACTAATAGACTAAAAAGCTAGGATTTAATTTATGCTCGAACAGCAAGAAAGCCGGGTCCTGCGGGTCAAGATTGAGGAGGAGCTCAAAACCTCCTTCCTCGACTATTCCATGAGCTTCATACGGTCGCGTGCCCTACCCGATGTCCGCGACGGTCTCAAGCCGTCCCAGCGCCGCATCTTGGTCGCGATGAACGACTTAAGCCTTTTTCCCAACCGCGGCTACCGCAAATGCGCCAAAATTGCCGGCGTCACCTCTGGCAACTACCACCCGCATGGCGAAGACATTGTCTATCCGACGCTAGTGCATATGGCGCAGAGCTTTCGCTTGCGTTATCCGCTGGTCCAAGGCCAAGGCAACTTCGGTTCAATTGACGGCTATCCTCCGGCGGCCATGCGCTACACAGAGGCGAGGCTGAGTTGGCCGGCGATGGAGTTGCTAGCGGATCTCGACAAGAACACCGTCGAATTCGCCAGCAACTACGATGAGACGCAGCAAGAGCCGCTAGTTTTGCCGTCTAGGTTCCCCAACCTGATCTGCAACGGCTCAATGGGCATTGCAGTCGGCATGGCCACCAAGATCCCGCCGCACAACTTGCGGGAAGTTGCCAGTGGCCTCAAGGCACTAATTGATCATCCCGATATCTCCATTGCCGAACTGCTTGATCACGTCAAAGCCCCTGACTTTCCCACTGGCGGGATCATCTACGGCATGAGCGGGGTGCAGCAAGCCTACGCAACGGGCCGGGGACTGATCTACATCAGAGCGCGGGCGGATATTGAGACCCTCAAGAACGGGCGCGAGAACATCGTCGTCACCGAAATTCCCTTCTTGGTAAACAAGGCTAGCCTGTTAGAGAAAATCGCCGATCTGGTGCGCGACAAAACCATCGACGGACTTGCCAATATCCGCGACGAATCGGGCCGTAAGGGTCTGCGCATTGTATTTGAATGCAAGAGGGATGCCCAAGCCGAAGTCGTGCTTAACCAACTCTATAGCCATAGCATGTTGCAGACTACCTACGGGGTAATGATGTTGGCCATTGTCAATGGCCGCCCCGAGACGCTCAATCTCAAGCAGATGCTGCAGCACTATATCGATCACCGCCACGAGATGATCGTGCGCCGCACGCAATACGACTTGGAGAGAGCCGAAGCGCGGGCGCACATTCTGGAAGGCCTGCGCTTCGCCTTAGATCACATTGACCTAGTGATTGAGACCATCCGCCGCTCGTCGAGTCCAGCCGATGCCCAAGAGCGGCTGGCTCGCATTCGCCCTGCGACAGGTACTGACGTGCAATTCGAGTTGAGCGAGCGGCAAATCCAAGCCATCCTGAGCATGCCGTTGCAGCGCTTAACGGGTTTGGAGCGCGACAAAATTGAAGCCGAGTACAAGGAATTGGTAACGACGATTGAGGACAAAAGAGCCATCCTCGCCAGCCGCGAGCGGCAGATGCAGATCATCAAGGACGAGATTGATGATCTGGCCGAGCGCTTCGGCGACGAGCGCCGCACCGAGATCGTCTATGCGGCCGAAGAGTTCGACATTGAGGACTTGATTGCCGAGGAGGACATGGTCGTCACCATCTCACGCAGTGGCTACATCAAGCGCCTACCCCCTAGGGCTTACCGAGTACAGAATCGCGGCGGCCGCGGGGTGACAGGCATGAAAACCAAGGAAGAGGATTTTGTCGAACACCTCTTCGTGGCGTCAACCCATTCTTACATCATGTTCCTGACGGCCAAGGGCAAGTGCTATTGGCTCAAGGTTTTTCGCATACCCGAAGGCGACCGCACGGCTCAGGGACGATCGATAGCCAACCTGTTGCCGCTTGGTCAAGACGACCAAATATGCGCCATCGTACCCGTCAGGGAGTTCTCCGACGATCGGTACTTGTTCACGGCTACGCGCAAGGGCATTGTCAAGAAGACCAAGCTCTCGGCCTACCAGAACATCCGTCGCGACGGGATCATTGCCCTGAAGATCCAAGATGATGACGATCTGATTGGGGCGGCCATTACCGACGGACAGCAGGATATTGCCCTATTGACGCGCAACGGCCAAGCTATGCGCTTTAGCGAAAGCGATGTCCGATCAATGGGCCGGGTTTCTACTGGCGTTAAGGGCATTAGGTTGCGCCAAGGGGACGAGGTTGTGGACATGGTCGTAGTGCGCGAAAGCAGCAGTCTGCTCACCATCTGCGAAAATGGTTATGGCAAGCGCACTTTTCAGGCCGAGTACCCCTGCAAGCGCCGCGCCGGTCAGGGCGTCATTGACATCAAGACCTCCCCGCGCAACGGCCCCGTAGTAGCCTGTAGGGAGATCGAAGGCGAAGAGGAGGTCATGGTGGTAACCCAGAACGGCATTATGATCCGCATCTCCGTGCAAGAGATATCGACCATTGGACGCAATACCCAAGGAGTCCGGGTGATCAATCTGGACGAGGGCGACCGGGTTATCGACATGGCCCCGCTACCCGTCAGCGAGGGCGAGGATGAAGAAGAGACTGGCTTGGAAAACGGCAAGGCCGATGAGCAGGCATTGGGTTGACCTAAGATAGGGCCTCATGTATATTTTTTCCTCCGGGGAAAAGGAGGGTTAGACCTAATTGGTAAGGCAGCGGTCTTGAAAACCGCCGGGCTCACGCCCTTGAGGGTTCGAGTCCCTCACCCTCCGCCATTTACCATTTGATGCCGCCACAATCCCATCCCTTTTAGCGGTGGGAGCACGTCAAAAGTTTATTTTGCAATGGTCGCGGAGAGGTGACCGAGTGGCCGAAGGTGGCAGCCTGCTAAGCTGTTGTGCGGGGCAACCCGTACCGAGGGTTCGAATCCCTCCCTCTCCGCCATTATTTTCGTTAGTTGCCCTCTAGCACAATTGGAAGTGCGCCTGACTCTGGATCAGGAGGTTCTAGGTTCGAGCCCTAGGGGGGCAGCCAATATCGGCTCCTGAAGGGAACGCTTCAGGAGCCTTCTTCTTTTGGCCGAGATCTCGCCGAGCATCGGGACGAAGCCGCATTCTCCCCGCATTTAGCCTCTCCCCCAGCAATATCTCACGCCGATGAGTACCCGCATCCGAGAACAACAGCTTGCTTGGGGCCTCCTCGCGCCAGCACTTGTCGTGCTGGGCGCGTTTGGACTCTTCCCTATTGGCTATGCCTTGTACGTCAGCCTGCACAGGTGGCGGATCAAGAAAGAAGCGGTGGTTGGATTCGACCACTATGTCCGCGCCTTGGGAGACCCGCAGTACCTGCTGCCCTTCGTCGCCGGGATCGTTCTCATCTGGGCGTCCTATCGCCTGCGCGCCGCGTTAGCGTCGCCAATACTGGCGACGGGAAACTCCGCGTGCGGTCTGCGTCCCCGTTATGTCCGCATCGCTTGCGGCGCGGTCGTACTGTTGGGACTTTGGGTGGGATTGGCCCAAGGTTTGGGTGGCTTGGTTGCAACGGGCGACCCAGCGCTGTACAACGGCTTCAAGGTCACGTTTTTCTACGCAGTCGGGACAATTCCGTTCCAGCTAAGCTTGGCCACCGGACTGGCGTATTTGCTTTTCAAAATCACGCGGGCTAGAGGCGCGTTTCGCACGCTGTTTTTCTTGCCTTATATCACGCCGATCATCGCCTCAGCCGTGGTTTTTCGCACCATCTTCAGCCCGCACCCTTCCTCGCTGGCCAACCGCTTCTGGAGCCTTTGGGGACTGGAGAACCAGCGCTGGCTCTACGAGAGCAAGTCCGTCGTAGCCCTGTTACTACAGGGAGCCGGCTTTGCTTCGTACCCCACGTGGGTGGACAGCGTCTTCCCGAGCTTGGCTCTGACCTCGATCATCCTCTACAACATTTGGGTTTATGTCGGCTACGACACGGTGATTTTACTGGCCGGCCTCAGCGCGATCCCCAAGCAATACTACGAGGCTGCGGAGATGGACGGTGCTGGCGAGTGGCAAGTCTTCCGCCACATTACCCTGCCCTTAGTTTCTCCAACCCTGTTCTTTTTGTCGATGGTAGCCGTCATTGGGACCTTCAAAGCCTTTAATCACGTTTATATCCTGCGGACGCCGGGTGCCCGCGACTCGGTTGATGTGCTCAGTATTGCCATTTTCGATCAGGTTTTTGAGTACCACAACGCCGGCTATGCCTCGGCGATGGCCTTTGTGCTCTTCATCGCGATTTTGGCGCTGACGCTGCTACAAAACCGGTTGCTCGGCAGGCGAGTGTTTTATGGCGACTAGGAGCGGCAGTGCCAGGCTGATTTACTGCGGCTTGAGCTTGGGAGGGCTAGCAGCCGGTTTCCCGTTCGCGTGGATGCTGTTGGCCTCTTTTATGAGCCGCGGCGAATCGCTGCGACGGGCCTTGCTGCCCGAGCGCGTCCAATGGGACAATTACATCGAGGCGTGGCAAGAGGCGGATTTTGGTCTTTACTTTGAGAATTCGCTAATCATCGCCGTCCTGCAGGTCAGCGGGACCCTGCTTTTCTCCGTGATGGCGTCCTATCCGTTGGCGCGGATGCAGTTTCGCGGGCGGGACGTGGTGTTTACCGGCGTCTTGGCGACGCTGATGATTCCCGAGGCCGTGACGATCGTGCCGAATTTTCTCGTCGTGACGTGGCTGCACCACAATACGCCTTTTGCTTGGCTCAATAGCTGGCCGGCCCTGACCATTCCCTTTATGGCTAGTGCTTTTAGCATTTTTCTCTTGCGCCAGTTTATGCGGGGCTTGCCCAACGAGCTGTGGGATGCGGCCCGGATTGAGGGAGCTGGCCACGTGCGCTTTCTTTTTCAGATTGCGGTTCCCCTGTGCCGGGCACCCCTCTTGACGGTTGGCATGTTTACGTTTATTGGTTCATGGAACGCCTTGGCTTGGCCGCTACTGGTGACCAATACGCCGGCTTGGCGTCCTATCGCAGTGGGTTTGCAGCAGTTTGCCAGTGAGGCCGGGACCGAGATCCACCTGCAAATGGCCGGGGCCGTCATTGCGACCGCTCCCGTGCTCTTGGCGTACTTTCTCATTCAGCGCGAATTTACGGAAGGCATTTCCATATCTGGGCTCAAAGGGTAAAGTGATGAAACTGAAATGTGCGATGGCGTTGGTTTGGTGTGCATTGCTGGGGGCCTGTGGCGGCCAGCAAGAGGTCGTTGACGAACAGCCGACCCGTCTCGAAAACCTCGATCCACAAGGCCAGCAAATTGTCTTTTGGTATCAACACACCGGCCCGCGCGAAGATGCCCTGCAAGAATTGATTGCCGACTTTAATCAGACAAACCGCTATGGAATTGAGGTTCGCGGCGAGTACGCGGGGCGCTATGGGGACATCTACAACAAGATGAATGTGGGTATCCAGAGTGGTGCGCTGGCTGCCAGCTTGGTCGTAGCCTACCAAAATCAGGCTCGCGCCTACTACCAAGCCGACGGCATCGTGGACATAACGCCCTATATGGATTCGCCCCAATGGGGCTTGTCGCCAGCGGAGCGCAGCGACTACGTCCAAGCGTTTCTGGAGCAGGACAATCTCGGCGGAGTACAGGTTGGATTTCCGCCAAATCGCGCGATGGAGTTGCTTTATTACAATGTCGATTGGTTGCGCGAGCTGGGCTACGACGAGCCGCCGGCGACGTGGGACGATTTTGCCGCCATGTGCCGTCTCGCCCAACAGCAACCCTTTAGCAAAAACGAAACCCCCGCGCGCAGCTTGGGTTTTTTGCTCGACGTGGACGCTAGCCGATTTGCCGCCATGGTCTTCAGTCGCGGCGGCGACTTAGTGGATTCGACCGGCAGTGCCTATGCGCTGGACTCGCCAGAAGTTAAATCGGTACTGGAACTGCTGCAGGAGCTAGCACGGGAAGGTGCCATAGACGTCGCGGCCGAACGGGATGTCGAGGTGAACGAGTTTGTCACCGGTCAGATCCTCTTCTCGCAGGATTCTTCCTCTGGCCTGCCTTTTTACAAAATTGGCATTGAGGACTCTGGGCTGGATTTCGAGTGGGGCGTAACCCATCCGCCGCAGACTGGCTCGCGGCCAGTTGTTGACGTGTACGGAGCCAGCGTGTCGCTCTGTGCCGGTACGCCGGAAAAACAGCTAGCGGCTTGGCTTTTTCTGAAGTGGTTCACTGCGCCGGAGCAACAAGCGCGGTGGGTGCGGGCAAGCAACTACTTTCCGGTGCGCAAGAGTACGGCGCGGGAACTGGAAAGCTATTTTGAAGAAAACCCGCACTATGAAGTGGCGTTTGGCATGTTGGACTACGGAAAATCAGAGCCGACGATGGCCGGTTATGCACAGGTGCGGCGATTGATTCAAGAGGCGATGATAGAGGCTCTTGAAGGTGGAGACGTCGAACAGGTGGTAGAGGAGTTACAGCGCGCAGCGAATCGGACGCTTGAGCCGTAGGCAAAAAAGGAGAGTAAGCGTAAAATGGTCGGAGACAATAGACAACCAAACGTCATAGTATTTTTCACAGATCAACAGCGCTGGGACACAACAGGGCTACACGGCAATCCGCTGGGCCTTACGCCGAATCTCGATCGCTTGGGCCGCGAGTACACCCACGCGGCTCATTCCTTTACGTGCCAACCCGTCTGCGGCCCGGCGCGCTCTTGCCTGCAAACGGGTCTCTACGCCACGACTACAGGCTGCTACCGCAACGGCATTCCCCTGCCCGCGGACAGCCAGACCCTCGCCCACCACTTTGCCGCGGCAGGCTACGACACGGGATATATCGGCAAGTGGCATCTCCACGACCGAGGGACCACCGGTCCAGTGCCGGCAGCGGACCGCTTTGGCTACCAGTACTGGTTGGCGTCGAATGTGCTCGAATTTACTTCCGACGCCTACAGCACGGTCCTCTACGACAATGACGAACAATCCGTCCGCCTACCCGGTTATCGCGTAGATGCGGTCACAGACGCCACAATCCGCTACGTGGATGCGCATCAAGATCGTCCCTTTTTCCTCTTCGTCTCCTACATCGAACCCCACCACCAGAACCACTTGGACGACTATCCACCCCCTGATGGCTACCGGGAAGCCTACACCGGAGGCTGGGTTCCGCCCGATCTGGCGGCATTAGGCGGCTCGACGCACCAACACTTAGGCGGCTATTACGGGATGGTCAAGCGGCTCGATGAAGCCTATGGCCGCCTGCACGACGCGCTCAAGAGCTTGGCACTGGCCGACGATACCATCGTGCTCTTTACGTCGGATCACGGCTGTCACTTCAAGACGCGCAACAACGAGTACAAGCGCTCTTGCCACGAAAGCTCGATCCGCGTGCCGACAGTTTTGACTGGCCCCGGTTTTCGCGGCGGCCAATTGCAGGAGTTGGTTAGCTTAATCGATCTGCCGCCAACGCTTTTGGATGCGGCCGGCTTGGAAGTCCCCGATCAGATGCAGGGCCGCTCGCTCATGCCGCTTTTGCGCGGCGGCACAGCCGATTGGCCCACAGAGGTCTTCGTGCAGATAAGTGAAGCCCAAGTGGGGCGGGCCGTTCGCACTCATCGGTGGAAGTACGGGGTGGATGCTCCCGGTGAGCAAGGAAGAGACGTGGCGGGAGCCGATCTCTACGAGGAGCAGTATCTCTACGATCTACAGGCAGATCCCTACGAGCTGAACAATCTAGTCGGTCACGAGTCGCACCGAGAAGTGGCCCAAGTAATGCGGGAACGGCTCTTGAGACGCATGGAAGAAGCCGGAGAGGCTCGCCCCCACATCAAGGAAGCCGCGCCGCGCCGCTCTGGCCAGCGGAAGGTCAGTCCTGAAGAAGCGCGCTCTTAGCCGCCATTTAGTTCTGCTGTTGGGCCAGTAGCGGCTAATGAGTAGAGTCCAGCTTTTCGCGCAGCGATTGGAGCTCAAACAGCCGCTTGACGACCAAAGAGATTGAGCGAGCGAACTCGTGCAGGATGGTCGGCAGCCGTTCGGGGGGCCTCGGTCCGCCCATGAGTAGCCCTAAACCTAACATCCCCTGTGCAAAGGGTATGTCGACCAGCAGGCCAGGGCGATACATCGAGTCCGAGAAAATTTCTTGGGTCATCTGGCGAAAATCCTCGTCGGCCTCGCGCTCCCAGGCCTTGTCCCGGTGCCAGTAGCTGACCAATCTCCGCAAAGAGGCAAAGTGATCGAGCGAATCTTGGAGATTTACCACGTTCTGTGAGGAGCGGTAACCACGCGCTTCAGAATAGGCGCGATAGCAAGCCAAGAGGTTTCTTTGTTCGTCTATGACTTGCAGGTCAACTGCCTCGAATTGGACGCCCATCGCCTCTAATTCGTCGCCGAGGATGCGCACGACCTTACCCAGATCGCGCATCTTGTCGGTTTCGCAACCAGCCTGCAAGACGCGGAAGGCCCCTTGCTGACAGCAGTGAGCGGTAATGTCGCGCACAATGGCCAAGCGCTCTTTTTCGCTGATATTGACGTTGGTGATCTCGACGGGAAGAAAGCTGCCGTCACCGCGCACCATGAGCGCTTCATAGGCATTGGACGAGCCGCTGGCGACCATGTGCCGAGCTTCAGGACGGGACTGGGGGGCGAACAGCAGCTCAGTGCCGTCTTTGGCTAGCAATTCTTCCCCGCGATAACCCAATAGGTCGGCCAAGGTCTGGCTAATGAGGTGTACCTGTCCATTTTCGTGGATGACAAAGGAGTTGAGGGTCTCGGCGATTTGATGCAAACGGTCTTTGTGGACTCGGGCCAAGTGCGCCGTATCGTCCATGAGGGAGTCGGTCGAGACGCCGAGGGCGTCAGCTAAATTTTTTAGGGCCGACGAGCCTGGCTGGCGCACGCGGCCGGTTTCAATGCGGGAGATGGTGGCTTGGGAGACGCCGGAGCGGTCTGAGAGGTCTTTCTGGTTGAGCGATTGTTGCTGTCGCAGCTCTTTCAGGTTGCGTCCTAAGGACATGGACTGTTCCTATAATGGGGATATAGAATACAAGGTGTTTGATATGCAAATAATACGACACGAAGCGGATTATTACCAAAACGGAAGGCGATAAAAACAAAATGTACACAAGGGGTTACGCATGAAAATAACCGAAGTGCAGTCGATGTATCCCCGCTATCGCGTCGCGCCCGCGGCTTGGCGTCGGCATTTCTGGCAGATGGTCGTGCGCATCGATACAGATGTCGGCGTCAGCGGCTGGGGAGCGGGTGGTGGCGGGATTGCTGCTGCAGAGGTGATCAACCGCCACCTGCGCGAGTTGCTGGTGGGCCGCAGCATCAACAGCATTGAAGATATCGCCCGGCTCTGGGACGACCAATACAAGGCCAGCTTGCCCTATGGCCGCAGCGGAATCGCCGTCATGGCCATCAGCGGCGTGGACTTGGCGCTATGGGATGCCTTGGGCCGGGCCGAAGGAAAGTCCGTCTGCGACTTGTTGGGTGGTCGGCAACGGGACGAAGTGCGGGCCTACGCCACAGGCCCAGACTGCGCTTGGTATCGCGACTTGGGCTTTAATGCCCACAAGTCTTCACAGACGCAGCAAGGAAGCCAAGCTGCTGATGCGGTGCGCATACTTGAGTGGGCCGAAGGGGCGCGCCAGACCTTGGGCGAAGACGCGCTCTTGATGATTGACGCGTACATGTCGTGGTCGCCCGACTTTGCCGTGGCCGTGGCGCAGCAACTCGCGCCGTTCAACATATACTGGTTTGAAGACGTGCTGTTGCCTGACGACCTAGATGGCTTGGCGGCGTTGCGTCCGCAGATCCACCCCATTCTGTTGGCTGGCGGCGAACACGAATTCACTGCGCGGGATTTCGGGCATATCGCTAGGATGCGGGCACTGGACTTGTGGCAACCGGACGTCACCTGGTGCGGCGGTTTGACGGCGGCGTTGCGCATTGCCAAGCTGGCCCAAGCCCACGGCGTCCCCTTGGTGCCTCACCGCGGCGGCGAGATTTGGGGGCTGCACTTTTTGGCGGCTGGCTACGGCGACAGTTTGGCCGAGATGGTTATGGGCCGGCGCGACGCGGTGCGCGACAAGCTATGGCTGGGGGAGCCGCAACCGCAGGAGGGGCACTTAGTACTGCCCGAAGGCCCGGGATTTGGCGTCGAGGTGAACGAGGAGCTGCTTTAGGTATCCGCAGATGGACGCAGATGGGGGAGAACGGGTGCCTGGGGTTTAAGAACCTCTACTCTTTAACCGCCAGAGATAGTAGGTACGTCCCCCGCTGTTTGATCTTTTTATAGTTGCCAAAGACTTCTTTGAAGTTGCGCTTGATGTACTCCTTTAGCCCAGCAATGGTGACGACCCACAGGTGTCCACCCGGCTTGAGACGGGCGCAGGCATCGTGCATGATGATCGTCAGGAGTTCGTTACCCGTTTTCGCGGGCAAATTGGAGGCAATGGTGTCAAAGCGCACGTGGGCGGGGACATGGCTGAAGGCGTTGCTCAAATAGGCGCGACAATTGGTCAGTCCGTTGCGTGCGGCGTTTTGCGCCGCGTACTCGACGGCGACGAAGTCCTTGTCGATCAGATGAACCTCGCCTTCGGGGCAGAGATGGCTCAATGCCAAGCCGATGGGACCATATCCGCACCCTAAGTCGAGGCAGCAATCGGCAGGTTCGGCTTTGATGTGATCGATGAGCAGCCGCGTCCCTGGGTCAATGCGTTTGGGATTGAAAAGACCCCAAGTAGAGTGGAAGGTAAAAGTGCGCCCCCGGAGGTTCTCTTCGAATACAATGTCTTCGCCCAAGCGGCTTATAT
>JAJDYK010000342.1 GCA_022825185.1 Candidatus Latescibacterota bacterium | reverse complement strand
TGGGCGGTCTTGAACACGCCCGACGAGGAGGTCGCCGGATCGCCGTCGATCAGGTCGAGGGGGCCGGAGATTTGGTTGAAGAAGCCGTCGTTGGACCACGCTCGCGGCTGGCCGCCAAGGGTGAAGTCGCGGGGCTGGCCGTTGAGAAAGCGCTGGCCCGAAGCGCGGAGCAGTTCGATGAGGTTTTCGCCGGCTTGGAGCTTTAGAGGCTGTAGGGCACCATCGACGTCCAGCGCGCCGATCTGGGTCTCGGCCTGTGAAACCCACGTAAGCCCCCCCTTGCCGATGTGCCACACCTCGACTTGCGCGTCGCTTGGCGCTAGCCCCCCAAGCACCGCTAGGAAGATGCCGACGAGGGATCTGGGCGCGGGGGCGGTCATCAGTTGATCCGCGCCGCGGCCGAGGGGTCATACCCTTGCAGGGTGTCGCGCTGGAAGGAGAAGCTCAGGTCAATCGCCTCTAAGGGGGCGTCTGTATAGTCGAAGCGCAAGACGATGTTCTCAATGTGTACTTGGATCGCGCGGACATCGTCGTCGAGGACGGGAAAAACCAAAAACCCCTGTTCTTCGCTGCCGCTGAAGACCATAGCTCCGCTGTACAGCGTCCGTTTGAGCGCGTCTGTACGAGCTTGAAAGGTCTTGCGCCCTTGGCCAGTGCGGCCCAGCCAAAACGAGCGAAAATACTGGTATAATTGGGCGTAGCTCAGCGCCGCGTACTGCCGGGTGTTGGCCGCGGTAATACTCGCGTTGAGCGGGTCGATTTTGACCTTGGGAAATTGATAGTTGTTGACCTTGAGCCGAAAGACGGTAAAGCGCGGCGGCGTCCACTCGTCGCCTGGGGCCGTCCATTCACCAAAGGTATAGGGGTTGTTGGACAGGTCTGGCCCGGGGGCGAGGCGGTTTAATTCCGCGTCCGTCATGGGCTTGAGCTCAATCGACAGGCGGTCGAGGGCGTAGGTGATGGAGCCGTCGTCGTTGACGGTCATGCCCTCGGCTTGGTGGCTGGCGGGCTGGAGCGGCGTGTGAAAGTAGCGGCCGCAAGCCCCCAGCAGCAGGGTCAGCAGTAAGGACCAAGCCCATAGCCGTTTGTCCACGATGCAATCCCCTAAAAATAATGTAGGGGCGACCAGCCGGTCGCCCCTACGATTAACGACCGGTCGGTCGCCTTGTGTTTAGAACGAGTCTTTGATCTTACCCCAAGTCGAGGACTCGACCGAGGTGGCGGCCGTGTACTCGCCAATGCGCAGCAGCTTGGCAATGGAGTAGTACTGCCGCGACGAGGCTTCGGGCCCGCGGGTGGTCCAGTCGTTGCGACCGCCCGGGGTGCCGTCTTCGTTGGGCGAGAAGCTCGAATCCGGGCCTTCGCCGTCTTCGTACCACATGGCGAAAGGCAGGCCCGCGCCGTCTTCACCGGCCACTGCGTCTAGCTGCCATACTTCGCTCGCCGACGGACCAGCGTCCTCTTGGAAGGCGAGAACTTTGACGCTCCACTCGTAGTACGTGGTGCCGCCTTCGGCCCACAGGTCGGCGGCCCAGGCTTCGGGCGGATCGACGCGCACGGCCATTTCGATCCACGGCGATTCGCCGTACTCGGCCCACGCTTCTTGCTCGGTGTAGCGGAAAGCGACGTTGGTCGGCGGGCTGAGGTCACCCGGTGCCATCAGCCACTCCATGGTGTAGCCGGAAGCCGGGCTGCGCTCGCGCCCGTGATCCTGCGGGTCGAGGCCGACCTGCAGCATGTCGCCGTCCCAGCGTGCGACGTTTGTGCCGGCGTGCGCCAACACGTCGTCAACCGCTTCTAAGAAGCAATACCAACGATTGTCGTCGCCGCCTTTCCAACCCATGAAGGTGGTGATGAACAGGTCGTCGCGGTCGGGAGCCGGGCGGTCGCCTTCGTCGCGCCACTCGTCCATGGTCAGGGTGTACTCAGGGTCGAACCAACCCCAGTCGTCGCTATGGGCGTCGATGGTGATAGCACCGGGATCGGGAACTTCGAGCATGTAAAACCAAAATCCCTGACTGCCGTTGCGATCCGCTAGGGCAGGGGGATCGAAAAATTGGGCATTTGCCACCCCTACGAGGGCGAGGCTGAAAATGCCTGCGATTGTAAATCGCCGCATTATATAACTCCTTGCGTTTGAAGTGAACGCCTAGGTGGAAAACCTTGGCGCGTTGGGCGATGCTCATAATTATAAGCAAATAAAGATGATAAAATCAACACGTCTTATAGGACACTAGCGGGGCGAATAGACTGTGGATTGATTGTACGGGATGATTATCGGCTCGACGTTCTGTAACCCGTCTGCCCATTCTCGGGGATCGTAGTTGCGGGCGACAAAGCAGGCGTAATGGGCTGGCACTGCGGCCTTGAGGCCGAGCGCCGAGGCCATCTTGGCCGAGCCAGCAAAGAAGGGGAATTCTCCTTCGCTGGGGTGATTGGTCAGCAGCCCGATGTCGGGCGCGAGGTCGCGGATGGGCGCGAGTAGTGCTTCGTGTTCGGCGAACGTGTTGACCGGGTCGCCGGAGATGTACACGCGCACGCCGTCGGCCTCCACCACGTAGCCGAGGTGGGTTACATCGGGCGGGGCAATGTCGTCGTTGGGCAGGCCCTCTGGGGGCTTGGCGTACACTGCGTGGGCCGTCATGGTGCCCAGTTTGGCGGCCTCACCGGCGGCAATTGTCGTTGCTGTGGCCGTAATGCCAGCGTCGCGGATGCGCTGGATGCTCTCGGCTGGGCCGACGATCTGCACGGCTGGATAGGCCGCGGCAATGCGCGCAATGGACTCTGTGCAAGTGTGGTCGCCGTGGTCGTGGGTCAGGAGGACGAAATCCGTGTGCAGCGACGCTTCGTGCAGTGGGGGGCGGGCGTGGATGAAGCGGTCGGCTGGCCGGTCGTGGGGGTAGTAGGGATCGACTTGGACGATAGTTCCCTGCGCATCCTTGAGGCCAAACGTGCTCTGGCCAAACCAGTGGATGCCGACTGCGCCTTCGCGTACTACCAATGATTCAAATGGGTGCATGGTTTCTCCCTGTAAGCGTGAGGCCGGGTTGCAACCCGGCGTGCGTTCCATAAGTTTCGTTAAAATTATGCGGAGGCAGAATGGGGAGCAACAGATGAACAATTCCACGCTGTTTGACACTGCGTATCAACGCCGCAAGTGGGAGCTGTTAGAGCGGCTGTTAGAGCAGTTGGTGCCGATCTACACCGCAGAGGAGGTCGCCGCACTGCGCATTGACGCGGTTGACCGGGACATTCTCTCGCAGCGCTCTGGGCGCGGGTTTGTCAATCGCGATTTGCTGGAAACGGTTTTGGGCAACTTGCTCGAATGCGTCGCCCCTGGCTCGCACAATGCCCTCGGGCCGGGGCATCAAAAGCCATCGCTCGACGAGGCCATCGGCGAGATTGCCGACCAGCTCTACGCGATGATCGCGCAGTCGTTCTTGGCGGTCGGCGAGAGCGAAGGCGCTGAAGAGAAGGCCCTGATGAACACCATCTGCTTGCTGTGGGAATTGCCCGCCTACAAGGTGCGCGCTCACTGGAACCGCTTTGCCGCGCTTAGGGATCCGGCCGTTTGGGACGCCTATTTGCTCGACAACTGTGGGTTGACGCAGGAGCAGCTACTCAAGATCGATTTCCGGGCCGCTTTGGAAGAGACTATTCGCCGCCGCGACTTCGATCACTATCGCGACTTCCTCGGCGCGCTGGAGTGCGACTTCATTTTCGACTATCAGATGCAGCTCGTGATGAGCACTTATCCGGGCTGGCGAGTGCTGTTCTACCACGACATTGCCCACGCTCTAACGCGCTCCGGCTCGGTGGCCGGCGAATCCGGCCTGACGCGGCGGCCGGTGCCCTTGCTGCCACGGGCCATTGCCGAGTTGGGGGGACGCTACTACCAGGCGGATATCCATCCCGAAACGCAGATGGGTGATGCCAACTTTCTCGACCACCCCCATCGCGGCATCACCACCGGGCAGACGGGTATCATCGGCAGCGGGTGCCACATTTACCCGTGTACTTTGGGCGGCCTCAGTGGCAAGGTGCAGCAGCGCCATCCCGTTATTGGCGACTACGTTTTTATTGGCACGGACGCCGGGATTTTCGGCCCCGTGGAGGTGGGCGACCACACGGCGATTGGAGCCAACACCGAAATCAACGGCATCGTCGCGATTGGCCCGGATTGCCGGATCGGCGTGTCGGTATCTATTGGCACGATCATAGCGAGGACTGCACGGCCTGGCGCGATTAAATTGGGGGCCGGAGTGCGCGTGGGGGCTGGCACTGTCATTGAGAATGATTCGCCGCTCGAATTAGTCATTCCCGACCAAGAGGCGATTCCAGTGCGCAGCCACGTGGTCAACGATGGCTGCGGCGGGCCGAAGTTCGTGTAGGAGTGGTAAATTCAATAGGAATTTTATGTGATTGACAATCCATAAGTTGAGTAAGTATAATAGGTTGGACTAACAAAAAGGTTCTTTCAACACGTTGGACTAAATGCGACAAGGCGTCAAGGTTCAATAGGTCTCGCCGAATGCAAATACCTATTGCATATCAGCCTGGGTACGAAAAGGCCCGTGCGTCCGATCCCGAGCTTGCCGATAAGTACATTGAGCACACGCTTATCGGCGATCCCGAAGCCGATGCCCTAGTCAATGTAATAGCTGCCGCTGACCAAGATCAGCAGGCCGAGTTCATCAGGGCTGGGATGGATGAGGATGCGGAGGCATTGCGCGCGGCACCGGAGGAAATAAGAGAGTTCTTTGATCGGATTAGTACGCCGCCTGAGTGGTTCGATTCCGAGGTAGTGTATGCCGGATGCCGCAAATTCCACGCCTACTCAGACCTGTTTCTCACCGCGTTTGTCACGGATATCATCGTCCGGGGTTTCACGACGCTAATCAGCCAATCGTTTTTCATCACGGGGCGGCTGACCGATCGGGGTGTGCGGCGGTTGCGGCAGAATATCCGGCATCTCTTGGAGATTATGTTGCCAGGCGGCCTAGAGCGGCACGGCGAGGGTTGGAAACTGTCCGTCCGCCTCCGGCTGGTACACGCGCGGGTCAGGCAACAGTTGCTCGTTTCTGAAGACTGGGACCAAGAAGCGCACGGAATGCCGCTGAGTGCTGCCCACATCGCGCTCGCGTCCTGTAACTTCTCTGGAATGATGCTGTGGGCAGCCGGGAGGATTGGCGCGCGGCTGAACGACGAAGAGCGCGACAGTTTTATGCAAATCTGGCGCTACACCGCTTGGCTGATGGGAGTGCCCGACGCGCTCATATTTCGCGATGAAGCCGAAGCTCGCGAGATATTCCGCGTGGGCTATATGTGCGAACCGCCCTTTGGCGTGGAAGCCATTGCCATGGCCAACTCGGTGATTAACTCGGCCCCCTTAGTGATCGGCATTGAAGACAAAGACGAGCGCAAGGCCCTGCTTAGCTATGGATACCGCCTTTCGCGCGCCTTGCTCGGAGACGAGCTCGCCGACCAACTCATGTTCCCGAAAAGTCGGACGACCGGGGCGTTGGTGTATTTGCGGATGCGGCGCAGAGTCCAAGAAGTTATTGATGCCCTTAGAGGACCTGGGCAGCGTGCCAAAGGTCTGCGCACGCAAAATTTTATGACCATGCTCGACATATCTGTGCTCGAAGAAGAGGGGATCAGTTACCGATTGCCCGACGAGCTACACGGAGACCCATCGCGTTGGTGAGACCGCATTCTGTTATCCGCAACTCGTCTCTTGCGACGCTTTAGAAAATATCTATGCAATTGGAACGCTACATCGCCGCCATTCTGCACCGCCGCTGGCTGGTCGTTGCGCTCGCAACGCTGGTCATGCTCGCCATCACGGCGGGTGCTCGTTTCATCACTGTTACCAACGATTATCGCGTTCTGTTCAGCGCCGACAATCCGCAACTGGCCGCGTTCGACGCCTTGGAGAACACGTATTCCGTCTCCAATGCGGCGCTGATTGCCGTTGCGCCACGCGATGGCTCGGTGTTCACCCGCGAGGCGCTCGGTGCGATTGAGGAATTGACCGAGGCTGCGTGGCGCGCGCCTTATTCTAGTCGCGTCAATTCCCTTACTAACTATACCCACAGCGAAGCATTTGAGGACGATTTGGTCGTCGCGCCGCTCGTTGAGGACGCATCTGCACTGAGCGATACTGACGTGGTGCGAATCGAAAAGATCGCGCTGGACGCGGCTGAAATTGCCGGGCGGCTGGTCGCTCACGACGGACGCACGGCTGGGGTGGCTATTAATTTTATTCTGCCTGAAAATCCAGATCAGGCCGTAGTCGAAATCACCGATTATCTCCACTCACTCCTAGCCGAGGCCCGCACGAGTCACCCGGATATCGATTACTACATGACCGGCGATGTCGTCATGCATCGGGCGTTCTCCGATGCTACACAGGACGACATGCAGACCCTGACACCTATTGTGTTTGTCATCATCGTAGGTGCCACCATTATTCTCTTGCGCTCGATTCTCAGCACGTTGGCCGTTGTCGCCGTGCTGGTGTTTGTCGTCAATACGACCTTGGGATTCGCCGGCTGGAATGGCGTAGTGTTCAGCCCCACCAACGCCGGCGTGCCGATTATTGTCATGGTGATCGCCATTGCGGATTCGATTCACATTGTCACGAGTGTTTTACTGGGTATGCGGCGCGGTCTGGATAGAAATGCGGCGATTGTCGAATCGATTCGCATTAATGCCTATCCAGTATTCATCACCTCGGTTACAACAGCGATAGGATTCCTCAGCCTGAACGCCTCGGATTCGCCGCCGTTTCACGTCTTGGGCAATTACGTGGCGTTTGGCGTATTATGCGCTCTCATATACACCATGACGCTGCTGCCGGCATTGCTGTCGATTCTGCCGTTGCGCGCGCCCCGCGTCCAAGCCGAGGGAACGGCGTTCTTCGACCGCTTCGCCGACTTTGTCATCGCTCGGAGTACATTCCTGCTTGTGGCCATGTCCTCGGTGATCGTGGTGTTAGCAATCGGCATTCCCCGCATTGAGCTAAGCGACAACATGGCGCAGTACTTTGATGATCGCTACGAGTTCCGGCGCGATACGGATTATGTCATTGATAACCTAACCGGCTTAGACAAGCTGGAATACTCGCTGAGTGCCGGGCGCGAAGGCGGCATCACTGATCCCGACTATTTGCGCAAGGTTGATGCGTTCGCCGAGTGGTATCGGCAGCAACCTGAAGTGACTCATGTCCAGGCGTTTTCGGACATTATGAAGCGTCTCAACAAAAACATGCACGGCGATGATCTAGCCTTTTACCGCTTGCCCGAAGACTCGGACCTTGCGGCGCAGTACCTGTTGCTGTACGAGCTTTCGCTGCCGTTTGGCAGTGACCTCAACGATCGCATTGATGTTGCCAAATCCGCTACGCGTCTAGTCGTGACAACCAAAAATGCGTGGTCGCGCGATATACGCGAACTTGATGAGCGCGCCCAAGTCTGGCTGCGCGCCAATGCACCCGCTTTTGCCCAGGAAGCATCGGGCCTGAGTGTCGTGTTTGCCCATCTGTCGCTGCGCAACATTAACAGCATGTTGCGCGGTACGATCACGGCTATGGTGCTCATTTCGTTCATCCTGATTTGGATTTTCAAGAGCGTGCGAATCGGGCTCCTCAGCCTGCTGCCCAATTTTATTCCCGCCATTATGAGCTTCGGCTTGTGGGGCTATCTGGTCGGCCATGTGGGCATTGCGTCCTCGGTGGTCATCGCTGTTGTCTTCGGCATTGTCGTAGATGATACGGTTCATTTTCTGAGCAAATATCTGAAGGCCCGCCGCGAGGGCCTGCCAGCACCCGAGGCCGTGCGTTCTGCCTTCCACATGGTGGGGCACGCTTTATGGACGACGACCGCGGTTTTGTCGGTCGGCTTTTTAGTGTTTGCCACCTCGGGATTTGAGGTGAGCTGGGCGCTCGGCCTTTTGGTCACGATCACGATTGTCTTCGCGCTTGTCGCCGACTTTTTACTCCTGCCAACGCTGCTGATTGCCATCGACCGGAGAAAGACATGATTTCCACGCGATCCATGCTGCCGTTTTTTGCGCTTTGTCTGATCACTTTGACTTATCTTGGCGCGACAACATTCGCTCATGCCGAAAGCGCCACGCCCGAGGAAGCTGGACTGAAAATCGCCGAGGATTCTCACGCGCGCGAGGAGGGCTTTGGCAACTTTACGGCCCAACAAACCATGGTGCTGCGCAACAAGCACGGGCAGGAGAGCCGACGCCAGCTTCGAGTAAAAGTCCTCGAAGTCGCCGACGATGGCGACAAGAGCTTGTTTGTGTTCGATGAGCCGCGCGATGTGCAGGGAACGGCGTTGCTCATTCACGCGCATCGGGAAAACGCGGATGATCAATGGCTCTATCTGCCCGCGCTGAAGCGAGTCAAGCGCATTAGTTCGTCGAACCGATCCGGTTCCTTCATGGGGAGTGAATTTGCCTATGAGGACTTGACCCCCCAGGCCGTGGAGAAATTCACCTACCGCTACCTGCGCGACGAGCCTTGTGGCGAGTTGACCTGCACGGTCTCCGAACGCGTTCCCGTCGATAAGAAATCCGGCTATAGCCGCCAGGTGGTCTGGCGCGACAAGGACGAACTGCGCGTGTGGAAAGTGGAGTACTACGACCGCAAGGATGCCCATTTGAAGACGCTTATGCTGGGGAATTACCAGCAGTACTTGGAGCGTTACTGGCGCGCTGGCGAGATGACGATGGAAAATCATTTGACTGGGAAAAGCACCGTGCTGACTTGGGCGGATTTTCAATTTCAGACAGACCTCGACGAGCGCGATTTTACGCGAACCGGGCTAAAACGGGCGCGTTGATGCTGTTCTGTGCCAAGATTCCCGTCGCCGTATGAGGTTCCTTAAGCACTGACGTGGACCTACCCCCTAGCCCCCTTCCTGTGAGGAAGGGGGAACCAAAGCTCCCCTCCCCGTGTCGGGGAGGGGCCTGGGGAGGGGTCCAAAACGCAGCTCGAAGCACTTCACCGTGCCCTTTAGGCGTGACAGCATCCCATACCCCATACCCGTGCGTAACATCAGTTAAGCAGTAGAATTAGGAACCTCTTTTTACGACCTAAACGCGCTACGCGCCTTTAGCCGCTTTCACCGAGCAGGCGATGGAAAAAGACTTCGTACAACTTCCCACAAAACAGGTGATGCTGGCGATGTTGGGCGTGATGCTGGCAATGTTTATGGCCGCGCTGGGTCAGACCGTCGTCGCCACTGCAATGCCCGTCATCATCGCGGACCTCGGTGGTTTCGATCGCTACACATGGGCTGCGACCGCATACTTGGTCGCGGCCACGGTAGCGATTCCGATTGTGGGGCGGCTAACCGATTTGTACGGGCGCAAGGTTTTCTTAGTCCTTGGCATAGTGGTCTTCATCGGCGGCTCTATACCGGCAGGCATGAGTCAGACCATGAATCAGCTCATCGCCTTCCGCGCCGTACAGGGGATCGGCGGCGGAGCTATCATGGCCTATGGATTCTTGGTAACTGCCGATCTGTTCCCACCCGAAGTTCGAGGTAGGTATCAAGGATTAATAAGTCTAGTGTACGGCGTGGCTTCGGTTATCGGACCGACGCTGGGCGGCGTCCTCACTGATGTACTTTCGTGGCACTGGATATTCTTCATCAATATTCCAATCGGGATTCCGATTCTACTGCTGATTATTCGGACTTTTCCGCCGATCCGGCCCGAGGTGCAAAACCGCAATCTGGATTATCTTGGCATGGTAACTCTGGTACTCTCCGTAGTGCCCATACTGCTCGCGTTGTCCATAGTAGGCGTTTACTATGCGTGGGATACACCGCAGGTTATCGGCTTATTGGTATTCGGCTTGGTTATGACGGCGATATTTGCAATCGCAGAATCGAAGGCGGTTGCTCCCATTATGCCTTTCGAGATATACAGATCCAGAGTGGTTGCCGTTGCAACAGTAGTCGCGTTTCTCGCTGGCTTTGGACTGTATGGAACTATTGTTTTTCTACCGCTCTTTTTTCAGGGCGTCCTGGGTGCCTCGCCTACCAGTAGCGGCGGTTTCCTGACCCCCTTGATACTTGGAATTGTCGTTGGTGCGATCGCGTCAGGGCGAATGCTCGCTAAAAGGGATGGACGTTTCCGACGACAGGCGTTGATCAGTACGGGATTGATGGCCCTCGGTATGTACCTCATTTCTACTATGAACGCGAATACCAGTTCCTCGATGGCCGTGGGATGCGTTGTGATCATGGCGCTTGGGCTTGGCGGCGTGCTGGCCACATTCAACCTCGCCGTTCAGAACACGGTGCCGTTTAGACTCGTGGGCACTGCTACTGCGGCGCTACAGTTCTACCGGCTGATCGGCGGTACGCTGGGACTCGCCGTGCTAGGCGTTGTGATGACGCATAGATTTTCTACAAGAGTGGAAGAGACTGTTGCCGATGCGGTCAGGGCGGCGCTCGGCCCGGGTCGGTTGGACGCCATCAAGGACAATCCGAGGGCACTTATCGATCCGGCCGCCTTGGATGTGCTGAGAGCCGAATTCACGGAAGCTCAGATGGCGGACGCATTGCTGAGTACACTCCACTCGGCGCTGGCCGAGGCCGTGGGAGATGTGTTTGTGCTCGGCGTAGTAGTCACAGCGCTGTCGGTGGTTTTGTCGCTGTTTTTGAGGGTGTCGAAAGGGGATTCGAAGAATCGTGCGGCCTTCGGCGCTGTCGGGATTTTGGCCTTGGTCTTTGCCGTCGAGGCGCGGGCTGAGATTGAGCACGAGTTCTCCGGGCGTATAAATGTCGAAAGCCGCTGGTTCCCCCAGGCCGGTGCCCACCCCGGCCAACGCTCACTCGCGAGCGGCTTTGTTGCGAAGCCCGAACTCTATCTGGAAGACGCCGGGGGCAGAAGCCTCACGCTCGCTCCGTTCTTTCGCTACGACAATGCAGATTCGCGCCGCACCCATGCTGACCTGCGCGAAGCCTATCTGCTGCTATTCGGCGGAATCGGCGACGGCGAATGGGAACTGCGCGTGGGCGTCGATCAAGTGTTCTGGGGCGTCACTGAATCGCAGCATTTGGTCGATATTGTCAACCAAGTCGATTTCGTCGAACATCCGGCCGGAGAGGCCAAGTTGGGGCAACCTATGGTGTATTTCACCTGGTCTAGCGATTGGGGTGTGATGGAAATACTGGGGCTACCCTATCACCGCGTCCGCACCTTTCCGGGCCGAGCGGGTCGCCTGCGTCTGCCGCTCGTGGTAGAAGCTGAGCATGTCGAGTACGAGAGCGAGGCCAAGGAGCGGCACGTGGATTTCGCCGCTCGGTACAGTCGCAGTTTTGGACTCCTCGATCTGGGGGTGAGTGCATTCGAGGGCACCAGCCGGGAGCCTGCTCTGAAGCTACTCTTGGACTCTAGCGGCGCACCGGCCTTAGGTCAGTACTACGCGCAAATCCGCCAATTTGGGCTGGACGCTCAGCTAACGGTCGGCTCTTGGTTGTTCAAGCTGGAGGCTATCCAGCGCGCCGGTGCTCGCAACCTGTCTGGCCGGGAAGAGGATTACGTTGCTTCTGTTTTTGGCGGCGAGTACACGTTCTATTCCGTTTTTGGCTCGGCTGCCGATCTCAGTCTGCTCGGCGAATGGAATTACGACGGGCGTGGCCGCAATGCAACCCCAAGCCGCTCGCCCAATACGCTCGAAAACGATCTCTTCTTCGCCGCTCGCCTTGCGCTCAACGACGTTCAGAGCAGTGAAATTGTCGCTAGTATGCTGGGGGATGTGGACCGTTCTACGCGCGCACTGGCCGTCGCGTTGGAGCGGCGTATTGCTGACCAGTGGTCTGTGAACCTAGAGGCGATCTATCTCCTCAATATCGACCAAGCGGAGATTCACTACGAGACCCGACGCGACAGCTTCGTTGATCTGAGCTTGGTGTACAATTTCTAGCGCGTCCGACTCGCGTCCGACCCATCAAAGAACAACTAGCCGGAATTGAAGATGCTCGCGGGATTTGTCTCGCCTGTTCCTTTTTTGGATACCTTTGTTCGCCTAGAAGCAACTATAAGGGTGATCATGGAACGGAATGGAGAAAATTGCGTGCAGAAGGCGGCCGCTGGCGACTCGGCGGCGTTTGGTTTGCTCGTCGAGGAACACACGCCGTGGTTGCTGGTCCGGCTCACCCGCAGGCTGGGCTCGCATGAGGCGGCAGAGGACGTTCTGCAGGAGGCGTTTATTGCCGCGTACCAGCAGCTAGCAGATCTGTGCGCTCCCGAGCGATTCGGCGCTTGGCTGTGCTCGATCGCGGACAACAAAGCGCGCATGTGGCAGCGGCGTCGTATCACGCAACTCAATCTGCTGGATCAGCTCGACTTGGCGGCACCGCCGGAGCAGGAGAAGCAGAAGATTAGGGCGCTGGTGCGGAAGGCGATCGGACGGTTGAGTGACTCCCACCGAGACGTGATCGTCCACCACTACCTCAAGGGCTATTCATATCAGCAGACAGCAAACTTGCTGCACCTCCAAACCGGAGTGGTAAAGAGCCGTCTGCAAAAGGCCCGGAAACGCCTGCAAAAGGAGATCATGGCGATGGCGGAATCTAGCACTGCACAGACATTCGAACTCGGCCCGGACGATCTGGCCGGACTGCGTCACGTAGCTCGCTTCACAAGCGACGATCCCAAGCGGCCCATTATGCACTGCGTCTGTCTCGACGCTGGCGGCAGAGTTGTCGCAACGGACGGCTCGCGGCTCCTCAACTGGTCGAGTAAGGGGCTAGCGTCGTTGCCGGCCCCGATGATTCTCGATTCGCTGCGCCCTGAAATGATCCCGGAGACTGACTCGGCGACGCTGATTCTCGAAGAGGAATCAGCCACGTTGCAGACCGCGGACGGCCGCAGGATGACGTTCCCTGCAACTCCGGGACCGTACCTCAAGTACCAAGAGGCCGTCGGCACTCCCGGTCCGATTTTGACGGTCGTGCGCAGCGAGAGTCTGATGGCCTGCTTAGAGGAGATTGAGCCGTTCCTCAGAGAGCGTCACGAACTGGGGAAAAGCGGCTGGGAGTACATGCCCCGCGTACAGATGCGGGTGTCGAGTGTGGAAGGGAGACTGGCGTTGCGAACGACGCGGGATCAGGGGTTTAGTCGGACCGAGGAAAGTGCGGACGATTTGCACGGCGACGATCTCCCGGACTGGGAACATTCCGTGAGTTGCCCTGCTGATGTGACGAACATCGAGGATGGAGGATCATTCCGCGTCGATCTCAATCACGACTTTCTCAAGACGATTGTGGAGGCACTGAAAGACGCAGCAGAGGAGATACGAATATATCTCAGGCATAGCGAGGCAGCCCTTCACTTCAAGGCGGGGGAGGAACACCACGCTGCCGTGCTCATGCCGCTGCGGATGGGTTCCTGATCAGCAAGGGCTAGCCTTAAGAGATGAGTCGGTCATACTCAGAATGTGGGCCGATCCAAAACCAAGTGATCGTATCCCCCTCTTTGAGTCCCAATGCTCTCCACTGCCGTCCGATACGCACTGAATAGACAAAGGGCTTTCCTTTTACTGGTTTAAAGGAAAGCCCTGGTTGATCCGGATTTTTGCGCCATCTCTTATAGACGACTGCCGCCCTAGTTTGAATGGTCTTGGGGAGCTGATAATAGGCATCCCAGAAACCGGGGTGAGTCTTTGATCTCATGGACTTGACGGGTTCGAGTCGCTGGGATCAAAATCATAGACCTTCCCTTCTTGAATATCCTGCCGAACTTGCTTTACCATTTTGTCTAACCAAGCATGAGATCTTTTTGAACCCACTAGAGCATCCCATTCGGCTTCGTCCTTATCGTCCTCTGGACCCCAAGTCTCATCTACTACCGCTAGGAGAGCTTCCGCGATAGCGTCCTGCTCTTTTTCGCTCAGAGTTGAGATTTTGTCGAAAGCATTTTTGAGTTTGTTGGTCATATCAGCCCTCGTTAAGAATCATTCTATAAAAGCATACCTGAATAGCTTTTCTTCGTCAATTTCGACACCTCAAGAATATCATCTTCCCTTCCATTGTGGTTTGCGTTTTTCGGCGAATGCCTGCGGCCCTTCGGCGTAGTCTTCCGACAGCCGCAGGCGGCGCACGGCCGTCAGGTCTTCCAGTTGGCACTGCGCTTGGGAGATGGGGGTCTCGATGGTGTGGAGTGCTACCTGCTTGGCGGCTTGGACGGCGAGGGGACCGCACTCTAGGATCTCGGCGGCCCAGCGTTCGGCCGTGGCCATCACGGGTTCGTCGTCGGCTACTTCATTGACCAAGCCCATGGCTAGGGCTTCCTGTGCCGAGAATAGCTTGCCGGTCAGCAGCATGCCCATAGCTAAGTGGTAGGGGATGCGGCGTGGCAGTTTGAGTACGCCGCCGGCATCGGCTAGCAGGCCGCGCCGGGCCTCGGGAAAACCAAAGCGGGCGCTTGCGGCTGCCACGATCAGGTCGCAGTGCAGCGCCAGTTCTAGGCCGCCGCCGATGGCATAACCGTTGACTGCGGCGATAATCGGCTTGTAGCAGCGGTCGAGGATGTGGACCGGGGAGTGGACTGGGTTGCGGAGCTGATCGTCGTCTGTTTGTTCGACGCGGTATTTCAGGTCCGTGCCAGCCGAGAAAGCGCGCTCGCCGGCACCGGTGAGAATGGCGACCCAGACTTGGTCGTCGGCGATGAAGTCGCCCCAGGCCCTAGTCAGCTCGGCGTGGGCCGGGGGATGCAGGGCGTTCATCACTTGCGGGCGATTTATCGTCACATAGGCGATGCGGCCCTTTTTCTCGTAGAGGATGTGTTCGAATGGTGGAGTCATGTGGTCTCCTTACTGGATGTTCTATTTTGCCTCCTTCCAGATTATCGCCAAGCACTTCGCGGCGCAAGTGGGAGACGATCTAAAACCCAACCAAGGTCCACAGATCGATAAGTGACTGTAAATAGGAGTTGTGGATGGGGATTTCTTGGTTAAAGTTAAAGTGGAGGTACAAAACATGACGAGTAAATACGGCTATTCGGAAGAGGGTTTGAAGCACTATACCAGCTATCGGGCAAAGGGCCCGATTGTGGTGGATGGACATCTCGACGAGGAATCGTGGCAACTGGTGCCCAAATCGCCGCGTTTTGAGGACTTGGAGGAACCGGGCCGACCGGCTCTTTTCGACACTCGGGCTGCGGTGCTGTGGGACGACGAGTACCTGTACGTGGGCTTCTGGCTGGAAGAGCCGGATGTGCGGGCGACCTATACCACGCGCGATTCCATGATCTGCGAGGAAAACGACGTGGAGGTCTTCATTGCCGGCGAGGACACCTATTACGAATTCGAGCTGAATGCCTTGGGCACCATCATGGAGCGGTTTTACGTGTGGCAGGACGCCTATATCGAAGCTGGGTACGCCAAGCTGCCTGAATTCGATCTGCTGGGCACTCGGCTGGTAGATACCCTCGGGGGACCGCAGTCGGGACACCGGCATCCGCGCGGGCGGCGTTGGGCCTTCCGCGAATGGGACATGCCGGGTTTGCAATGGGCGGTGCAGGTAGATGGCACCATCAATGATTCTAAGGATACCGACCGGGGCTGGACCGCGGAAATCGCCTTTCCGTGGCAGGGGTTGAAGCACTTGGCGGATGGGCGCTCGCTGCCGGCGCGGGAAGGGGATATATGGCGGATGGATTTTTCGCGTTTCCAGTGGATTGAAGAGGGCGGTACGCGGGTGTGTCCGGGGTGGGCTTGGACCAGTCACGGAACTTATGATTCGCACATCCCGGATCGCTTCAGTGTGATACATTTTTCCGCAAAGGTGGTGGGTGAACAATGAATAAGACCGTGCGCTACATCTGCCATAGAACCGAAGACGCCATTGATGTGGATGGTCATCTGCGAGAGGAAGCGTGGTCTCGGGCACCGCGCTCTCCGCGCTTTGGGGACCACACTGGCCAGCGGTCGCTTTTCGGCACTCGGGCGGCCATGCTGTGGGACGATCAGAATTTTTACGTGGGCTTCTGGCTGGAAGATCGCGATGTGTGGGGTGCGGAGGAAGAGGATCCGCTGTCAGTCCGGCAGGACAACAACGCGGGCGTGCTCCTCGTCGGTCGGGGGGCGTACTACGAATTGGCTGTCAATCCGCTGGGTGCGACCTCGGAGATGTTCCACATCTGGAAGGAGGCCTATCAGCGCGGCGGTCGCTACGACGTGCCGGAGTTCGATTTGGCGGGGCATCGGCCCGAAGTCTTGGGCGGGGGATCGAATTCCGATTATCGCGCCATGCGCTGGGCTTTTTCGCACTGGCGTTTTCCCGGATTGCAAGTCGGGGTCCAGGTCGAGGGCACCCTGAACAAACGGGATGATATCGACCAAGGCTGGAGCGTGGAACTGGCCTTTCCTTGGGAGGGGTTGAAAAGGTTGGCGGACGCGCAGAGCCTGCCCCCGGCCGCCGGCGATGTCTGGCGGGTTGGGCTAGTGCGGCGTCAGATCGTCGATCAGCGCGCTAGTCAGCGGCAGGTCTTGTGGACTTGGCAGCCTCTTGTCGAAAGCAATATGCACGTGCCTGAAACGCATCTCGAGGTGGAATTTTCCCGCGTGCCGCCGGGCGCGTCTTCCGCGAATTTGGCGTAGATATTCAGCGATCTTGTGGATTGTCCTTCAAGAGAAAACACAGATCGGCCAGCCCTTCTGGCGAGCTAGACGCGCTAACCGGATGTCTGGATTGACCACGACGGGATGAGCGACCTCCGCTAGTAAGAAGCGATCGTCGAAGGCGTTTCCGTAGGCTGCGGATTCGCGCAGGTCGAATTCGCATGTGAGCGCCACTTCTTCTGACTGGTGGACCTTTTCACGCCCAGATACGCGCGGGCCGTCCAGATCGCCCGTCAAGCGTCCCTGTTCGCAGGCTAGCTTGGTGCCAACGACGAAATCTAGGTCGAGGAGATTCTTCAGAGGTGCGATCAGGAGTTGCGGCGCTCCCGACACGATGCCGAGACAATCTCCAGCGGCGCGATGGGCGGCGATCAGACGCTGGGCTTGAGCTGGGATGCGGCGAGTTAGTTGCTGGCGACAGAAGGTTTCTGCTGTTTCCGCAAGCAGGGCCATCTCGCCGCCGCCGAAGTGGGTCTTGTTGGACTGGACGCCGCGGGTAGGGATGCGGACGGCCCAAGACAGGAATGTGCGAATCGCCTCTGGGGCGGTCAGCTTGCCGATCTTCAGCGCGAAGCGGATAAATTCTCTTTCAGCGCTGGTACCGGGCAACAGCGTCCCGTCTAGATCGAATATCGCGGCTTTCACGGTACTGGCTAATCGCGCAACAAGCCGGGAAACATTTTGCGGAACAGAACGTCTTGGCTGTCCCATATTACCGGGACGCCCCGCACTAGGCACATCACCACCGTCAACCAGACGATGGCCTCTCCGACTAGAACTAGCAACTCCGTGGATACGCCGATTGACCAACCGTACTCGGCTTGGCCGGACTGGATCAGCAGCACCGCGCCCAAATAGACAAACACGACCGCCTTGGTAAAGCCGTAGAGCGCCCGACTGAAGCGCGAGCTCACGAGTGCTTTCGCCCATCGGCTCTGCATCATTGTCTTACTACCGAATGCGGTTTGGCCCGCTTCTATAAAGGCGAGCGTCCGCAGCCAGTCGATGAGAAAACTGCGGGCGACGACGATGGCCGCAGCCCAGAAGCTGGCCATGCCGATCGACGCAAAATAGACCCAAAAGACGTTCTCGACGATGCGATCTCCGGCGATGTCAAACATCGCGCCTAGATCGGATTCAATGCCGAGGCGGCGGGCAATGATGCCGTCGAGTGCGTCCATGTAGAGGGTGGCGATGGTCAGTAAAACCGCTATACCGCAGGCGATGGTGTTAACTTTGTACAGCCCAATCACCAAAAACACCAAGAAGATTCGGATCAACGTTACGAGATTCGCTTGCATGTTCACCTCCCTCGAAATGCAAGAATATCGGCTAGCGATAGGATATTATTATAATATGGGACAAAAAGCAGCAGGTGCCGATGAAAAACTATAGTGTTAGAATGATCCGCGAGCACATGGAAGATATTCCGCAATTCCCGATCCCAAAAGGATTTGTCATGCGGAATTACCGTCCGCATGAAGGGGCTATCTGGACGCGGATTCAGCGAGCGGCGGAACCGTACTTCGACGTTGACGACCAGCTTTTTGCACGCGAATTCAAACGCGATTTTGGGGCGCTGGAGGACCGAAGTTTTTATTTGACCACCGATGCCGGCGAAGAGATTGGGACTATCACAGCGTGGTGGCAGCCCGATTTAGACGGCGAGGATTGGGGCCAGATTCACTGGGTTGCGATTCACCCTGATTATCAGGGACGCGGGCTTGCCAAGCCGATGATGTCCGTGGCGATGGCGTATCTCAAGCGATTCCACGAGCGCAGTTTTCTCGGCACCTCAAGCGGGCGAATTCCCGCCATCAAAGTGTATCTCGATTTCGGATTTTACCCAGACCTTGAGCGGGAGAATAGCCAACTGGCTTGGGAGGAAGTCGCATCCGTTTTGGAACATCCGATTTTAAGGGCCTGCGGTTTTTAGCGAGGCGAGCGTCCGCAGCCCAGATGCTGACCATGCCAATCGAGGTAAAAGTCCACCGAGGAGGATTGTCTATTAGTCCCCTGTCCTCGGCGGCCAGGTGGCGAAGTATTCGGGTGCCCAGCGTCTGGCGAGGTGGTAGTTGCGTTTGCGATAGGACCCGGCGGGCGGTGCCTTCTCGGCTTCAATCCAAGCTTCGGCACCGGCTAGCTGGGGAAACTCTAAGATCCCGAGGAACTCGCCTTCGGTGTTGGTCCCGAGGAGGCGGAAGATTTCTCCGTGGATGAGGTCGTGGTCTTGGGCCACCTTTTGCAATCGTTGCTGGCGCTCCTCGTCGCCGCGCGTCTGGGGGTCAGCTTGGTCGGAGCCGCGACGCCAGCCGCCGAAGGCGAGCACGACGATTGAGGCGGGATCGACGGCTAGGGGCGGGATCACGTGTGGATCAGCGTCGGGGGCCACGGGGGGTTCGGGCTTGCGGGGCAGCCAAGCAAGGCTCTCTGATTGCCAGCGGCGGGCGAGGGAGTAGGAGTAGAAGCCGTAGTGTCCGTACGGAGGTTCTGTCTCCGCCGCCATCCAGGCTTCGGCACCGGCTAGGTCTGGGAATTCGATGGTCCAGAAGCGCTCCCAACTGTTTTGGGCTGCCAGCAGGTGGAAGCCGTGTATGCCGATCAGGCCGTGGTGCTCGGAGACGGATAGCATCAGGTCAACGTGCTGGCGCTCGTAGTCGAGCCGCTGCGCGTCGTCGAGTTGATGCCACTGAGGCAAGCGTCCACCCCGGAACAGAATGACGATGCTGTCGCCCTGTGCTGAGCTGATCATGGATATTCTCCTGTTGGACGGCAGACCTACGCCAATTCGCCGATTAGTCTGCGGATGTTGGCGTAGTTCGTCTGCATGGCTTCGAGCCGCGAGCCGCTTGCTGGCAGGAAGTGGGTGGCAATCGACAGGACGACGTCGCAGCGGTTGTCTCGCAGGTTGCGCAGGATCGTTGGGTAATCGACATCGCCCTCGCCGATGGGCGTGTACTCGAATTCGAGCGTGGAGCCGTTTATGGTGCGGAGGTCCTTGGCGTGGACGCCGTACAGGTAGGGACGCAGGTTTTCGAAGCCAGCAGTGGCATTATCGACTTCGCCGCAGTTGTAGTTGTCGGCTGGACACCAAAGCGCCTTGAAGCGCCGCGAGCCTACTGCCTCGACGATGCGGCGGAAGTTGCGGCTGGTGTTGCCGTAATTCCACTGCATCATCAGGAAGGCGATATCGACGTCGTGTTTCTCGGCGAGGTCGGCGAACATGGAGAACGCTTCGACGAGTTTTGCCATGTCGCCGTCGGAGATGATGCCGCCGCGCGTTGCCCAGCGCATAGGCCAAGTGGGTTTGCCGCCGGTGTACTCGGCCGGCCAAGCGAAGCTGCTGCAGCCGACCGCGCCGATCCCCAAGCGGGCTGAAACTTCCATCGCTCGTTCCAGCTTGGTGAAATGCTCCTTGAATTGGGCGTGTTCGAGCATTTTGCCCGGCTCAAGCTCGGCGAGATGCACGGTCTTGAACAACCCAGCGCCGTCGAGCAGGAAAAACTCGAGGCCGTGCGCGGCGACCTGTTCGGCGGCTTGGTCTATCTCGGCGTCGGCAAGCTCGTAGAGACTGCGATTGTTGGAGTGGGTGCCGCACCAGACGTAGTGCGCGCCGAGATCACGCGCCGTGGCCAGCGATTGCTCGAAGGGCTGCTGCAGCTCGCCGAGGTACATCCCCATCTTGAATTCGTATTGATCGCTCATGATTGTCCTATCCCCGCGAAGGTTCGGGCATCTCGGCCCGCGCCTTCGCCGCTAGTTCTTTGAGGTGGCCGTCATTGGCCATGCGCTGTTCGAGATGCACCATGCGGCGTTTGCTCGCGGTGGCGATCATGGTCTCGCTGTACGCGCGCTCTGCCCAGAAGCGGGCCAGCCCGGCGATGTCCTGTTTGACGAGGTCGATCTGCTCGTCGGGCACGCGCACCATGCAGTTGATGGTAAACATGCGGCGGCGGCCACTGCCCCCGAAGGCCGCGTGTTTGAGGTTGTGCTGGAAGACGACGACGTCTCCGGGGACGATCTCTAGGGCGACGGCCGGGACTTGGTCGCCGGAAATGCCCCACTGTTCCTGCGATTGCCGCGCGTTCGCTTCGAGTGTCTCGGAGTACTGGTCGCCGCGGCGGTGGCTGCCCGGGATCACGCGCAGGCAGCCGGTGTCGCGGGTCAGGTGGTCGAGGTAGAAGGCGATCTTGACGTGGCGGATTTCCTTCTGGTAGCCGTCGGAGTGCCACTGGGTGTCGCCGGCGTAGTAGTTGCCGTCGGAACTGCTGTAGTTGAAGTCGTCGCCGAGCAGGCTGGCGAGCAAGCCTTCGATGCGCGGATCGTCGAGCAGCGCGCACAGGCGCTCGTGTTGATCGATGAAGGGCACGATGCAAGAGCGGCGTTCGTTGTCGTGCGGTTGGCCGTAGTGGCCCCCGCCGCGCTCGGCCCAGACTTGCTCGAAGGCGTCGATGATTTCGTCGATGCAGTCGGCCATTAGTCCCGGCAGCGCGAGGTAGCCGAAGGTGTCGAAAAAGTTGAGTTGCTGTTGGTTGAGGCGGATCATGTGGTTTCTCCTAGAATAATTAGGTATTAGACATGAAGTATAATATATCGCGGCCCTAGGTAGAAAGTTCACTCCCGGATGTTTGACGTGCAATGGATAATAATTGCCTATTTTCGTATATTTTCGTGATGTTTCTTTAGTTCTCCTTGACTGGAGGCTCGAAGATTGGCTGCTGAAGAACGCTGGGTCAGCATTGCGGAGGTCGCTGCCCATCTACAGGTAACCAAAGAGTCCATCTACCGCTGGGTCGACTCGAAGGGCTTTCCTGCCCACCGCGTGGGACGGTTGCTTCGTTTCAGGCTCTCGGAAGTGGACGACTGGGTTCAGAACAGCGGCGGAAGTGACTCGGAGACCCGTAGGTCAAGTAACACAACGGGACGCTAGACCGACACGCAGTCCAAGTAGGGATGGTGGACAACCTACTATACAGCCTCCGAAGCCCGTCGGATTGACCTGATCGCGAGTAAGTAAGACTCCCAAGAGACGCTTAGACCAGTGCGCCCTTTTTCCAAGGAGGTGCTTAGGTTGAAACGTGAAAAAATGAACTCCGAAAGAACAAGATCAGACGACAAACCAACAGCCGTTGACCTCTTCTCTGGATGTGGGGGGCTGACGGTCGGACTAAAAAGAGCTGGATTCAAAGTGCTGGGCGCTGTGGACATCGATCCGTTGTCCGTTAGTACCTTCAAGGCCAACCATCGGGGTGTCACCGTCTGGAAGTCGGATATCAAGGACTTGGAGCCGGATGCAATCAAGTCCACATTGGAACTAGAAAAAGGAGAGCTTGATCTCCTCTCCGGTTGTCCCCCGTGTCAGGGATTTTCGATGATGCGGACCTTGAACGGGGCCTTTGAGATTGACGACCCGCGCAACGAATTATTGTTTGAATTTCTGCGGTTCGTGGATGAATTGCGTCCTCGGGCCGTAATGATGGAGAACGTCCCCGAACTGGCTGCGGACGAGCGATTTACGACCTTCTGCAGTCGGATGCAGGAGTTCGGATATCTGGGCGATTCCCGCGTCCTGAATGCTGCGAAATACGGAGTGCCGCAACGCCGACGAAGGCTGATTTACCTCGCAGGCTTCCAGATGGAAATTCCATTCGCCGAATGTTCTAGCAGAAAGAGAACAGTCAGGGGTGCAATCGGTCGTCTGTCCAAAGCGGGCAAAAGCGATGACCCACTTCATGACATTCCAGAAAAGCGCACACCGAGAATTATGGAATTGATCCGGCGCATTCCCAAAGATGGAGGCAGCCGCACCGACCTTCCTGAAGAAGATCAACTAGAATGCCACAAGCGATGTAGTGGCTTCAAAGACGTGTACGGCCGTATGGCTTGGGGTGATGTGGCACCAACGATTACGAGTGGCTGCTTTAATCCCTCCAAAGGTCGGTTCCTTCATCCCGAAGAGGACCGCGCCATTACCCTTCGGGAAGCCGCACTCCTGCAGGGATTTCCGCTTCGGTACAAATTCCCTACAATCGACAATAAGTCCGCTGTCGCCTTGATGATCGGGAACGCCTTACCCCCACCTTTTATAACTGCTCACGCCAGAATGATCAGGGACATCCTGCAGAATAACGGCGGGACATAACGAGAAGAGACATTGTAAACTATGAGCATTGACCAAGTTTTACGGCAAGAGTTGACACCGGATCAATACGAAGCTGCAGTTGACCCCGCACAGGAAGTCCTGTGCTTGGCGTGTGCTGGTTCAGGAAAGTCTAGGACGCTCGCCTATAGAATCGCTAGACTCCTTGCTGAGGGAGAACAGCCTGATGAGATCGTTGCGTTCACATTCACGGAGAAAGCGGCTGAGTCAATTAAGCGTCGTGTCTCAGAAGCACTCCAAACAGCCAAGCTTGATCCTACCGTCATAGGAGCGATGTACATAGGGACAATTCATGCATACTGTCAGCGCATTTTGGGGGATATAGACTCTACATATCGCCAATATGATGTGCTTGATGAAAACAGACTGAAGCTTTACTTGATCTCACGCTATTCCCAGTTGGGACTTCGAAACCTTCGGACCCGTGCACGTGGCAATAGCTATTTTGATACAATCAAACAAGCCTCAGATGCTTGGAAGACTGCCAATGATGAGATGCTTGATTTCGCCACGGTTTCGGCCGAAGACACAGAGATAGGCGATTTGCTAGTGCGCATTCAAGACGGACTTCGGACGCACCAGTACATAGACTTCTCTTTGATGATTCGTAATGTCGTTGAAGCAATACAAGACAATGTGCCCGGCATAGCAAATGCTATAGAATCGTTACGTCATCTCATGGTGGACGAGTATCAAGATGTGAATCCTTGTCAGGAAAGGCTAATCCGTCTTCTTCATGAACGCTCGAATACTCTTTTCGCGGTCGGTGACGACGATCAGGCGATCTATGCTTGGCGAGGAGCCGACGTCAGCAACATTATCGACTTTGAGCAACGCTATCCGGGCTGCAGCATTCATACCTTGTCGCAGAATTTTCGGAGCACCCAACCGATCGTGGAGGCATCGGATAATTTTGTCGTCACAACCCTCGGACCCAGCAGAATTGCGAAATCCCCCACGGCTTTTGAAAATCCGTCTCCCCAGGATTTCGGTGTGCTGTGGTTTGCCGACCGTGAGGAGGAGGCGCAGTGGGTCGCTGGCCAAATCCGTAACCTACTTGGAACGGCGTACGACGACAATGGAATCATCCGAGGACTGACTCCAGCCGACTTTGCAGTTCTGATGAGGTCGACCCGAGGGCCGGAACAGGATGGTACTCCGAGGCATGGTGCCTTTACAGCCGCCATAAAGGACATGGGGATTCCGTTCAGTTTGGAAGCGGGAGGAGGACCTTTCGACCGACCTGAGACGGAAGTTCTACGCAGCACCTTCGAACTCCTGCGTAACATTCCGATTGATCGGAACACTTTGCAACAATACTTCAATTCCGACGTCCTTCTTGCATACCCCAACGCTGATTTCAATGCGTTGGTCCGGGTTCTTACCGAATGGAGCCGTCGGATTCGCCGACCTCAAGGTTCGACAAGAATCCGGCTCTACCCGCAACAACTGGTCTACGATCTACTGGAAGCGTTCAATGTCACCCAGACAGACCTTAGTGACGACATCATGCGGGACATCGGATTGTTCAGTCATATGATCTCAGATGTCGAAACAGTTTACATGAGCGTCGATTCCGAGCAACGGTTTTCCGAAGTGCTCAACTTCCTGCAAAACGCAGCGGACACAGGATATGACGTATCCACAGACGATGTTATTCAACGGCCAGATGCGGTCGTGGTGTCCACCGTCCACAAAATGAAGGGCCTTGAGTTCCCATGCGTGTTTGTAGTAGATGTGGAGGCAGGCAGATTCCCTAGCACAATGAGAAGATACAGTGGATGGTTGCCACCGGATGTCATGGCCCAGGCGATCAATAGAGGGGCTTATCAAAGTACCCAAGACGGGGAGAGTAGACTCTTCTATACAGCTGTGACACGTGCCGAAAGGTATCTTTACGTGAGTGGCTCGGAGAGTCTGCCACAGGCAAAAAGATCCAGAAAGCGATCCTCCTACGCGTTAGAGTTCGCAACCCACTCTGCGGTCAACCAAGACCCCTCGGTTCTACCGAACGGCCTTACGCAATCTCCACCGCGGAGGAGGATTGAGGACGCTGCATATCCGACGAATTTCACCGAGATCAGGTATTACCTCCAGTGCCCGAAAAGCTATCAGTTCCGAGAGAGATACGGTCTCAATCCGGTTATTCCGGAAATGTTCGGTTACGGAAAAACCGTCCACACGTCGATTCAGAAGCTTCATCAACTTCATCCGGACGCACCGCCCGAACCGGACCAGATCGAACCGGTTGTTAGGGATACATTCCATCTGAAGCACGTACCCCCGAGCAGTGATCCTGTGAATCGACCTGGTGCTTATGAAAACGCTAGGGATCGGGCAATTGAGATCGCTCGAGAATATGTCGAGAATTTCAGTAGTGATTTCGAGCGACGGCGGCAGGTGGAGGCAGTTTTCGAGATTCCGGCCTCCAACTGTGTCATATCCGGCTCGATAGATCTCCTCCTTAAGGAAGACGAGAGAGGAAATATTCTCCAAGCGGAGATAATCGACTTCAAGACTATGGAAGGCGGAGAACAACCCGAAGCTAATGATAAACTCGATTGGACCGAACTCGCCCTACAGGTCCAGCTATACGCCAGAGCGGCGGATCAAGTATTGGGACAGAACGCCAGAACCGGCAGCGTGCATCTCCTGAAGGACAATCAACGTGTAGAGGTTCCCATCACCCAAGAAGCAGTGGATGCAGCTCTTGCCAATGTCGTATGGGCAGTGGAGGGTATCCTCCAGTCGGATTTTCCCATGCGTCCACATCCCGACAAGTGCCAAGGGTGCGATTTCAGATCTATATGTCCTCGTACGCCTCAGAATTTTAGTAACTCAACTGAGGCTCCGCCTGAGCTTCATTTACCAGACCGCAGGGAAATGGCTCGGGCGTTCAGCCAGTACGAGGGGCCGTGACGATCTAACCTGACCCTAACCTAAGCAGAGATTCTATTACATATCACGCGTCAAAGAGAAGGATACGGGACGAAGATACTCGTGCGCTTGGAACATCACAAAAGGGATTTTAGGTTTCGTAAGCACCTAAATATTTTCCGTCGCCAGCAACATCTAATTCCTGTTTATTTTTAAGTACCGCTGTGTAAAATTGTTAGGCAGCGAGCCTTTGTAAAGGAGATAGCATACAATGAATTCGCATGTGGACCGTATAAAGCCCGATTCCTACGGGATTACAACTTACTTGGATCTCCTGCTTAGTGGTCAATACCAGATCCCAACTTTCCAACGTGAGGTAGTATGGGATCGGAGTCATGTCAAGCGTTTGTGGGACAGCATCCTCAAATTTTACCCTCTTGGAAGTATCCTAGTTTGGCGGACGGATATTCAACTACAGAACCATCGCGAGATTGGTGGTCACCCGTTGCCGAATGAGCCCATGGGGAGCGAGTTCCATTACTTGCTCGATGGGCAACAGCGGACCACAGCCTTACTCACATCTGTGTACGGCGGAAGTATCAAGGGGGAGGAGCGCGACCCAAGCCTGTATGTAGACCTCACTATCAAGGACGCAAATGAGGTCGAGGACAAGTTGTGGAGTGAGCGATTCCTGTTTTGGGACGAGATAGATGATCGCAATGGAAAATTGCTGCGCAACGTCGGTCGTAAGAAGCGACATGACGAAGGCCTCATTGTCAAGCTCCGTGACATCGCCCATCAGTACCCAGACTTAGACCGCAGACTCGTCGAATCAGGTATAGATTACAACGACCCCGAGCGCGAGCAACTCTATAACGTCAAGCAGATGTTCGACAGCTACAAGCTATTGTTCATCGAGCTACGTGGAATCGATGTCGCTGAGGTCTGCCAAATCTTTGAACGTGTCAACCAGGCGGGACAACCGCTGAGTATGTTTGACATCGTCGTGGCGAAGACATTCAGGCTTGAATCTGATGAAGTGTCCGGGTTCTATCTTCGTGGCCTACTTGAGAATTTTCGCAGGGCTCTCTCCCCAAGTCACTTTGCGATGGTTGATGACCTGACACTCCTTCAGGTCCTCGCAGTCCTTGTTCGCGATAGCGTACCGAATTCGAGAGTATATAACATTACTGATCCTTACCTCAATATACTTCGAACCGAGCATCTGGAATCAGTTTGGGAAGATGGAATTAAAGCCATCCTGAAGGTGTTCGATTTTTTTCATAATCATCTTCAACTTCCTGGACCAGCACTGATCCCCTACCGCTACTTCTATATGTCGCTGGCGTCTTATTTTTTCCGAAATAACAACCCCGACTATTCGTTGCTCAAGTGCTACTTCTGGTACTACAGTCTCCACAACGAGGACCTGCTAAGCAATACAACCCAACTCCGGGACCACATACAGCGATTCAAGGAGACGAGAAATAGCAGCAACTTCGGATTCGAGCGCTTCCTTATTGACCGCGAACGGCTCCGGAGGGAAACCTACAGCAATCGTGGTCGGATCTCTCGTGCGATCCTTGCACTCTACGCGAACCAACGTCCGTGTGATTGGGAACACACGGCCCGTCCGGTGTTGGCTGAGGTTTACTACATGCTCACAGACCACCCGAACTTGCACCATATTTTCCCTTCTGATTTTTGTGAAAATCATCTTGGAGAACACGGAAGTTTTGCCGACAGTCTGCTCAATATTGCCTACTTGACTCAAATTACGAACCTTCGTATCAGCAATCGGAATCCTCTCGATTACATGCGCAGCTATATTGAGTCTGGAGCCTCCGAGATTCAGCGTACACATCTCCTACCCGAAGTGATTTTCGATTGGGTGCAAGCAAAGGAGATGCCAGACAACGCCCTCGAAATGTTCGTGGAAGCACGTCTTGAACTTATTCTCGCACAAATACGAGAGCACCTCGGAGACGACATTCGCTTTGAGGTTATCGACACGCGCACTCAGGATATGGAGGTCGCATAACTCCTAGATACCTCTCATGTTACTAAAGAAAGACGACGATGGCTCCGGCACTATCTCCAGAGCGACAGCTAGGTGAAATGCTGTTGGTTGAGGCGGATCATGTGGTTTCTCCCGGCAGAAAGCGTAGAAAAGGTCACTCCATTTTGCGGGCGAGTCGGGCGATTAGCTGCTCGAGTGCGGCTCCGTCTAGGGTTTCGGGATCGGCTCCGTCAATGGCTCGATACAGGTCGGCGACTCCGTAAAAAATGCGCTGCGTCATGCCGACCTCGCCAAAGGTCGCGGCGATTTCCTCCATTTCGGCGATCCAGCGGCCCGCCTTTAGAGGAATGCCCGGAACCATTTTCTCGATGTCGGCGTAGGTCGCTGCCTGACTCGACTTCAACTCTTCGACGAGCAGGTCGTAAAAGCCCAAGCGCTGAGCCGCCACTAGGGACTCGATGAAGATGGCATAGCGCCCCTTGGTCTGCGATGCATAACACATCTTGAAGCCGGAAGCTTGGCCGATCTCGTTGCCGACTACCCGGATGTCGAGGCCGTACTGCGACAGGGCCGCGAATTCGTCGACCTGCTCGCCAGAGGCGTAGAACCGGGTGAGGCCCGCTCGCAGAGGCGGGGGACCGATGATACCGGCGTCTACAAAGGTGAGACCTGCGGTTGCCGCTAGGTCGCCGATGGCGACGGCGGTGTGCGGGGAGACGGCGTTGCAGTCGACGTAGGTGAGGGACTCGCCGGTGGCGGCGATCTGACGCGCCATTGCACTGGCGTGCTCCGGCGGCAGGATCGACAGAAAGAGGTCGGCTCGCTGCGCGACCTCGGCGAGGGTGGGAACCGCCTCGATACCGGCTGCATCGGCGCGTTGGCGCGAGCGTTCGCTACGGCCCGCGAGGCAGGCGATCACCGGCATGCCGCGATCTATTAGAACCTTGGCGACGGCGTGGCCCATCTCACCTGGGCTTGAGATGCCTACGGTTTTGATCTGAATTTTATAGCTTGCCACTGCGCTTGAGATCTTTGACGACATCCTCAAACGGCAAATTGGGTTCGGCGGCCCGCTCGTCGAAGGCACCCAAATCCTCGGCATCCTCGGTTAGGGTGCGCCTCACCGCATCATTGACCAAGGCGGAGATCGACCGGTTCGCTTCGGCGGCCTGTCGCTGAAGGGCACGGTGAATCGCAGGATCAAAGTCGATGGTGATTCGTTTGGTTGCATTAGTCATAAAGGCGATAACCTCATAGCGTTAAAACGTCAAAGCATCGGGAGCGGCGTCAGTTCTCCTGGAGAGCTTGACGAGGGGTGGGGGAGGCGATACATTGGCGGCGTTTTTGGAGTCATGTCAATTTAATAAGGCATCTGTCCTTACTCAATGGCTGTATAAATGCCTCTCGCTGATTGAGGATACTGACAGACGCACGTATATACGCGGAGGTAGCGATGAAAATTGTTGACGTGGGTGCCGTGCTGCTGCAACCCATGCCGTGGGTGCTGGTGAAGGTGCGCACCGACGAGGGAATTACCGGCATTGGCGAGGCATATCACGGGGCTGGCGTCCACCACATCGCGGTCGATGAACGCCTCACCCAACGCGCCCTTATCGGCCAAGACCCGCGCAACGTGGATAAGCTCTTTCGCGACATGAAAAGCTCGATGTCGGCGTCGGGGTACTATCAAGGCGCGGTGATGAGCGCGATTAGTGGCATTGAGATGGCGCTGTGGGATATTACCGGGCAGGCGATTGGCGTGCCGATCTGGCAATTGCTGGGTGGCGCGTACCGCGACTCGATTCGCGTGTACAACGACTGCCACGCTGGCGACGAGGACGACAATCCCGAATCTTGGGTGGCCAAGGCTAGGGAAGTGGAAGCCCGGGGCTTCGACGCCATCAAGTTCGACATCGATCCGCGCCCCGACCGGCGCGACCACTACAACCGCACCATGAGCAACCACGACATTACCTTCCATATCGAAGTGGTTACGGCGCTCCGCGAGGCGCTGCATCCCAACACGGATTTGCTCATCGACGCCCACTGGGCGTACGCGCCGCACGACATTCTCAAGGTTGCCTATGCTTTGGAAGCGCTGGATTTGATGTGGTTGGAAGATCCGATTCCGGCTGAAAACGTCGCCGCGCTCAAGGAAGTGAAGAACGCGACGCGCACGCCGATCTGCACCGGCGAAAACCTGTACACGCGGCACGGATTCCGCGAGTTGGTCGAGACGCAGGCGACGGATATCATCTCGCCCGATTTGGCCAAGGCCGGCGGCCTGTCCGAGGGACGGCGCATCGCCGATCTGGCCGACATTTATTACATCCCGATTTCGCCGCACAACATTTGTAGCCCGATTGGCACTGTGGCCATGTGCCACACGTGCGCTGCTTCGCCCAACTTTCAGGTGTTGGAGTTCCACCATCTCGACAACGAGTTGTGGAACAGCCTCACGGTGGAGCGCGATCTTATCGTCAATGGGCGGATTCCATTGCCGCAGGCTCCGGGGCTTGGAGTTACACTCGACGAGGAAGTGGCTCGCAGCGCGGCGCGCGAGGACCTCGGCTTCTTCGACGCGGAGTGAGTTGACTTGTCGCTTAACTACGTCTTTCGACGCTTTGGGGTGTTTCTGCTGATCGTGTGGGCAGGGGCTACCATCAACTTCTTGATGCCCCGGATGGCTCCAGTGAATCCCATCCGCGAGCGTTTGTTGCAGGCGGTGTCTTTCGGCGGTGCGGGCAAGACCGATATGGAGGCTGTGGTGGCCACGTACGAGGCTCGCTTCGGTCTCGACCAGCCTCTGTGGAAGCAGTATCTGCGCTATCTCGGCGATGTGGCGCGCCTCGACTTCGGGGTTTCCATCGCCAATTTTCCGAGCCGCGCTTCTGACATCATTATGCGCGCCTTGCCGTGGACGCTTGGGTTGCTGACGACGGCGACGCTGATTGCCTTTGCCCTTGGCACAGTGCTCGGCGCGTTGCTGGCTTGGCCGCGATCACCCGGTGCTCTGCACTACTTTGCCGCGCCGTTCTTGGCGCTGTCGGCGATTCCCTACTACTTGCTTGGACTAGTTCTCGTTTTTCTCTTGGGCTTTACTCTACGCGCCTTTCCGCTCGGCGGCGGTTTTACCTTGGGAACGCTGCCTGGGCCGACGTTGGCTTTTGTTATAGACGTGATCTATCACTCTATCGTCCCCGCCTTGTCGATCGTGTTGTCGTCAGTGGGGTTTTGGGCTTTGTCGATGCGCGGCATGATGGTCACAGTCCAGGGTGAGGACTACGTCAACTACGCCGAGGCGCGGGGTTTGAAGAGCCGCGAGATTTTCTTCCGCTACGCCCTGCGCAACGCGCTGTTGCCGCAGACTACGGCCTTGGCGCTGGCGATGGGCTACGTGGTGTCTGGGGCTGTGCTGGTGGAGGTGGTGTTCGCGTACCCGGGTGTGGGCACGGTGCTGTACCGGGCCGTGCAGACTTTTGATTACTTCGTCATTTACGGCGTCGTACTCATGGTCATCCTCGCCATCGCCGCGGTGACGTTGATTCTCGACTTGGTTTATCCGCTTCTCGATCCGCGCATTGCCTACCGCCGATGAGGCGCTTGCACCTAGCTGGTAATACTATTTGCCAATTATATTTCAAACTGGTAATTTATCTGTCCAGTTTAATGTAAAATCGGGAATAAAATTGACTGCTATCGCACCATGATGGATGCGCTGAAGGAAATCATCCTAGACTTTCAGGAGGAGGCGCTGGTGACCGGCGTCCCGCGGCGGGTCGCGGTGAGTACAGTTCCAGGGAAGGCAATGGTCTGCATCGGCCCACGGCGGAGTGGAAAATCCACCTTTTTGTTCCAGTTGATCCGCAAGCTACTCGACGCTGGTACATCCCGCGACAACATCCTGTACCTGAACTTCTTCGACGACCGCCTGCATTTCCTGCAACGCGATGGGCTGTCCACCGTGATGGAGACCTACTATTCGCTCTATCCCGAGAAGAAGAACACACAGACGGTCCACTGCTTTTTCGACGAGATTCAGGTCGTACCCGGCTGGGAGGCTTTTGTGGACCGGATCATGCGCACCGAGAAATGCGAGGTGTACATCACCGGCTCGTCAGCGCAGATGCTGTCGCGGGAGATAGCGACGCAGATGCGCGGACGGGCGCTTTCTTGGGAACTGTTCCCCTTCTCGTTTCGGGAGTTCCTCGACTTCAAGGGTGTCGCCAGTGCCGGTCCTTGGTCCGCCCGGCGACGCCTGCTGATCCAGAACGGATTCGATCAGTACTGGGAGCGTGGCGGATTCCCGGAGGTTGCGGGTCTTGACCGCCGGCTGCGGATCAGAACCCACCAAGAGTATTGGGGCGCGATGCTGTTCCGCGACCTCATCGAACGGCACGACATCTCCCATCCCCGAGCGGTCTCGGATCTGGCCCACTGGCTGGTAGAAAACATTGCGTCCCTATATTCGGTCAACCGCCTTACCGGCTATCTGAAAGCACTCGGCTATCGCGTCCCAAAGTCGGCGGTTGCCTCCTATCTGAACTGGTTCGAGGATGCCTTCTTCCTGTTCACAGTGCGCATATTCGACGCATCCTTGGCGCGGGCCAATGCGAACCCCAAGAAAATCTACTGCGTCGATCACTCACTGGTCGCATCGGTCTCCTCCGGCATCCTCGTAAACACCGGGCACCTGCTCGAAAATCTCGTGTTCACGGCGCTCCGCCGAGCTACCTCTGAGATTTTTTACTACAAGTCGCGGGCCGGTCGCGAAGTGGATTTCGTCGCTCGCTTGGGCGATGGCTCGCGCTTGTTGGTCCAAGTCTGCGAGTCCCTTGCAGACTCGCGGACCAAGCAACGGGAAGTGGCTGCACTGCGCGACGCCATGGGCGAACTAAACTTGGGAACGAGTGTGCTGGTAACTCGTGGTGGACCGGCCGGTCCCGGCGAAGGGAACCGCATTGCCGTTGACACCGGCGTGATCGAAGTCACCGCTGCTTGGCGCTTTCTCCTCGATTTGGATTGCCCGTCCGGCGACCCGCCCATGGCCTACTGCCGATGACGCTTTCTCCGATCTTTGCGGCGGCGCGCCGCCATCCCCAGCTTGCGGCTGGTTTAATCGTCGTCTTTGTCGTGTTAGCCTTTGGTCCGGTGGGGACCCTGTTTGTCAATACGGATCTGGCCCGCGTTGGCTCGGCGGAACCCAATCTGTCGCCGTCGTCGGAGCACCTGCTAGGCACTGATGCGGCGGGGCGGGATCTGCTTGCGGTGATGGTGGCGGGTACGCCACTTACGCTTAGGATCGGCTTCCTCGCTGGTGCCGTGGGACTTGGTATCGGCATTATCCTTGGCTTTCTGGCTGGGTACTTTGGCGGCTTGGTCGATACCTTGATTCGGGGGGCTGCCGACGTGCTGCTAACTGTGCCCGGTCTGCTGTTCTTAGTGGTGCTGGCGACTTCGCTGCGCACGGCTGTTACGGTCGATATGATGGCGCTCGTGGTGGCCTCGCTGGCGTGGATGCTGCCGACGCGCACGATTCGTTCGCAGGTGCTGTCGATGCGCGAGCGCGCGTACGTGCAGGTGGCGCGGCTTTCTGGCATGAGGGACTTGGAAATCATCGCCCGCGAGCTGCTGCCGAATTTGCTGCCCTATCTGGCGGCTAGCTTTGTCAGTGCCGTGGGGGCGGCGGTGTTGGCTTCGATTGGTCTAGAAGCGCTGGGCTTGGGGCCGCAGAACGAGCCGACTCTTGGGATGACTATTTACTGGGCTTTGTACTACACTTCGCTGCTGCGGGGAATGTGGTGGTGGTGGGCGCCGCCGATTCTGATGATCGTGCTGATTTTCATCGGCTTGTTCCTCGTCTCTATGGGGTTGGACCGCATCGCCAATCCGCGGATATGGAAGGTCTCGTCGTGAGCCGCGTGGTGCTGCGGGTGCAGGATCTGCGCGTCCACTACCACACGCCGAGGGGGCCGGTGTGCGCCGTGGAGGGCGTTGGCTTTGAGTTGCGGTCGGGAGAGCGGTTGGGGTTGGTGGGGGAATCGGGCTCGGGCAAATCGACGACGGCTATGGCTCTGATGCAGTTAATCCGGCCGCCCGGACGGATTGAAGGGGGGCGGGTTGAGCTTGACGAATTGGAACTACTGGCGCTGGCTGAGGAGGAGATGCGGAGCGTGCGCTTTTCGCGGATCTCTTTGATCCCCCAAGGCGTGATGAACTCGCTCAATCCGGTGATGCGCGTGGGTGCGCAGATTGCCGACACGATTGAGGCGCACGAGGAGCGACCGGACCGCGGGGCCCTGCAGGAGCGAGTGAGAAGTCTGCTGGCACTGGTTGAATTGGACCCGACGACGGCGCGCATGTACCCCCACGAACTTAGCGGCGGCATGAAGCAGCGCGTGGGCATGGCCATTGCCGTGGCCTTGCGACCGCAGGTGATCATCGCTGACGAACCGACTAGCGCCTTGGACGTGGTCGTGCAGAAGCGGGTGATGGACACCTTGTTCCGCGTGCAGCAGGAACTCGACGCCGCAGTGATTTTGGTGGGCCACGACATGGGATTGATGGCGCAGTGCGTGGACCGCATCGGCGTGATGTATGCTGGCCGATTGGCCGAACTGGGGCCGGTGCAAAGCCTGCTTGAAGAGCCGCTGCATCCGTACACGCGCATGTTGGTAGAAAGCCTGCCGTCGTTGGAGCGCAAGGGCGTGTTTCGCGGCATTCCCGGCCTGCCGCCTTCACTGCTGGAGCCGCCGCCGGGGTGCCCCTTCCATCCGCGTTGTCCGCAGGTGATGGACTGCTGCTCGGACAGCGTGCCGGAGTTGGAAGAGGTGGCTGCCGAGCACCGTGCGGCCTGTCACTTGCACACTGAGGGCTTCGACAAGCTCAGCCGAGGCACCTCTTGAACACGCCACTGTTAGAAGCGCGGGGTGCGAGCCGAGCCTTTGGTGGCGGCGTGTTTGACCGGCAGCGGATTGTCGCCGTCGCCGACGCCTCGCTGGTGATCCCGGAGGACGATCCGGTGGTGGTGGCTATTGCTGGAGAAAGTGGCAGTGGGAAGACTACTTTGGCGCGCCTGTTGCTGGGTATCCTGCCGCCGACCGACGGATCGGTGCGCTATCAAGGCACGGAATTGCGTGATCTCGACTCCAAGGCGCGGCAGACGTTTCGTCGGCAGGTGCAGGCTGTGTTTCAGGATCCTTTTGAGGTGTTCAACCCGTTCTATCGGGTGGATCACTCCCTGACGGTGCCGATCGCCAAGTTCTTTCCGGAACTGTCGCGGGCCGAGCGGCGGCAGCGGATCGAGGAGGGGCTGCAAGCGGTTGGGTTGCGACCGGAGGAGACCCTCGGGCGTTATCCCCATCAGTTAAGCGGCGGTCAGCGCCAGCGCATTATGGTGGCGCGGGCGCTGCTGCTTGACCCGCGCGTGATTGTGGCCGACGAGCCGGTGTCGATGGTAGATGCCTCGTTGCGCGCTACCATCTTGGAGACCTTGTCTCGCATTCATCGGGAGCGCGGCATCAGTCTGGTGTACATCACGCACGACCTGACTACGGCGTACCAACTGAGTCACACCATTCTCGTCATGTATCAAGGTGCGGTGGTCGAGGTGGGGGATGTGGAGCAGGTTATTAAGGCACCGAAGCACCCTTACACGCAGCTACTTGTGAGTTCTATTCCGCTGCCGGATGCGAAACGTCGCTGGGGCGAAGGCTCGGTTGAGGTTGCGCATAGCGGGCCTACTGTGGAAGAGGACGCAGAGATTTCGAGCGCTACTGGCGGCTGCACTTTTGCCGAGCGCTGTCCCCACGTCATGTCGCGCTGTCGGCAACAGCGGCCGCCGTTGGTGCAGATTGATGCTGGTCGGGGCGCTGCCTGCTATCTCTACGAGGATGCCGCGGTGCTGTCGGAAGAGCAGGTCGCTGGTTTGTCCTACGGGGGTAGTGAACGATGAGGGGGATAGGCTGGAGGCATTTGATTTCGTCCGCAGGGGCGACCGGCCGGTCGCCCCTATATGCGATCCTTGCGGCGTGTGCAATGTTGGCTAGCTGCGGGCCGGCGGTGGTGCTGGACGATGTCCCTCGGGACCGCACCATGATTTTGATGAATGGCGGGCCGAACCAGTATGCCCTGTTCGACAACCAGAATCCCTACATCCCCGGCTCCGATCAGGGATTCCACATGGGCACGCTGCCAGCGGTGTTTGAGCCGCTGATTATGTACAATGTGCTCACCGGGGAATACGAGAACTGGCTGGCTGAGAGTTGGGAGTACAACGACAGCTTTACCGTGCTCACTGTGAAGATTCGCGAGGGCATTGAATGGGCGGACGGCGTCCCCTTCACCGCGCGCGACGTGGCCTTTACCTTTGACATGCTGCGCGACCACGCCGAGGCCATGGTGCATCTGGCCGACCTGCCCGAGTTCTTCGACTCTACTGAGGTCGTTGACGATCACACCGTGCGGCTGGTGCTGAAAAAGGCGGGGCCGGCGTTTTGGGCGACCACGCTGAGCAGCAACCACGGCATCTTCGTCTTGCCCGAGCACATTTGGCAAGATCGAGACCCGCTAGAGTTTACCTTCCACGACATCGACGGCGGTTTGCCTTTGGGCACAGGGCCCTATCGCCTCGTGTACGCTTCGCCATACCAGAAGATCTACGATTTGCGCCAGGACTGGTGGGGGGCTAGGATGGGGTTTAAGCGGCTGCCGAGAATTCAGCGAATCATCTACGTGCCGCAGCAGGAGGAGAGTCAGGCCGCGCAGTTGCTGTTGACCGATCAGCTCGACATGGCACCCATCATGCAGGTGCTCACTCTTGAAAGCGTGTTAGAGCGCAATGCGCGGGTCGTGACCTTTGCCGATCGGCAGCCGCCCTATGGCTACTTGGACTGGTGTCCCATCGACCTCAACATGAACTGCTCGGAGCCGCCGTTTGACGATCCGCAGATTCGCCGGGCGATTAGCATGGCCATCGACCGGGAGAAGCTCGTCCAGCTCGCCGAGTCGGGTGCGGGCGTGGTCGCGCTGCATCCCTTCACGCCCTACGAATGGTTTGCGCCTTTTGACGAGGCCCTGCAGGAGATCCTCGCGCGGCACGGGTACGACTCCAAGCCGCATCTGGAAGAGGTGGACCGGATCATGGAGGGGAAAGGGTATCGCAAGGACGACGAGGGCTTGTGGGTCAACGCGGAGGACGAGCGCGTCGAGATTGCCATGTACGTGCCGCAGTGGTTGCGGGCCTACGGTCCGCCGCTGACCCAGCAGCTACGCGACGCTGGTTTTGATGCAAATTTTGACACCTCGCCCGGTTTGACCTCGCTTGTGCAGACGGGAGAACAGAAGGCTTCCCTCGGCTGCAAAGGACCGAGTGGGGTGCGCGGCATGGACCCCTATTTGATGTTGTCTTACTACACCTCGCAGTACTTCCGGCCCACGGGGCAACCAGCGCCGCTGTGGTCAACTATCTCGCGCTGGCGCAACGAGGAGTTCGACCGCATTGTCGAGCGCATCGCGCCTCTACAGGTTGGCGACGAGGAACTGTTGGAGTTGTTTAGCGAGGCCATGGAGATCTGGGTGGGGGAGTTGCCCGACATCTTCCTGGCGCAGCTAATTATCCGCTATCCTTGCAACACTACCCGCTGGACCGGCTGGCCGAGTCAGCAGGACCCCTACGGCTTTCCGCACTCTTGGCAGTGGGAGTTGTTGAAAACCTTCATCCGGTTGGAGCCTGTCGCGCGCCCGTCGATTAGCCCGTGATTTGACCTCAAGTGGAGAATGATATGCCAGACACTCGCCCCAATATCCTGCTCATTATGACCGACCAACAGCGCGGCGACTGCATGGGGCTCGATCCCCACAGTCCTTCGTGTCTGCAAACGCCCAACTTGGACTGGCTAGCCCGCACGGGCACGCACTTTCACCACGGCTATTCCGAATGTCCCAGTTGCATTCCCGCGCGCCGCAGCTTGATGACCGGCACGGCGCCCGCGGCCAATGGGGCCGTTGGTTTCAAGAGCGCTCCGTGGGACCCACCGCACACCTTAGCCGGCGAGCTGTCCAAGGCAGGTTATCAAACGGAGATGATCGGCAAACTCCACTTAACCCCCCACCGCAAGCGCTACGGCTTTGACCACATGCAGCTCGCCGATGGCACCCGGGGCGAGGACAACGACTACGTCGAATGGCTGCGGCAATACCACGGTCGCAATGAGGTGGATCCCGGCATGGCCCACGGCATTTCCGCCAACGGCTGGGTTGGCCGCCCGCACCATTTGCCCGAAGAACAAATGCATACCTTCTGGTGTGTTGACCGGGCTATGGACTTTTTGCGCAAGCGCGATCCGTCGGCACCGTTTTTTCTCAATGTTTCCTTTATCGATCCCCACCCTCCGCTCACGCCACCTGTTCCTTATTACGACCGCTATATCGACCGCAACCTGCCCGATTCCTTTGTCGGCGATTGGGCACCCGCATTTGCTGGGCCCGAAAAAGGTCTTAACCCCAATGGGTGGGAAATTCGCCTCGACGAACACGACATGCGCTGTTGCCGCGCCGCTTATTACGGCATGATCAATTTTATAGACGACCAGATCGGCCGCCTCATCCAGTTTACCGGAGGTCTCAACAACTGCTTAGTCATCTTCACCTCCGATCACGGCGAAATGCTGGGCGACCACAATCTCTTTCGCAAAACTTGGCCCTATGAAGCGTCGGCGCGGGTTCCGTTTTTCATGCGCGCGCCAAAGACCTGGGACTATCCCGAAGAAGTCATCAGCAACAGTCCCGTCGGCATCCAAGACATCATGCCTACCATCCTCGCTGCGGCTGGCATCGACATTCCCGATACCTGCACGGGCCAAAGCCTTCTGCCCGTCATGCAGGGCGATGCCGCCGCCGTCCGGGAATTTTTGCACGGCGAACACGCTGGGTGTTACGCCCGCGACCACGGCAACCACTTTCTCACCGATGGACACTGCAAGTACATCTGGTATTCGCAGACAGGCCAAGAACATCTTTTCGACTTGGACGAAGATCCCCAGGAAATGCGCGATTTGTCTCGCGATTCCGACGCTGAGACTAGAATACAACCTTGGCGAGATCGCCTCAGCGAAATCCTCAAAGATCGACCGGAAGGTTTTGTGGATGGCACTCGCTTGATCCCCGGCCAACCCCATGACGCGCTGCTGCCGGACTACGATCCAGAAGCGACTTATCCCTATCTATGAGCTAAGTACGCGACAGTAAAATCCCACTCCTATCAAAACGCCGGAGGAGACCATGACAACGTATCGCGCCGCGGTTATCGGCTTGGGCCGCATGGGCAGCACGTTCGACGATGAAATGAGCGAAGGAGGGTCCATCTTCCTGCCCTATTGCCACGCCCCCTCGTACTGCGCTTCGCCTCATACGGAACTGGTGGCTGGAGCCGACCCGCACGATGAACAACGCGCCATTTTCGGCGACCGTTGGGGCTTGGAGGAAGATCATCTCTACGGCGATTACCGCCAAATGTTGGAGCGGGAAAACCTCGACTTGGTCAGCGTCTGCACCACGGCCCGCATTCGCTCGCAGATCGTCGAGGACTGCGCCCGCGCTGGCGTCAAGGCCGTATGGGCGGAAAAGCCGATTGCTCTGACTTTGGCCGAAGCCGATGCCATGGTCGAAGCTTGCCGCCAACACGGCACGGCTTTGGCCATCAACTGCGCCCGCCGCTGGAACCCGTTCTTCAGTCAGGCCCGTGCCCTGATTGACAAAGGCGAGCTAGGGCAAATCCTCCAAGTTACCGGCTACGCCCAGTGCGGCCTGTCGCACAATGGTAGCCACCTCATCGACGTTGTGCGCTACATGGCCGGGGGGCAGGTCGAGTGGGTTTTTGGCGAAATGGAATCGGACGCCGCAGCCGAGGGCGAGACCGACCCGCAGGGCAACGGCTATCTCGTCTTTGACAATGGGGTGCGCGCCTTTATCCGCGCCACTCCTACTGGGGTTGCGGCTTGGGAAATCGATGTCATTGGCACGGAGGGCCGCATCCGATCCATAGCCAATTGCACGCAAATGGAGTACATCCGCACGGCTCCGGGCGGCAATCGGGGACGCGGCGTGCCCGCGTACGTGCCCTTTCCCTATCCGACGCACATTGAGGGCATGGGGCTGACCATTGTAGAGGATCTGATTCAGGCCATTGAGACGGGATCGGATCCGCGCTGCTCGGGTGACGATGGCCGGGCCGCTCTTGAAGTGGCCATTGCTCTGCGGCAATCGCATCGCGACGGTTTTGCCCGCGTGGACCTGCCGCTAGCGGACCGCTCGTTGGGCATTCTCTCTTCGGAGATTGCCGAGGATCACACTCCGGCGCGGGTGCGGCGGTTGCAGGCTTCTTGAATGGGCAGATTCCCCGGCACCTGCTGCCAGCGACCTATACGGCTAACACTATTCGATCAAGCGAGGTTCCGAGATGAATCAACTCCGCACGGCCGTTGTCGGCGTCAAAGGCGTCGGTCGCAGCCATCTGCAATCCATCCGCGCACATGCGCGGACTGACCTAGTCGCGGTCGCCGATCTCGACTCAGCCGCAGCACGCGCTGCGGTGGATGGCACGAGTGCCCGCGCCTATGCCGATTTCGACGCGTTGCTCACCAGCGAGACCGATCTCGACGCGGTAGTATTGGCTACGCCCCATTACCTGCACGCCCCCATGGCGTTGGCCGCTCTTGAGCGCGGTCTGCACGTGTACGTGGAGAAACCGATTGCGACTAGGATTTCCGATGCGGATCGTCTCGTGGCCACGGCGGCTCAGGCCGGTCGCATTCTCGCCGTCGGGCATCAGTACCGCACCTATCGCGGCAACCTGCGGCTGAAGCAACTGGTGGATTCGGGAGACATCGGCGAGGTCCAGCGCGTCGTTTGGCAGTGGCTGGAGCTGCGGCCAGAAGCCTACTACGCTCGCGACCGCTGGCGCTGCACTTGGGAACACGCTGGCGGCGGCGTCCTGCTGAACCAAACGAGCCATGATATCGACCTAATCTGCTGGCTGTTTGGCCCGCCCGCCGAGGTTACTGCCGTCGTTGGCAATCGCGGGCACCAGCACGAGGTGGAAGACACGGCCATTGCCACGGTGCGCTTCCACTCGGGTGCAATCGCCAGCTTGCAGTTTAGCACTTGGGACCGCTGCCTCAACTACCGGCAGATCGCTGGAGAGCGCGGCAGCATCCTGTTCCAAGACGAGCGCGATGCCAACGTGCCCGGCGCGCCCGAGCTGTTTCGCCTCGTCCGCTACGAGCATCCCCTCGCGGACCAGGTTGCCGACAGTACCCGGTCCGTGGGACGGCCCAAGCTGACTTGGGAAGACGTCGATTGTACCGACGTCAATTCGCCGACTCTGTTCGACAGCTTTGCGACGGCGGCCCTCGATGGCGGCACGCCGATCACGGACGGTGCCAGTGCCCGCGTGACGACGGAGCTGATTTGCGGGATCCTACTGGCCGGATTGCGGCGGCAGGTGGTTTCCTTCCCGGTGGATCGCGTCGCCTTTGACGAGTTGATGGACGAACTGATTGCAGGGAAAGTGCAGGTGCCGAGGCTGGGATCGGTGGCTTAGCTCTCGCGCACAGGCAGCACGAGCCGCGAAGGATGCGTTGCCGAGTGATGCACGGCGTTGGTCGCCACGACTAGCTCGGTGTCGGCTAGGTCGTTTTTGCCGGTGTTGTGATTGCGGTCGTGGTTGGGGAAGTCGCTCGACGTGATCTCCAAGCGGATGCGGTGGCCCGGCTCAAAGCGGCAGGCCGTCGGCCCCAAGCGGATGCGGAGTTCCACCACGTCTCCGGGAGTTAGCAGTTCTTCGACGTCGAGGGAGTTGCGGTGGCGGGCGCGCACCATGCCGTAGCACATCTCCGGTGTTGGGCCGCTGGGCGGGTGTTCATCTACTAGCCGTGCGAAGAAGTCCGTGTCCGGTGCCGACGAGCTGACGAAGAGCACGACTTCTGGATAACCGGCGATCTCCACGGCGTCAGTCAACGGCTCCGAGCGGTAACAGAGGATGTCGGCGCGTCCTTCTAGTCGGCGGCGGTCTGCTGGCCCTGTGAACCATTCCCGCGTCCACAGTGTTGGCACGGGATTGTGGGGATCGTAGGAGAAGCGGTCGGCCTCGGCGCTGGTGTGTCCGGCGTTGATTGACAGCCGGCCGGAACCGCCGAATTTGGCGTTGCCGTCGCTGCTCAACAGGTACTCACAGGGCGTCGCGTCCGTTGGCGGCCACGTGTCGGCCGAGCGCCATTGTCCCTGCTGTCCAGCCATCACAAAGTAGCGCACTGCTGGCTCGCGGTTGACGCCGTTGTCGATCCCCTTGAGCCAGTGGCCGAACCAGCGGATGATTAGATCTGACAGGTTGAGACCGGCCTGTGGCCCGAAGTCGAACCCGGCTACTATGCGGCTACCGAGGCTCGGGTGATTCCACGGACCGGCGATCAGCTTCGTTTGCGACCGCGCCGTCTCGGTGCGACCGTGGCGCTGCATGAGTTGTAGGTGCTGCATGGAGCCGTTGCAGTGGTCGAACCAGCCGCTGAAGTCGAGGTTTGGCACGGCTACTTCCTTGTGTACCTCGTCGAACTTCCAGGCCCGCCGGTTGGGGTGCTCAAGCCAGTCTTTGGCGTACTCCGCCAGTCCCGGCGGCAGGTGGCGGGTGAAGTCGAGCCACGGCAAGTAGCCGATCCAATGCCCTTCGCCGGCGATCTTGTCCCACTCCTGCCGCGCTTGCTCCGGCGTGTGGGGCGGCGGCAGTCCGTGGCGGCGGCGCAGGTCGGGTGCCATGGAGGTGAGCCACCACTTGATGCGCCGTCCCGGCCGGAAGCCGCCCGGCCAATCGACTTCGGTCAATTCCAGTGGGATGGTGTACGCGCACATGGCGACCAAGTGCGGGGGGCGCAGCTTGGCTAGCTGCCACTGCATCCAAGCGTTGTACGAGGCTCCGAGGGTGCCGACGTTGCCGTCGCACCAGGGCTGTGCTGCTAGCCACTCCACGGAGTCGTAGCCGTCCTCGGCGTCGCCTGTGTGCTCTTCGGTGAACGGCACCCAGTCGCCCTCGGAGCCGTAGCGGCCGCGCGAGTCCATTGAGACGACGGCGTACCCGGCGCGCACGTATCGCTCGAATCCAGACTTTGGGCGGTCGTACGGCGTGCGCAGCAGGATTCCGGGGAACTGGCCAGCGGCGTCGGGACGGAACACGTGCGCCGCCATGCGCGCGCCGTCGCGCATGGGGATTTGGACGTCGGGTTCGGTGAGGATTCCTAAGGCACCGCTCATCGCATTGGCTCCGTCTATTCTGGATTACTACTATTGAAGGCCCTACTATTTGCAAACATAGCAAAGCACTCCGGCAAGCGCGACAGGTTCAGTAGGATATAAACCAGCAAGAAAGCACTATGTCCCTTCCCCGCTCAGGTTACACCTTTAGGGCCTTCTTCTTGGGTTCGCTCTGCGCCGCCTTTCTCGCCGCAGGTGCCCCCTATTGCAACATGGTCCTGCGCGGCTCGTACATGACCCAGGATTTTTCCACCCCTGGGGCGCTCTTTCTGTTTTTCTTTTTGGTCGGCGTATTTAACGCGCTGTACAAATGCGTCTTCCCCAGCGGTGGCCTCGCCCGCGCCGAGCTGTTACTGATCTACAGCATGATGCTCATCGCCTCGGCGATTACTACCTGCGGCCTCTCTGAATACCTCTTGCCGGTCATGGGGTCTTGGCTCTACTTCGCCACGCCGGAAAACCGCTGGGACGACCTGTTCCATCCCTACATCCGCGACTTCTTGGTGCCCGACGACGCGCGTGCCATCAAGCACTTCTACGAGGGCCTGCCCACGGGCGCGTCTATTCCTTGGGACGTTTGGCTGCTCCCTTTGCTCGGGTGGAGCGCCCTTATTGTCGCCGTCTATTTCGCCATGATCTGCGTGGCCGTGGTCCTGCGCCGCCAGTGGATCGAGCGCGAAAAGCTCATCTATCCGCTGGCGCAATTGCCGCTCGACATGGTGCGCCAAAGCGACGAGAGCCGGCTGCCGCCGTTCTTCAAAAGCGCG
>JAJDYK010000276.1 GCA_022825185.1 Candidatus Latescibacterota bacterium | reverse complement strand
GCGGATGACAATGCCGTCGATTGGGGCGAGGACGCGCACCTCGTCGAGCGCGACTTGGTCTTCTGAGGTCTGGGTGCGCTGCAAGTTGGCCTTGGTTTCGAGCATGTCGAGTTCGAGCTGGGCCAAGCGCAGGCCGGTGCGCGCGCGCGTCAGGCGCACTTCGGCTTCCTCAAACTGCTTGGCCGGTATCATCTTGCGGTCGAAGAGGGCCTTCTGACGCTCGAAATTGCGCTCCTCTTCCGCCAAGTTGATCTTGCCCTGTTCCACGCCCGAGCGCTTCTGATACAATTGCAGCGATTGATTGGGGTCTGGCTCGATGACGGCCATCAATTCACCCGTCTCCACCCACGCGCCGGCCTCGATGGGCAAATCGCGGATTTCGCCGGCAATCGTGGATTTGACCTCCACGGTCCGCACCAACTCAATGCGGCCCGTTTCAGCTAGCTTATCGACGACCGCGCCCCGCTCGACGAGCGCCGTGGGATATGTCTCTTCAGCCTTTTCCTGCCGCAAGTTGAAATAGACAGCAGCCCCGACTGAACCGGCCAAGAGCAAGAAGACGAGGAGCTTTAGAAGACGGCGCTTCTTAGTTGCCACCTCAACCTCCAGGTCCGAGGGTGCTGAAGAATGCGCCGATGGCGAGGAAGATCAGCGTAATGGCCGCAACGCCCGCATAAGCGCGGCTGCGCTCAATTTGCCCGACGATAGACAGCCCGAGGCCAGCGATGACGATCATCCAGACGATAAAAGGATCAATGAGGCTCAATAAAGCGCCCCCGAAACTTTTTTGCGCCTCCTCGGAGAGGAACATTCCCAATCCTAGTTGCACATTCATCGTCTCATTGGCCAAGACCAGCGGCGTCTTTACAACATGCTGGAGAATGGAAATCAGCGACGTGTACGCGACGAGGGCCAAGCAGTGGCCATAACCCAGCAGGCCGCCGAGTAATTTGCCTACTAAGAGGTAAATCGCAGCGCCAATAAAGAGCATGACAAACGTCATAACTGGCGCGGCAATTAGTCCGCTGATCCGTATGGCGGTGGCCGTGTTCTCCATTTCACCGCCCTGTTCCGCGGGCGCCTGTTCCCGTATCTGCCCCATCGCCTCAGCCACGTAAATCGGCGAGGTTAAATACGTGGAGAAGAAAATCGCCAACGCGACTACAATGGTCGGCACCAGCCAGTCGGCGGCACTGCGCTGCTCGGCTACGGCCTCAAAGGTCTCGGATGGAGCGTAGAAGACGCGCAATATGCGACCGACGACGCTCATTTCTGCTTGGGGGGCTTCCATGGGGCCTCCTTATCGTTTTATTCGTTAATTGCGATCTATCTTTGGGCTATAATCGAGTTAATCGTATCTGCTGAGAAAGCGTTAAAGATAAGCCCTATGAACTACAAGTCCAAAACAGCACCGAGGATTCTTCTTAGGATTGACTTCAGAGAAAGGCTGAGAGTTCCAGAGACAAGACTGACATATTGCGTAAAAAATGGAAGGCGATAGAAGGATAAAGAGAGCGTGTAAGCTGATATAGAAAACACGAGATACTTTGTGTCATAAAAATAACGACGAATTTCCCTAGCTGCCCTTCTGAAAACGGAGAGTAATGGTGGTAGCTAAAGAGGCAAGCGGTAAGAGTCAAGCCAAGAACAAACCCCAATCGATTCCGCAGAGCAGGAAAAATTAGACCTGTGAAGTATGCTTCCTCTATAAAGGGAGCAAACAGCAAGACGCTAACTGAATGTGGGATGATAGAGAAAAATATAGTATGCAATTTTTCGTCCCAGTCGGCTTCCTCGGTCCAAGGTATTAGCAAGGGACTGGGATTTATTAAGTGGATATCAATTCCTCGGAACAACTTCATGTAAAAGAAAAAGGCCAATATACCCACTCCGGTAATTAAAAATAAAAAAACATATGTTACGACGAGCTTTTTTGCTTCTTTGGGAATTTGAAGGGATAATCCCAGTGTTTGGGCGGTTAGATCCTGTTTTTCTATCTTGGCGAATGCGGCTACAACCATAATAAGTAGAGCATAAGAAACAGTACATGATAGTATGCGGCGATAGTCACTCGAAGCGAATGTGGTGGATATAGTATCTACCGTATAGGGAAATAAAAAGAACATAAGAATGGCTAGTAAGACGATAGAAAATGTCCTACATTGTATGCTTTCGAACTTTCTGCTAAACACCTCGTACTCGGAATAGGTATTTTTCATATATTTTTTCTTTGAGCAATTTGCCTACCAAGAGGTAGAACGCAGCGATAAAGCCGTATAGGGCCCAATCAGGGCCAATGCCAATGAAATTGGAATTCAGCGGCGTATCCGATAAGGAAAATCAGCGCGAGAGCCGCAGTACCCATATAAGCGCGGCTGCGTTCTATCTGCCCGACGATAGACAGCCCGATGCCGAAGACGGTGCTCCACCAAACGGTAAAGGGGAACACCCCCAGTACCAGTTGCACATTTGTCGTCTCCTTGGCCAAGAGCAACAACGCAATCTGCTGAGGGATGATGATTAGCGACGCGTACGCCGTTATGGTCAAGCATTGGCCATAGTTGAGCAGGCCACCCAGTACTTTACCTGCCACCAAGTAGATTGCCGCGTTAATAAAGAGTACCATGAATGCCAGAATCGGCACGACGGCGAACATTTCACCGGGCATCTGCTGAGTTATCTTGGCCTCTGAGACGAAGCAGACTCCCAACGCGGCTACAGCAGTCGGCACCAGCCAATCGGCGGCACTACGTTGCTTAGCTACGGCCTCAAAGGTCTGGGATGGAGCGTAGAAGACGCGAAACATACGGCCGACGACGCTGATTTCTGCTTGGGGAGCTTCCATGGCGGTTCCTTTGCGGAGGTGCGGTTTCCCACCGCTAGCGGCGAATACTCCTGCCGCCATAGAAGCAAACTAACGATTGCCTAGCACAGTTCCAAGCAAAGTCTCAAGGGCAATCCTTGTGCCCCAACGGACCTGTTATAGCCATTGCAACAAGAACCGAGCCTGCGCCTCCTCTAGGCTCAGCAGGCCCTCGACGTACTTGCGGATGCGCCTCAGCATAGCTGCCGGATCATTGCACGCTCCCTTGAAGAACAAGTCGCGCGTCGTCTCCCAACGCCGACCTATGTCCCCAAAGGCATCGGCCGCAGCCGACAGGGCACCCAAGCCGGTTGCCGCCGCCAACCGCCGCAAATTGTCGTCCAGTCGCTGGCGCTGCGGGCCGAGTAGAGCTAGCTGACAAAACACCTCTCGCATCCAAACGCTCATACTCTCTTCGTCCCGCTCAATCTGACGCTCCATCTCCTCGACAAAGCGCTGCGCGGCCGGCAGGCCCGTCTCTACCCGGCCAACCTTGTTACCCACGAGCATCTCCCGCACATCTTCCAAGAGCACCTGTTCCATTTTTTCGACTGGATAGGGATCGAGGCCCTCGGGCACTGCATAGTCGTACACCACCAGCTCGGGCAACATCTCGGGCAGACGCGAAAGCGGCACCTGCCCCACAAAGCCCTGCGGATTAACCAGAATCGTCAACATATCCGCCGCTTGATCGTACCCGTAGATGAGCATGGCTTCGCTCGCGCCGGGTGTGCGATTGTATTGAAAGGCCGCATCGCTCACATCGCGGGCATCCACCCAAGCGAGCAACACTCGATCTGCGGCAATCAACTCCTCAATCGCCTGCCACAAATCGGCAAAATTGTCGCGGCGCACCTCTCGGCGTTCAATTCCGTAGAGATAGTACAAGTTGCGGTGGAGCAACTCGTCGGCGGGCAGGCCGACCGGCATTCGCTCCTCGGCGTCAAAAAAGAACGACCAACCCATCGAGGCCCCATAGTACGCTCGTTCGTCGGCAAGCTGGGGGCTGTAGTATTGAAGCGCGGCCATAATAGTCTCCCCACAGGCGAACAACATGGGATTCCCCTCGACTCGGTATAGATCGACAGGGCGACGTACCTTTTTCACGGTATCCTCAATCGGTTAGAAGGCGTGTTGCCAAAGTCAGGGCAAGGCGCACATACAGAGTGGTCTAAAAGGACTTCTGCGCTAGACAGCGGATGAGATGGTAATGAGCAAGTCGCCTTGGCTGTCACCGCGACCCATTTCCTTCGGAGAAGGGGAACAGGCGGCCCCCTCGGGGGCCGGGCCATGTTCAACATTCCCTGCAGAGTGCAGCGATGTCTCTACCTATTTGCCAAGGCAGAAGGGAGCGACCCTTCGCCGGGTATCGGCTATTGTATTCAGCAGATGACCCGACTAAGCGGGATCTGCAAGGAATGCTGAACACTCTGAAGATAGGGGGAGAGGGCCGCTGGCAACAAGGCCAACTGGTTTTCTTCTGCCAAAAAAACCAGCCCCTTTGCGGAGCTGGTCGGCATACTGCAACGGCGAGCGCTAGTCAGACGACCTGTTCAACCGCTGCCAAACTCTTCTTGTCCAATTCGTCGAGGCTCGGAATTTCAAAGCGGTTGCCATCCACGTCGGTGATCAGCAGCCGGTGATCGCCGAGCCATTGGGCGTTTTCCGAGACGTTCTGGACGACGAACTCGCGCGACCCGCGATCGGTCTGCACGTCCCAGTAAGAGGTACCATATTCGTTGCGCACCGCATTGACCTGCTGAATCGTCGCCGTCAAATAGCGGCGGTCCAACTCCCCCTCAATCAAGGCACGCGCCTCTAAGTCGAGCTGGGTGAGATCGTCGATCATACAGATCTCTTCGTCCTTGGCGTCGAGAAGGCAGATGTAGCGCGTCGGATGGGACAGCGGCGCAGCGCGAACGACTTTCACCTTCAGGTACGAGCGGTCGCCGTCGATGGTCAAGCGCAATATCCAAGCCGGCTCGCGAAACAGGCGCAGCTTGTCAATTTCTACGTGCTCGGGGTGAGTCACGGTAATTGGGGTAATCGCTAGTCGGCTATTGCTCATGATATGTCCTCTGCTTCTAGGAGCGAGGGCAACTACAAGAGTTGCCCCTACATATTGCTATTTTGTGATCCTTTGTGCTCATCCGCTGGTGGCCATAACCGCCGATGTCTCGCGTTGGGTCTTTACCAAGTTGTAGAAAATGCCCTCGCGCGCCATCAGTTCCTCGTGCGTGCCGATTTCGGCTATTTTGCCCCCGTCGAGCACCACGAGGCGATCGGCGCTGCGCAAGGTCGAGAGCCGGTGAGCAATGGCAAAAGTCGTGCGACCTTTGACCAACCGCTGAATCGCTTCTTGGATCTTCTTTTCGGTCGGCGTGTCGAGCGACGACGTCGCCTCGTCCAAGATCAGGATCCTCGGGTCGTGGAGAATGGCCCGCGCAATGGAAATGCGCTGCTTCTCGCCGCCGGCGAGCTTGTCGCCCTGCTCCCCAGCTACCATGTCGTACCCGTCGGGCTTTTCGACGATGAACTCGTGGGCGTTGGCTGCGCGGGCCGCGCGCAAGATCTCGTCGAACGTGGCACCGGGCTTGCCGTAGGCGATGTTTTCGGCAATCGTGCCGTTGAACAAAAACGACTGCTGGGCCACCATGCCGATCTGCGAACGCAAGTCGCGTAGGCTGATTTTGCGGATATCGATCCCGTCGATGGCGAGACGGCCGTGCGAGACATCGTAAAAGCGCGTGATTAGGTTGATCAGCGTGCTCTTGCCCGTCCCGGACTTGCCGACTAGACCGATCATCTCGCCCGGCTGCACCACCAAGTCGAGGTCGCGCAGGACGATCTTGCCCGGGTCGTAGCCAAAGGCCGCGCCCTCAAAAGCGACTTGGCCCTCAAGCGCGGGGACGCGCTGGGCGTTGGGATGGTCAAACGGCTCGGAGGGCGCATCGACGATTTCAAAAATGCGCTCGGCACCGGCAAAGGCCCGCACCATGAAGCTGTAGAAATCGCCAAACCACTTGAGCGGGTGGTAGAGCATCCACAGATAGGCGATAAAGGCCATCAGCTCCCCCAGCGA
>JAJDYK010000005.1 GCA_022825185.1 Candidatus Latescibacterota bacterium | reverse complement strand
AATTTGAGATGCGGATTGTCTTATCAAGACGCATTCTGCGTCCATCTGCGGATTATCTTATCAGCGCAATTAGGTAACAGGAGGAACTATGCCAACGAGTATTTTTGCCCTTGCTTGCGCCCTCGTCTTTTGCGGGCTAGCAGGGCCAGCGAGTGCCCAAGGCCTAGGCAGCTTGGAAAGTCTGGTACGGGGCGAAGAAGTCAGACAACAGGCCCTTTCCGCGTCCGACATACCGGACCTAAATCAGGATGTGATCTCCGATAAGGCGCGTCTGCCCGGCAGCTTAAGCGCGGATAAGACGCGCATCGGTCAGGATCGCGATATAGACCCAGACGCGTACATCGTCGGCCCTAACGACGTACTTCAGCTTTACATCTGGGGCGAATTTGACCAGCCCTACACCTTGCAGGTCAATCCAGAGGGCAATGTCCTCATCCCCACCGTCGGCTTGTTTCACATTTCGGGCCTATCGCTAACCGCGGCCAAAGAGCGCCTCTCGACCGCAGTCCAAAACAAATATCCTAACGTGGACATCAGCATCTCCCTCGTGAGTATGCGCTTCTTCACCGCGTACGTCACCGGCGCAGTGCTGAACGAGGGCAGCTTCACTATCCATCCGACTACGCGGGTTTTAGATATAATCAAACAGGCTGGCGGCTTTGAGGGCCGATTGCAACGGGGCGCGTTGCCGGATCAAGATGCCGGTGGATCCACGAACAGCAACACAGGCCGGCGCTCCATCCAACTAATCCACCGCGACGGCACCAGCGAGCGCGTGGATCTCGACATGTTCCTCGCCACCGGCGACCTCGCGCATAACCCCTACGTGCGCATGGGCGACATGGTCCACGTCTCGTTTCGCAAGCATTCGGTGTCTATCTTCGGCGCGGTCAACCAAGAGGGCGAATACGAGTTCCTACCCGGGGATACCCTCGGCGATCTCGTGACGTTGGCCAAGGGCTTGAACCGCTCCAAACCGCTGATCAGCGCCGAACTCTGGCGCTTTCAAGAGGACACCGGGCAGGCCGAGGTCATTGAGCTAGGCAGCGCCAAAGAGACGCTGGAGGAACTGGACTACGAGACCATCCGCCACATTGAACTGCGCCCCAACGACGCGATCTTTATCCGCGCGCAATCGCTGTGGCAGTCCACGCACACGGTCGTGATCTCGGGCGAGGTCAGGTTCCAAGGCCGCTACCGCATAGAACCCGGCGTTACCCGCATCAAGGACGTGGTGGCCGCGGCCGGCGGCCTAACCGATGAGGCGTCTCTCATCGGTGCCCGAGTAATCCGCACCAAGGTACGGGCCGAGAAAGACCCGCAGCTAGAGCAGCTAAAGAGACAGAGCGAGATAGCGGGCCTCACCGACATGAACATTGAGGATCGGGCTTATCTCAAGACCAAAACCCGCGAAGAAAAGGGGCGGATCGCAGTCGATTTCGAGCGATTGTTTGTCGATGGCGACGAGGGGCAAAACATCTTGCTCGCCAACGGCGATGTGATCTTTTTCCCCATGCAGCGGCACACCATCAATGTCAGTGGTCAAGTGCAGCGAGCCGGGCTGATCGACTACGAGCCAGGCCGCAAAGTGCGCTACTACATAACCAAGGCCGGCGGGTACTTGTACGACGCCGACAGACGCCATGCCCGCCTAGTCCGAGCGCGCACGGGCGTCCGCGAGAAACTCAAAGACAACCTGCTAGTCGAGGTCGGCGACGAAATATGGGTGCCCCAGAAGGAGCGCATCGATTATTGGGCACTCACCCAAGAGACTATTCCTACCGTCTTCAATATCCTGACCCTCGCGGCCTTGTTGAGGGGGGCTTTTTTCTAGCATAAGAATCCCAAGGAGCACTCTTAATGAATACCCCAAAAAAAGAAATCGACATCATCGATCTGCTAACGGCACTGCACGCGGGCCGACGGCTGATCATCGGCGGCACCTTGGCCATCTGCGTCTTGGCCGGAGGCCTCAGCTTCCTCTTGCCAAAGGAATACGAGGCCACCGTGCAAATTCTGCCCCCCCAAGAGAAGAAGGAGAGTTTTGGTTTTTCCAGCATGCTCTCGTCCTTACCCATACCCGCCTTGCGCCTCGGGGAGAGAGGCACGCCCTCTGACATTTCTCTCGCCACCATCAAGAGCGTGACGACGCGGCGGCGGATGATCGAGAAATTCGGTTTGATGCAGCGCTACGAGTCCCGCACCCTGACCGACGCGCTTGAAACCCTCGCCGACAATACCACAGCCGCCATGACCGAAGAGGGCATGCTTGGCGTCTCCGTTCTAGACAAAGACCCGCAAATAGCCGCCGACATGGCCAATTACTACATCGTCCTGCTCGATAGCACCAACAAGCGGTTCGCGCACAAGACGGCCTCCGATCGCTTGGACTTTATCCGCGGGATTTTGCAAGAAGAAGATAAAAGGCTCGATGACAAGATGAAGCGGCTGGTGGAGTTCCAGTCCGAGCACAACGCCATCTCGATCGACGACCAAGCCCGCGCCGTGATCCTGACTGCGACCTCGATGCGAACCGCCGTAATGGAGCTCGAAATTGAGCGTCAACGGCTCCTTCTATCGGGGCTAGGTCCCAATCACGATAAGGTCAAACAGCTTGAACGCGAAATCCTACTGCGTCAGGGGACCATGGCTTTCTTGAGCGACGGCAGCAAGCCCACCGACAACACCATGCCGGAGAACAAATCGCTGCAACTAGGGCTGGACGAAAACCTCTTCTTGCCGCTGAAGCAAATTCCGGGCGTGGCCCAAGAGTACACAAACCTCGAAAAGGATGTACTCGTGCAGACGTCCCTGTTGCTGGTCCTGTTGCAACAGGAAGCCCAGACTCTGATCGAGGCCAAGGACGCCACTTCGACCGTGCAGATACTCGACCCGGCCACGCCGCCCGAAATCAAGGCCAAACCCCAGCGCGTGCTGATCGTATTTCTCGCCGGCCTCCTCAGCCTCATCGCCTCAGTCTCCTATGTGCTGGGGGCGGTGTACATGCGAGACCTGCAACAGCGCTGGCGCGAGCGGCACGAGACGACGCCTGAAGTTCTATGACTATTCAAGTGAAGGTGATCAACAAGGGGGACCAACCGCTGCCCACGTATGAGACGGAGCACAGCGCCGGCCTCGACTTGCGCGCCGCGCTATCAGAGGCAGTGGTATTAGCACCCGGCGAGCGCGCCCTCATTCCCACGGGCCTATTCCTCGAAATCCCCCCAGGCTATGAAGCACAGGTCCGGCCGCGCAGTGGCTTGGCCCTCAAGCGCGGCCTAACGCTGCTCAACGCCCCAGGCACGATCGACGCCGACTACCGAGGCGAAGTCGGCGTCATCATGGTCAACCTTTCGGCTGAGGAACAGCACATCGGCCCGGGTGAGCGCATCGCCCAGCTCATCTTCGCGCCGGTGACGCGCGGCGAGTGGGTCGAGGTCGAGACGCTTGCGGAAACGGAGCGCGGCAGCGGCGGCTTTGGCTCGACGGGGAGGCGCTGAAACTGTTCAAAAGCGGGTGGAAAGAAGAAAGGGCCGGTACTCTTGTTGGAGTACCGGCCCCTTTGTGTTGCATCCGTACAGCTAAC
>JAJDYK010000282.1 GCA_022825185.1 Candidatus Latescibacterota bacterium | reverse complement strand
CTGCGCGCCGCCCGCGTGGGCCGCTGCCAGTCACGCCATCGTCGTGGGTGACACTGTGCATTATCTATGGGCCAAAAAGGGAGGGGACGGTAGCTGGGTACACATGCACAGCTCCGCGCCAGTCGCCGACCCTACGGCGGTGACGCACGACCAGCGCAATCCCATACTCCTGCCTTCCGCCGACGGCTTCGACAATCACGGCGTGGAATACCCATTCCCGTTCTGGAATCCCGCCGACCAGCGCTACTACGCCTATTATCTCGGCACCCAAGGCGAGGACAAGCCCCGCCGCAAACAGACCGGCCTACTCGTCAGCGACGGCGATTTCGGAGCGTGGACGCGGATTGGCAATGAACCGGTAGTTGCCATCGGCGGTGCGCACGAGCAACACGGCTCTTCCCATCCATCGGTGGCCGTATCGGGCGATGTGATTCACATGGTCTATACCGGCGAGTCGCCAGCCCCTCCTGAACGGCGCGATATTCTCTACAACGTGCCGACCATCTGCCATGCCACCGCACCGACCAGCGACCCGGCGCAAGTCACCAAAAATCCCGCCAATCCCGTATTTTCCGGCTCGGGACAGGCGTGGGACCGCTATGGAGTGCGCGAAGCAGAAATCCTCAAAGGGCCAAGCTACTTCCATCTGTTCTACGGCGGCTACGACGGCAAGGTCTGGACCATTGGGCACGTCCGCACGCGCGACTTCCGCACCTTCGAACCCAACCCACACAACCCAATTTTCACGCCTGCGACCAATGCCAGTGCTTGGGATCACGACGGTCTCCTAACCCCACAGGTGTTCGCAATAAATGGGACCTATTACATGATCTATGCTGGTCTCAGAGGATCGGGATGGAATCGCGTGTCAGAAGTCGGAACGGGCTTAGCCGTGGCAAGCCCGATATAGAGGTGTTGTCCTCTTGCGACTGCCTCTTGTGGGTGCCCCTCACTCACGCTCATCGGCCCGCTCAATAACCCGCATACTCTTCCAGCGCCCCGTGCGAAAGCGCAAGTAGAACGCCACGCCCAAGATGCATATATACGCGCAGCCAAAGCTCCATATCAGGTACAGCCCCCCGTCGAAATAAGTTAGAGCCACGAAAGACGGCACGACCATAATCGCCCAAGCCAGCGAGATCGACATCCACATGACGAAGCGAGTGTCGCCCGCGCCCTTCAGGGTCGCCGTGAAGACCATGTAGGCAGCATCGGAGACGCCGTATAGAGCCACGAAGCGCAGCAAGATCACGGCTATCTGATGCGCAGCCGCAAAGTTGGCGTCCTTCTCCTCGCCAAAAGGCGCGAGGAAAAACTCCGGCACTACGATGTAGCCCAAGGACATCGTCCCCATGTACAGCATAGCCAAGTGCAAACCCGACCACGTGCAGTACTCAGCGGCTTCGGGCTGATCGCGCCCCAAGCGCTGGCCGACCATCGTCGAGACGGCAATGCCGCAACCAATGAGCGGCATAAAGGCGAGGCTGTTGATGTGAAAGGCTAAATTCGTCGCCGCCAGTGGGATTGGCCCCAAGCGGCCCACGATGAACAAAAAGAAGGTAAAGGCCATGATGTCGAGCATGAAGTTGACGCCGTTGGGGCCGCCAAAGCGCAACAGACGCCGCAGCAGTTTGAGGTCGGGCTTCCAGCCGCGCAAGGTGGCGTATTCGCTGCGATAGCGCGGCCCCAAAAACAGCACCGCAAAACACAGCGCCGAGACCACCAAGCCGATATTGGTAGCCCACGCCGCCCCGACGATCCCCAGCTCGGGCAGTCCCCAGTGCCCGAATATCAAGGCGTAGTCGCAAATGATGTTGACGCTGATAGCCACGACGTTGACCGCCAGCACCACCCACGTTTGCCCCCGCCCACTAAAAAAGCACGAGAAGGCCGTGGACAAGACCTGCGGCCCGGTGCCGTAGCAAAGGATGCGGAAGTACTGGGTCTCAGCGGCGCGGATGCCCGGATCGTGGCCAATGAACGCGAAGAGTTCGCCGGCAAAGGCGGCCGGCAACAAGGCCAACAGACCGCTGAACAAGGCCACGTACGCCCCTTGCCACACGGCCGGCCCCACCCGCGCCAGCCGCCGCGCACCCATGTATTGGGCGACAAACGTGTTGGCGTATTGGGCCGTGCCCATGAAGAGGCTGATGAAGGTGAAGTTGGCCATGCCCGCCGGCAGCGCAGCCGCCAACGCCTCGGTGGAATACCAAGAGAGAAAGACCCGGTCCACAAAGTGCTGGATGCTCCAGCTAGCCGTGCTCAGAATCAGCGGCAGGGCAAGCCCCAAAAACTCCCGGTACCCGCCTGCGGCCCCCCACCTCCTCGCGATGCGACCCACGCTCAGCTCGCCATAAATTCGGCCACCGCAATCAATTCCCCACCGCGCCGCGCCGACTCCCACCCCGCCAGCACCGGGGCCAGCGAATAGAGGCCGTCGGCATAGTCGTTGAGCAGCAGGGCGCGGTTGCCAGTGCGCACGGCCTCAATGAAGACGCGGTCTTGCTCAAACCACGGGTCGAATTCCTCCGGCGCGTACACCACCTCGCCATTGACCTCAATCCGGTCGTACATCCACAGCGCCAAGTACCCTCCCTCGTAAAAAACAGTGAAGCGCGGCTCGTCGCCCGGAGCGGCGGGCGTGGTGGCGAGGAACGTCGAAGTCATGGTCGCCCCGTTTGCCAACAAAAAGTTAAACGAACACGACAGCGGCGTATTGTACCGAGAAGGATGGTAGTAAAACGCTTGCGCTTGGGTAATGTCGAGGCCGCTCATAAAGCGCGCATAGTCAACGGCGTGCACCCCCCAATCGAAGGCCGAACCGCCGCCCTTGTCCATCTGGTAGTCCCAATTGTCCGGGTCGGGGATCTCGGCTTCGAGCAGCGGCAGACCGGCCGTGCTCTGGAAGCGAATGTGGGAGACGGCCTTATCCGCAAGCAGGCGGCGGGCCTCCTGAAAGAGCGGGCGATAGCGCTCGCGGAAACAAACTGTTGAGATCGCACCGCCCTCGGCGACCGCATCGGCAATGCGCCGCGCAACAGCCATAGTGGTCGCTTGCGGTTTCTCGCTAAAGAGGTGGATGCCCTGCGCTGCGGCCGTTGCTTCCACATCAGTCCGCGCAAAGGCCGGCACGACCGAATAGAGTGCGTCCAACTGCTCCTCCGCAAGCATTTGATGAGGATCCACATAGGTGCGGGCGATGGAGTACTTTTGCGGGTAGTGACTCATTTTGAAATTTTGGGAAACAAAAAGCTCCGACTCAGCCAAGCATAAATAGCCTAACTGAGCCGGAGCTTGCAAGGAATCTTTTAGAAGGGTAGATCGCGTCGCAGGTTATCGTCTCTCGCCTTTCAACCTACATCCGTTCCATCTAGCGACCTACCCTTCATATACCTATTAAGGCGTCCAGATAGCACGGAGGTCTCCGGGAAAGATTAACCGACCATTATTGATACCGTAGAGAACTTCGCCTGCGGACGGCTCAATGCCGATGTAATCCCAAGTATAGGTGTGGTACACCCATTGCCCTTTTGACAGCACGGTCGCTGTCAGTCCTTGAGAAGACCAATAGAGCAGTCCGGGTCGGTCGTACATACAACGCGTACCGTTGGTCATAGGCTTGGCCACGTACGACAACCGTATGGCTGGTCCTGAATCAGTGGGAACTTCTTGGGGGGCTAGTGGAGCTTGACTACGAGAACAGGAGAGGACAAAAAACAGACCTCCTGCAAGCACTGCAAGACGAGACATGACGTATCTCCTTGGACGGGAGGGACAGGAAAGGCCCCCGAAGGGGCCGGGCCAGTCCAACGTCTTTGCAGTAGGTGCAGTGAGTGTCCATCTGCATCGTCGCTCTACCTATTCGCCAAGGCAGAAGGGAGCTACCCTTCGCCGGGTCTGGCTATTCTATTCAGCAGATGACCCGGTAAGCGGGATCTGCAAAAACGTTGGATCGCCTGAAAAATAAGAAAAAATAGCCGCTTTAGACAAGATTCTGGGAAGAAGGCCCTTGACAATATCGCCTTTGCCGTTCAGCTTTTGCGCGCGCACTCGCGTATTTCTACTATATATTTATATTTATAGTAATTACGTGAACCTGCACAAATTAGCAGATGTCGGTGGCTGGCAACATACAAACAACGAAAAGTAGGACCTTCATGCCTAAAGGCCCCCAAGGCCAGCGTCGTCCCGCTGACGCAGTAGGCTGCGCGATACAGGTGGCTAAAATCGCTACTGGCGAAAAGCCGGAAGCTGAGGGGAAGCCACGCTCCATCCTACGGCTATTCTACGAGAAGGCCGCACCATATATCAAGCGATCCCCAAGGCGCAATCATCAGTCTAAATCATCTCCCAACTCGTAAAGGCATAAGCATTTTTTATGGATGGAAAAGTCGTCCAATTCACTCCAGACACTCAGAAAAAAGCACTTGAAGCAGCCGAAGAACTCGATGCAAGAATTTACATCTACAGCGGCGATATAGATGGAAAGGGACTGAGTGAATTAATACTCTCTTCAGATTTTGAAGATAAAAGAACTAATACAGTTCTGATCTTGACTACTCTTGGAGGGTCTGCCAACGCTGCCTATCAGATTGCCCGTTTTATACAAGAAACATCAGACAATTTTTATTTGAGCGTACCTGCTTACTGTAAAAGTGCTGGAACTCTTCTTGCATTAGGTGCCCACAAACTCTTTATGACCATAGTATCTGAATTAGGACCGCTTGATGTTCAATTACCGAGAAGAGACGATATTGGACAACCACGATCCGGTATGGTAATAGGCACTGCGTTTGAAGGTCTTACCGATGAATGCTACAAGTTGTTTGAAAAAATTATGCTAGATATTAAAAAACGTAGCCGATATAACATCAGCTTTGAAACAGCTTCACGAATAGCCTCTGATATTGTCTCTGGTGTTATGGCACCAGTTTATGCGCAGATCAATCCTGATTCTTTGGGCAATGATTTAAGAGATTTGCGAGTAGCTCAAGCTTATGGTGAAAGACTAGCTAAATTCAGTAATAATGTTAAACCCCTAACCGTGAGAGAACTTATAAGGGACTATCCATCCCACGATTTTATAATAGATCAACGGGAAGCTAGTGAACTATTTAAGAATGTCGAAGAACCACCTGAAAGTCTAAGCGTCTTGATTAGCGAAATCGGTCCATACGTATATACCGAACAAGAATTTTCTGTGATCGACCGCTTAGATCGTCCTTTCCCTACCGATTCCAAGGAGACTACAGAAGATGAACCAGAAAATACTACGCAAGCGCCAGACAACCCCCCCCTCCCTGACTCAGAGGAAGACGTTCCGCCAAAGAGCCGAAGGAATAAAAGAAACCGAGAAGCTCAGGGAGCATCGTCGGACAAGTCTGGAGAGACCAAAAAATAATCCCCGTTCCAATTAGCCTGTTTTTTCATTTTCAAACTGAACAAAATAAAATTACATTGAGTAAATAGTTGTTTTTGCTTATATTTAGGGCGTGAACATATTGGCCCTAAATAAGCGAGTGCTAATCCTCTCTATGCTGGTTGAAGGATCGTCAATGCGATCCATCAGCCGAATCGTCCCTGTATCCCTAAACACAGTTTATAAGATGCTGGCTGACGCGGGCCAGTTCTGTGCGACATACCATGACCGGCACGTACGTAATGTCGTAGTTCGTCAAGTTCAATGCGACGAGATTTGGTCGTTCTGCTATGCCAAGCAAAAGACGGTCAACCAAGCACCGGATGCTCCTGACGGGGCAGGCGATGTATGGACGTGGACAGCGATTGATTCAGACAGCAAGCTGATCTTGGCCTACGAAGTCGGAGACCGTTCTATGGAAACCGGACTTGAATTTTTGGAGAATCTACAAGGACGCTTGGCCAATCCAGTACATCTAACAACGGATCGCTACAACGTCTATCTCTCGGCAGTAGAACAGGTCTTCGGTGAGGATGTGGAACACGCATTGATGACCAAAGGGAAAGAAGGAGGACCTACCACCTCTCACGTCGAGCGACAAAATCTAACGATGCGAATGGGAATGCGACGCTTTACGCGACGCACCAACGGGTTTAGCAAGCGAATAGAACGTCACTTGAACATGCTTTCGCTTTACTTCGTTTTCTACAACTTTCTGAGAGTTCATTCGTCGATAGGAAAAACGCCGGCGCAAGCGGCAGGATTGGCCGACACTGGCTACGATATGGAATGGTTAGCTGAACAGATCGAGGCGGCCCGACCTAAGCCGAACCGCCCCAAGACGTACAAGAAGCGTCAAATTTCAAAATGAGTCACTACCCTTTTGCGCGGTGGCGGCGAGGTTGTCCGGGCTGGGATCACTCGCGGCGACCAGCTCGACGCTGTCTAGCTTACTCAGGTTAGGCAGGTGAGTTTGGTTGGCAAAACGGCCGGTGCCGTAGATGCCGACGCGCACCGAGCGATTGTCTGCGGGCATAAATAAATCCTTTGTTTAGCGGCTTTTACATAGCGGAGCGGAATGGGCAAGAAAAGGAAAAAGGAACTTCTGCGCCAGACCGCTTTGAGACGGGTCGCGGGGCAATCTGATGCGTCTGCCTACCCTCGCCTCTGAGTGGATATTTTAGCCCCGTGGAACCGATTGCGACTGTTCACACGAGTAAGTACCTTCGCGTCAGACAACGGCCACTAACTAAACGACCATGACAAGTGACTTTACAGACGCAAGGACGTTCATCGGCAAAACTGTCGACGTCACCATAGATCGACCTCTTGGCTCCAAACATCCTGAAGCAGGTTTCATCTATCCAGTCAACTACGGATTTATTCCGAATGTACCAGCACCTGACGGAGAAGAGATAGACGCTTATATCCTCGGCGTTTTCAAACCGCTAGAAACTTTTACGGGCAGGTGTATCGCCGTCATTCAACGATCTGATGACGATGACGACAAGCTCGTTGTCGCACCTGTCGGCAAGGACTACTCCGACGAGCAGATCTTCGCTTTAACGGAATTCCAAGAGCGGTTTTTCAAATCATCCGTAACACGTTAGGAAAGAAACCCATGCCATTTAAGATCGCCGACGATCCGCAGACCGATTATCGTGAACTGGTAAGAACCGCCTATAACCGGTGTGCGATGAATTACGCGGGACAAAAACGTACTACGCCTGGAGCGGAGCTCAACTTGATAACTGAGCGTCTAGCACCTAATTCAAAGATCCTCGAAGTTGGCTGTGGTGCCGGTATCCCCGTCGCCCGACATCTTGCAGAGACGTTCAACCTCACCGGGATCGACATCTCCTCAAACATGATAGCTCTAGCCAAGAAAAACGTCCCCACAGCCAAATTCGTCATCGCCGACGTAATGGAGACCGAATTCCCCGCAGCTAGCTTCGATGCAATCGTCAGCTTTTACGCCATCTTCCACATACCAAGACAGGAGCATCTAAATCTCTTCCGTCGGTTCGCACAGTGGCTTCGGCCCGGCGGCCTCCTCCTGTTTACTATTGCTGAGAAAGACGACGGTCCTGGATATACTGAAGATGACTTCTTCGGCGAGACCATGTACTGGAGCAACTTTGGCCCTTCGACCTACGAGAAGTTTCTTACTGAGACTGGATTTCAGATTGAACAGGAAGGTATCGTAGGAGGAGGATTCGGAAGCGCTGATGCACCGGAGGAGATCCACCCATTTTTCTTCGCCGTCAAATTGGTCCAAGATTCCTGACGGCCTAGATAAATTCCCCCAATCTTCGACAACTTAACTGGGAAATCTAATGCCAAACTGCGACTACAGCCTTACGTGGTATCACGGCTCTCAGCAAGAGCTGACGCAACTTCAGGTCGGAAGTTCGATCACGCAGAATAGAAGTGTGGCAAAAACGTTCTCTCATAGACCTTCAATTGTTTCTATGTCTGACGAAGGGGAGTCTCTATCCGACAAACTCAGGATTAAGCACAACGGCGTCACGCCCGGTTATCTCTATGTAGTCTCCGATGACATCGGTCCCGACGATGTGTATCCCCATCCCCACCCGGCAAATGCCGATCGCTGGGAGTGGCTGACCAATCGGGAATTGAAGCTGAAACTCATCGAACAGACCATCGTAACGGACGAAGAACGTCTGACAGACGAAGAAATCGCAGAGATAAGGCAGAAACAGCAGGAAAGAGGCGAAGAGTCATTCGTAGGGTGATCCTGCCAGCTTGCAAATCCCTTGCCCTTTCACTTGTTTCAGTGCTGAAACAGCCGCGTAATACGTCCACTTTCTGTGCGAAAATAACGAAACGCGATTGACAAACATCTCTTTGAAAGGCCGCTTCAAATGCTGATAATCGACACGCACTGCCACGCCGGGAACAACTGGTTCGAGCCTATCGAGACGCTCGAATTCGAAATGGATCGCAACGGCGTTGACAACGCCGCCCTCATCCAACACGGCGGCACATACGACAACACCTATCTCCTCCAAGAGGCCGCCAAGCGACCGGGCCGTTTCAAAGTCGCGGTCCTCGTCGATCCCGAGTCTCGCGATCCACTCGGCGATCTTGCACAGCTCGCAGAGCAAGGGGCCGCCGGTATTCGCATTGCCCCAAATGGACAGTTCGCCAACGCAGGTCCTTACGATATATGGCGCAGAGCCGGCGAACTCGGCCTCGTAGTCTCCAGTATCGGCAACGCAGCCCAGTTCGCGGCCGACGACTTCGCGCATGTGCTCGATGCGTGTCCCGACACGCACGTCATCCTCGAACACCTCGCAGGAGTGGGCATTGCCGAGCCGCCCTACGCCGATTACGCCAAAGCCCTGCAACACGGCGAACGCGACAACACCAGCATCAAAGTCCCCGGCTTGGGCGAAATTTGCGCCCGCCCGCCGCGCCTGCTACCCGAACTCAAATTCGGCCACGTACCGCCACTGTTCGAGATGGCCAAGGACGCATTCGGCGCGCAACGCATGATGTGGGGCAGCGACTTCCCGCCCAGCGCTGGCAGAGAGGGCTACGCCAATACACTGCGCGGCGTCCTCGAGCATCCGGCTTTTGCCGACGGCGATGCTATCGAATGGGTCATGGGAAAAACCGCGGCGAGCGTGTGGGGATTCTAACGAGAAAATCTAACTTTCCGGTGGGAATCAGCAGATCGAAATGGCTAAAGAAAAAAAGAAAACCTCGCGCCAAGCGTATGGCATCACAGTACTCAAAGCCGCTCACCCCCGCGTGCGCGCCCAAAAAAAGAAGCACGAGCCCTGCATCCACGGCAACAAATTCTGGAATTCGAGTTGGTGCGTGATGGACTTCCTCTCTCACCAGGGCCTGCCGCCAAAGGCGCGGGTTCTGGATGTAGGCTGCGGTTGGGGCCTCGCCGGGATATACTGCGCCAAAAACCACGGTGCCCGCGTCACGGGCATGGACGCGGATGCCGCGGTCTTTCCCTACTTGCAGCTACACGCCGAGATCAACGATGTCGAGATAGAGACTTGGCGCTGCAAGTTCGAGAAGGTAAAAAAGAAAGACCTGCGCCAGACCAATCTGATCATCGGGGCCGATATTTGCTTCTGGGACGACATGGTCAAGCCGCTCTACAAGCTGATCAAAAAGGCGATCGAGATCGAGGTCGGGCAGATCATCATCGCCGACCCGGGCCGACCGCCCTTTCACGAGCTGAGCGAGAAGGTCATCGGGAAGCTCGGCGGCGAACTCAAGGAGTGGGAAATCAACGGCGAGGTCAAAGCCGACGCGTACCTGCTCATCACGGGCACGCTGCCCTAGAACCAGTTCTCCTTATCCACCACGTTCACCAGCTCATCACCACGAGCGAAGCGCTTGCAATTTTCCACCATCAGGTCGCGCCGGCGCTCGCTCAGATAAGGACCGGCCGCGGCCACGTGCGGGGTCATCAGGAAGTTCGGGGCCGTCCACAGCGGGTGCTCCGGCGGCAGCGGCTCCTGCTCAAACACATCCAAGGCAGCACCGGCGATCTGGCCCTCGCGCAGGGCTTGGTCGAGGTCGTCCAACTTGACGTTCGCGCCGCGACCAATGTTGATGAAGTACGCGCTATTCTTCATCTGCTCGAACCGGGCGCTGGTAAAAAAGCCCTCGGTCTGCGGCGTCTGCGGCACGGTGAGAATGACGAAATCCGCTCTCGGCAAAAGTTGGTCGAGCTCGTCCGGGCGATATAATTCGTCAACTCCCGCAGGCGGCGACTCAACGCGAGGATCGATGCCAACAGTCGTCATGCCCCAATTCTTGCACTGGCGCGCAGTCTCTGCGCCAATCCCGCCGACGCCGACGATCAGCGCGGTAGCCTCGGGCAGGTAGGTCGAGGGGCTTGACTCGCCGCCTTTGCGCCATTGGCCGGCGAACTGGTCGCGGAAGTAGCGGTGCATACCGCGCGAGAGCGCCAGCACAAAGGCCATGATGTGGGCCGAGATATGGTCGTTGAAGATGCCGCGAAAATTGGTCACCACCACGTCGCTGGCAATGAGTTCCGGGAAGTAATACCCCTTGGGCGGGCCAGCGGCTGGAGCGGCCAACCACTTGAGCTGGACGGCTGCGGCCAACAACTCTGAATCCAAGGTGCCAAAACAGGCTTGCGCCGTGGGCAGAGCGGCTAGGGCTTCGGCGCGGCTTTCGCATTGGACGATCTCCATCGTGGGGACCGCTTCGGATATGGCAGCGGCTAGCTCGCCAGCAGGTGACAGAAAGACGAATTTGAAAGACATGTGGCTCCTTTCGTTGGTGAGTTAGTAAATCTACCTAATCTTCGCATCGGACGCCTCTATGCGTATATTCTCGCAACATTTTGCTCACGCCAATCCCTGAGTTGCGATTCGTGCAAGACGCAGCGGCCTTACTCTACAAAAAAGTTTCCCTGCCCGACGAGTTCCTCCGCGAGCGCACCGGCGGGGACATTCGCATCGGCGACCTGACTGGAGACGGACAGGTCGATTTCCTCGTGTACAATGCCCTCGGGGGCATCAAGCCCTGCTTTCTAGGAGCCTTTTCGCTCGCCGGCGAGCCGCTCTGGTCAGTGGGGAACCGGGATTTTACCGCGCTCGACGCGGATAAGTCGGGACGCCTCGCGACGATTTCTCCCGATCGCCCAGGGCCGGTTGCCATCTGCGACATCGACCAAGACGGGCGGCAAGAAGTCCTCTGCTTCCTCGTCGATTCCCACGTGAAGCGCACCAGCAAATGGAACCTCGCAGACGTACACATAGCCATCCTCGACGGGCGCACGGGTGCAGTCAAACGCTGCGCCGCGCCCGAGGAACTGGCGCGCTGCAACGCCTACGCAGACGGAGAAATGCACGTCCCCAACTACGTGCATCAGCGGCTGCTAATCGCCAACTTCTCCGGCCACGACCAGCCGCGCGATTTTGTCGTCAAGCTAGGCAGTGATGTCCTCGCATTCAACGACCGGCTCGAAGTGCTGTGGCACTATCGCAGCAAGTGGCATCGCTACCCGGAACACGCGGCGTACATTCCGGCCGTCGGCGACCTAGACGGCGATGGGCGCGACGAGGTCAACGGCGGGCACTTCGGCCTCGACCACGATGGCAGCGTGTTGTGGGAAACCTTCTTGGGCGACCATGCAGACAGCGTGTTGGTGGATCGGTGGGGCACGGAGCCAGCGGCCATTGTCTCGGGCGGCGGCCAAGTGCTCGACGGCAGCGGACGCCGCCTGCTGCACTTGGGGGCGGATGTGGTGCCGCACGGGCAGGAGGTGCGCTGCGGCAACTTGCGGCCCGAGCTACCGGGCCGCGAATTGGCCATCCGCTACAACGGACACCACGCGGACGTGATGATCGTCGCACAAGACGGTGCTGTGCTCAGCCGCTTCCGGGTCGATGAGTCGCCCAACAACACGGGCATGGAAATCGTGCGCTGGAATGGGCCGGAGCAAGGGGATTTGCTGTACAGCCCGGCGGCCCTCTTTGACGGATGGGGTAACAAGGTCACAACCTTCCCGGAGTTGCCACCGCCAACCGGCGGCAAAATGGGATGGTATCACTGCTTTCCGGCCGATGTCTGCGGCGACGAGCGCGAGGAAGTGATACTCTACGATCCATACAGCGACGCCGTGTACATCTACACGCCCGCGCCGCTCGACGAGAGCCGATTCGACCGCTATCATCACGGCCCGCACCAGTACAACGCGCGGCTGCTCGATTGACGAGTTTATTTAACATGAACAACCCAAACCCAAAATCCTGTCCATCCCACAAATCCCATAAATCCTGTTCCCCTACCCCCAATCCTGTCCATCCATGTCAAAATTCCTAATCGTCTCCATCGACTGCTGGCGCTACGACGCGCTGAGCCGGACGAATCAGCGGTTTAACACGCCCAAATTCGATCTGCTGACGCGGGATTACGCCTTTGCCGAGCGCTACTTTGTCACCGCGCCAGCGACCCGGCCTTCGCACACCTCGCTGTTCACCGGGCTGTATCCTTTTGAGCACGGGCTTTTTGGGCAGACCTACCTGAAGATGTTCGCCGGCGTGGTCAACCTATTCGACCTTTTCGCCGCGGCCGGGTACAGCGTCCGGGGGTTTTCCGAGCGGCCAGACGTATTCCGCTTCCTCGACTTCGCACCTTTCATCGGGCCAGTTGATCCAGCAGCCACTCAGCAACACTTGGGGTCACTTGAACACCTGTGCTCCGAACTGATCGAGCCGAGCGGGCCGCAGTTTAAGTTCCTCCACTTTTGGTACACGCACGGCGGCTACGGCTTGGGCGACATCCCCCATCGGCCCAATCTGGGTCAGTTGGTGGCATCTGGACAGGTAGAAGAGGCGCTGCGCTACTACCAAGCGGCTGTGACCCACGTGCTGGAGTTTTCCCTCGTCGAACTGCTCAAGCGCATCGACCTCGACGAATGGGCGGTCTTTATCTGCGGCGATCACGGCGAGGGATTTTGCGGGGAGGTTATGGCGCACGGCGACCGGCTGCATCCCAATGTGGTACACGTGCCCATGCTGGCACACGTACCGGGCGGGTTCTCCTTTCCGCGCGACGGAGCGCTTTCTGCCATTGACCTCTTCCCGACCATCGCGGCATTGGCCGATCTACCCGTTGACTACCAAGGGTTCGGCCAGAACTGGCTGGAGCCGAGCGCAGCGTTGACCGAGCGTTGGGTATTATCCGAATTAGACAGTCTATACGGCATCGGTTTTCTCAGCCCCGACAATCTGCGCCTGCCCGCAGAGCGCGTCACGTCGCCTACGGCTATCGACGGCGAGGAAATAGCGCGCTATGCCGAGGGCATTCGCGAGTGGTGCCTGTGCGATGGACAGCACTTCTACCGCGAGGACGAACAGACGGGCGCATACGTCCTGCGCGACCTGCGCCACGGCGACGACGATTTGGTTTGCGCGGATCCATCGCACTACCGCGCGCAATATCGCAACCTGCGGGATCGCTCCGCGTACCAACAGATGCAGGCTCAAAGAGCAACGGCCGGCGAGGCCGAGATCCTCCAAGAACGCCTGCGCGACCTCGGGTACCTAGATTGACCGCCGCGGCCACCCTATTCGTCTTGTTGCTCGTCTTGGCCGGTTGCGGCGAAGACGCGGGCATAGGTAGCACCTCGGGCGGCGACTGTGAAGACAACGTCCTGCCGGGTGACCGCATCGTGCGCTCGCGCGAAGACGCGGATGCGCTGGAGAAGGAGGGGCGGTGCAATTACACCATTGCTGGCGATCTCGAAATTACGCGTATAGACCTCGGCCTTTTTGAGGGCTTGAACCAACTCAGCGCCATAGACGGCAACCTCACCATCCACGACAACGACGAGCTCAAAAACTTCGAGGGGCTAAACAACCTCGCCTCTGTGGGCGGAGACGTCACCATCCGCGACAACGACGAACTCGTCGATATCGAGGGGCTGTCCTTCCTCCACACAGTCGGTGGGCACTTCAGCATCTCCCACAATGACAAGCTGACCGCCGTGGACGGCCTAATCAAACTCAACGCAGTCGGCGGCAACGCGCGCATTGACAACAACAACCAATTGGCCAATATCGACGGCCTATTCGGCCTCACCACAGTCGGCGGCAGCTTCACCATCGCCTTCAACCCATCGCTTGAACTCATAGAGGACCTCTCGCATCTCAGTAGCGTGGGCGGCGATTTCGTCATCGAAGACAACTTGGCCCTCACCGCGCTAGAAGATGTATCGTCTCTAAAGGAGATTGGCGGCAGCCTGCGCATTGGGCGCAATGCCGCGTTGGACATTGTCGAGGACGTATCCAGCCTAACGGACGTCGGCCAAGACCTGAGCATTTACAGCAACTCGCGACTGACGAGCATCGTCGGGCTGGCGAGCCTCAGCAGCGTCGGCGGCAACCTCAACATCTACAACAACGAAAAACTGATCTCGTTGGCGGGATTGGAAGGCCTCGCGCAGGTCGCCCAAGACCTCAACATCTATGAAAACGAAAAACTGACTAGCCTAGCGGGATTAGCCAACCTCGTCGTCATTGGGGGCAACGTGCTCATCGTCGAAAACGGCAACTTACCTACGAGCGAGGCCCAATCCTTGGCCGATCGCGCCGCAGCGGGCGAGGTATCCATCGCCAATAACGCGGATTAACCACAAGATCAGCTACTAGCCATCCCCGTAATAACCTGCTCCACCTCGGCCACAGTCGTCTCCTTGGGGTCAATGTCGGCGGCGACGACACGGCCTTGGCGCAGCACCACAATGCGATCCACAACTTGAAAGACGTGGTGGATGTTGTGCGCGATGAAGATGCAGGAGTGGCCCGAGTCGCGGGCATTGCGGACAAAGCGCAAGACGCCTTGCGTCTCCGCGACGCCCAAATTGTTGGTCGGCTCGTCGAGAATGATTAGCTCGCTATCGAAGTGCATGGCCCGCGCAATGGCCACGGATTGACGCTCGCCGCCCGACAACGCGCCGATGGGCGTCGTCGCGGGAATGTCCTTTTCAATGCCCACCTGCTTGAGCAAGGTGCGGGCCACATTCGCCATGGCCTCTTGGTCCATGCGCCCTAAAAACGCCGGGCCTTTCAGGGGCTCGCGACCCAAGAAAAAATTCCGCGCAATGGACAATTCCGCTACGAGGGCCGAGTCCTGATAGATGGTTTCAATGCCGTAGTCAATGGCGTCGGCTGTGCTCTTGATGTCAGCTTTTTCGCCGCGTATGAAGATGTCGCCGCCGCTGGCGGGAACGGCCCCAGAGAGAATTTTGATCAACGTGGATTTACCAGCCCCATTGTCGCCGAGCAAGCCAACGATCTCGCGTTCACCGACCGTCAGATGGACGTCTTCGAGGGCGCGCACCCGTCCGTAGGACTTGCTGATGTTTTTCATCTGGATTAGTGCCACTGTCATTTCTCCCGCGCCTTCTAACGACCCAATTAAAAACGCCCGAGCTTTTTAAAGCCCGGACGCTTTCCTATGGTGATGGCCTTTGATTTCGCCTCAAAAAGACCTACAATTTCGTCAATACTGCCACAGCCAAACCAGCCATAGAAAGCATCATCGTAAACATAAGCGTTATCAGCGTATAAAATTGCTTGTCTGCCCGCGCCCGTTGGTCCCTAACCTCCGCTCCGAAAGTTTCCAGCATCTTATTAAGCTGCTCCGCAATTCCCTCCAACTTGCTGAGCCGTTCAGCATGGCTTATCAGTAAAGGATCCGTGGACTCCATGAACCTCCTCCTTCCTCCTTCGTCGCGTCCTCGCCGAAGGGTTAAGACTTCTACTTTGCAGTATAAAAGATGGAGTTAAAGAAGTCAATTTTGTCAGACATACAGTGCCCAAAATCTCTTGAAAAACGGCGTAACTCCTTGTTTATGTTTGCCGATGTGCTCCATTGCACCAGCGCCCCAGTCATCGCCTAGTACCTTTCCTGTCGCCGACGATCAACCCACGAATGCAGAGCCATCATGCCCAGGATGATCGCGCCGATGAAAATGTTGTACGCCAGTCCGGGCACGCCAATGAGCACGATGCCGTTGCGCATCAAGCGCAAGATGAACACGCCGAGCACCGTGCCGATAATGGTGCCGCGCCCGCCCGTCAGGGCCGTCCCCCCAATCACGACCATGGCGATCACCTCCAGCTCGTAGCCCGTGCCGCTGTTGGGATTGGCCGCGGCCGTGCGAATGGAGCTGATGATGCCAGCGAAACCCGCCATGACGGCCGAGAGCACAAACAGCTTGACCTTGGTGCGCTCTACGGCCACGCCGCGAGCACGTGCGGCTTCGGCATTACCACCCGCCGCTTGCAACCAATTCCCCATCTTGGTCTGCGTCAGCAAATAACCGAGCAACAGCGCAGCCGCCACAAACCAAAACAGCGACATGTACACGCGCAGGCCTCCTACGTTAAAATCCCCGACCAGCACCTCGGCGAGCAAGAGATCTGCAGCGTCCCAAGTCCGCTGCGGAAACCCACTCGTCACCACCAGCGCACTGCCCCGCACTACCAACAACATGCCGAGCGTCACTAAGAACGAGGGAATCCGCAAGCGCGTGACGAACAAGCCGCTGCACAGGCCGATAGCCGCTGCCGTGCCCAAGGCGAGGACAAAGCCGACCTCAATGGACGTGGCTCCGGTATTGTACAGAGTCCACATGAGCACCGGACAGAACCCGAACAACGAACCAACCGAAAGGTCGAATTCGCCGGACGTCATAAGCAAGGTCATGGCCAGCGCAATCAGCCCTAACTCCACTGTGAAGGCCAGCATGTTGCCGATGTTGCGCGACGACAGAAACGCCGGATTGATCTGCCAAAAGACAAAAACCATGACGACCAGCAGAACGAACGGGCCGAATTCTGGCCGCGAAAGGATACGCTGTACGACTGAGTGCATCTATTCGCCCGACAGGATATCGTCGTAGATCTGGGCCTTGTCGGCCTCGTAGAGCGCGCCAGTGATGACGTCAAAACCGGGCGGAATGCCGCTAGCCGCCATGGACGCCAACGACAGCGCCATGTAACTGATCGCCAGCGGATCTTGCCACATGGCTGCGTTGACGTAGCCGCTGAGGACTTCACGGGTAGTATCGAGCGAGTTGCCCCAGCCGACGACGGGAATCTCGCCGGGAGCGAAACCGGCTTGGTCAAAGACGCGCTTGATGCTGCCGGTGACCAAATCGCCGAGGCCGATTATCGCGTCGATCTTGTCGCCGTTGGCCGTCATGTAATCAACCATACGAGAGATGACTTCGGCCTGATCGAGCGTCGCGTCGGTGACTTCCCACGTGATGCCCAACGGCTCAAAGACACTGGCGACGCCCTGTTCTTCTTGGACGCCATAGGTCGCGCCGGGCACCTCCACCGGCATCCACACGAAGTCGCCGGATTTGACGTGGCCTTTATCGACCAGATACTGCGCCCACTGCCGACCGACTGCCACCAAATCGCCGCCGACATATGCGTCGAAACTGGCGGTGGGATCGGGCGTATTCATGTTGATGATCGGAATGTTGGCTTCGTTGGCTTCTTGAGCGACCTGCACCAAACTGCCTGGGTCGGGACTGCTGGTGACAATGCCATCGGCCCCAGCGGCAATGGCGGCGCGCACAGCCTCTTGGTGCGAGGCCACGTCGCCGTTGTGGAAAGAAGTGTTGACCTCGTGACCGGTATCTTGGCTCCACTGTTGCGCCCCGGCCAAGAAATACGTCCACACCGGATCGGCGGGCGAGCCGTGCGAAATCCAGTAAAAGGTCTTGGCCTCGGCCAACGGCGCATTCAGGGCCAGCAGCGCGCTGGCGAACAAAGCAATTTTTCGCTTAAACATCGAGTCTCCCTTTTTCCGTTTTACAATGTTTCGTGTTACACCCACTTAAGGCTCGCAGCAGCTCGACCTGACTGTCAAAAGCCCTCCAATCCCAATGCCTCCACCTGCGCCAACAACGTCTCGCGTTCCTCGGGACGCACGGCTCGCAACGGACGCCGAGGGTCGCCGCACTCCATCCCTATGCGCTGACTGACCACGGCCAAAATGCTGCCGAAATAGCCAAATTGCGCCACTGTGCGGTGAAAGGCGCTAGCCCGTTCCTGAGCCTGTTTTGCGGCGGCCAGATCGCCCTCCTGATAGGCATTCCAAATAGCCATCCACAGCTCCGGAGCGGCGCACAAAGGACCATCAACCGACCCGACGGCCCCAACGGTCATAGCTGGCAACATCAGCTTGCCGCTGCCGATAAAGGCGTCTAGCCCCATGCCGACGAATTCGATCAGATTGGCAAATACCGGCGACGAGTGTTTCAAACCGGTAGTCTGAGGCACTTCATCCACTAGGCGCTGCATCAGGGCCGGACTGACATCGAGGCCGGTGCAGCCAGGCAAGTTGTAGATGAACAGCGGCCGATCGGCCGCAGCCCCCACGGCCCGATAGTATTCTACCACGCCATCGTCGTCGCCTTGGTAGAAAAAGGGCGGCACCGCGCAGATGGCTTCCACTCCAGCTTGCGCTGCATGCGCCGCCAATTTCTCGGCCCGCGCCGTGGTGTTGGCCCCCACGTGCATGATGACCTGAGTGCGTCCCGCGTTCTGGTCGGCGGAGATCTCGGCGATGCGCTGGTTCTCCTCGTCGTCGAGCAGGACGCTCTCGCCAGTGCCGCCGGCGACCCAAAAGCCGTGCACGCCGGCTTGTATATTGAACTCCATGGTGGCGCGGAAGGCCTCTTCGTTTAGAGTGCCATCCTCATTTTTCGGACTGATGATCGCCGGCACCACTCCTTGGAATTGTCCCATATTTTCCTCCTTAGCACCACTATTGTTATAATACCTCACCTCAGCAGCTTTCCAATATAGGCGTCGATTTCTCCGCTTCCAACACTCAGCCCCCTAGGAGGATGGTATGAAAACCTATCGCGTGGCCATACTAGGTTGCCGTGGCCGCGGCACGGCCGCAGCACGTGCGTACCACGCCCACCCCCGCACGGAAATCGTCGCCCTCTGCGACCTCGTGCAAGACCTGCTCGACACCCTAGGCGACGAACTCGGAGTCGCAGCCCGCTACACCGATCTAGACGCGATGATCGGCCAGCACCAACCCGACATCGTCGCCATTCCCACCGGCACGGAATTCCACCACTCGCTGGCCCTGCGCGTCCTCGAATACGGCGTCCACATCGACATTGAAAAACCCCTGTGCGTCGATTGCCAGCAGGCCGACGCGGTGCTGGCCAAGGCTTGCGAAAAAAACGCGCGCATCGCCGTGCATCACCAAGGGCGCGTCGGCGTCTATATGAAAGCCGTGGCCAAAGCTCTTGCCGAGGGACGCATCGGCCAGTTGCGCCACATCCACGGCCACGGCAAGACCTACTACGGCGGCTACAACCTAATGAACATCGGCACGCACATGATCAACAACATGCTCAAGGTCGCTGGCCCGTGCCACAGCGTCATGGCCACCGCCACCACCGATGGCCACCCCATCACCCCAACGGATGTGGTGCCCTCCCCTCAAGGCATGGGCACCATCGCCGGCGAACACATCACGGCGACGCTCAGCTTTGCCGACGGCGTCACCGCAACCCTCCTGCAACACCGCTTTCCCACCCCGGTCAATCCGGTAATAGAATTCTGCGGCACCGAAGGCCGCTTAGTCCTCTCGCAGCTCGTCTGGAAAAGGGACCTCGGCGCGTTCCTGCTGCCGCAGCCCCACTACGCCCTCAACGACCAAAGGGAATCTTGGGAAGTGCTCCCGCCCATCTACTGCGAGAGCTACGATCCGCAGAGTTCGGCCCACCCGGACGACTACGCCTATGTCGAGGAGTACGTCACAGCACTCGACGAGGGCCGCGAGCACGAATGCAGCGGCCAAGCCGGCCATCACATCGTGGAAATCATGATGGGCATCTTCGAGTCTGCCGCGTACGGCAAACGGGTAGATTTACCCCAGCAGGACCGCGCCCATCCCCTCCTGCGCTGGCGGCACGAAAACGGCCTGCCCCCACCCGAACCCATGCCGCGTCCCTACGCCGAGTGGCTAGCGGCAGAGGACGTGCGCTTGGGACGGAGCGGGTGATTCAACAACTGACGGGAGATCATAATCGAATGAACAACACTGAAAAATTCCTCTTCGACTTGCAGGGCTTCATCGTCGTCCGCGAGTTCCTCTCGCCGGGTGAAGTCAAAGCGCTCAACGACGCGTTCGACGCCAACTGGGACCAGCGCCGCGAAGACCCAATCGGCGACCCCAGCGGCAACATGGCTGGGCTGCATAAGCGCAGCATCCTCACCGGCATGCTCACCTATGAGCAGCCCCATTGCCAGCCCTTCCGCGACTTGCTCGCGCACCGCAAGCTCCTGCCCTACCTCAACACCCTGCACGGACGCGGCTGGAAGCTCGACCACGAGCCGTTTATGATCACCGGTTCCAAGGGGATCGAGGGTCTGCGCATCCACGACACCACCAACGTCCTCTTCAATGGCTCCCGCTTCTACGCGTACACCAATGGCCAGATGCGCTGCGGCCTGCTCGTCGTCCAGTACACTCTGCACGACCAAAACCCCGGCGACGGCGGCCTCTGCGTCATCCCAGGCAGCCACAAGGCGAACTTTTCCTGCCCGCCGAAAATCACCACTTGGGAGGAACACCAAGAGGTCGTTTACCAAGTGCCCTTAAAGGCCGGCGACATGGTCATCTTCAGCGAGAACACCTTGCACGGTGCCCTGCCGTGGCAGGCCAACCACGACCGCCGCGCCCTGCTCTACCGGTACACGCCGAAATACCTGCACTACGACGGCGGCACGTACGAGGTCACGCAGCCAGCATGGGTGTCAGAATTAACCGAAGCGCAGCAAGCAGTACTCGAGCCGCCCTACATCTACCACCATCCCCTCATCGAACCGGACGGCGAAACCGTGGTCCGTCCACGCCGCGAGGATTAGCCCTGCCACTCCAAATTGATGCTCGTGTACCCGTCCGTATAGCGGCGCAAGTGATCGGGTAGGTTGGCCAAAAACCACTGGCCTTCCTCGGGGATTTCCCAAGGGATGTCGATGCGGTGGCTGCGGTCGCGGAAGCCGATGCCGCAGGAGAGGCGCGTTTCTTCAATGCGATTGGGGAACGCGCCGTGATACGTGCGATGGGCGAAGACGATCATGTCGCCGCCGTTGGTGAACAGGGGGACGAGGCCGGGGATGTCGAAGCCATTATACGCGCGTTCCTCCGTGCCCTCTGGATAAAAGGAGCGCCGATCAGCCGTCATGCAGAATCCCTCCGGCCCCTCCCAGTTCTCGACGTGGGAATCCTCAATGATGCACAAACCGCCGTGCTCGGGCCGCGAACCGGTCAGGTAGAACCACTTGCCCGACGGCCACAGCCCGCGATTGAGCACATCGCCCGAATTTTTGATCTCGGTCGAATAGCCGCACCAATCGGTATGCCACGTTACAGGAGCGGAACCAGTCCGGCGGATGATGGCAGCCGAGCGGTGGAGCGTTAGTTCATCCGTGCCGATGAGGTGACGGTGAATATCCATGAAAGGCTCGTAGTCGAGCAACTCCCAAGCGCCGGGACCGGACTCGATCCAAGCGTGCCGCGTGCGGCTCTCGCCCGGCTGCAACGCGTGCTCCGGATCCGTGCCGTCCCACACCGCCTGCTTGAGCTTGGCGACGATCTCCGGCGGCAGCACGTCTTTGATTATCGCGAAACCGTGCGCCTCCAAGCATTCGTCCATCGCGTCGAGCTCGTCAGTGGCAAACTCATAGCGGTAGCCCAAATCCGGCTTCTGAATGTGCGAATAGTCTAACATGATTTTCTTCCTTACTAGCTGATGTTACGCCTCGGGGTAGGACCAACCCCCAAGACCCCATACAACAAAGAAGGGGGGAACAAAGCTCCCCAACCCCGGTCGGGGAGGGGCCGGGGGAGGGGTCCAAAACGCAGCGCGAACCGCTTCACCGTGCCGTTAGGCTGGACAGCATCCCATACCCATACCTGTACGTAACGTCAGTTACTAGGTAGGGGCGATTCGCGAATCGCCCCTACATGGCACCATTTGCCAACGCCAGTTCATAGCAGGCGGCCTCGCTGTCCGTTCGCACCAACAGATAGGGGGTGGCAAAGGCCGGGGGATTCCAAGTTTTGCCAGCAAAGGCCGTCATGCGCGCTAGTTCGACGTGGCGGTCGGGGCGGGCCTCGACCAGAACCACGTCGCCCGATTCGCTCATTATGAGCAGAATATCGTCTATCAGAATGAGTTGGCCGTGGCCGTAGCGCCCGCGCTTCCAGCGGCGCTTGCCGTCTTGCGGGTCGAGGCAGACGAGTACCCCATCGTCGAGGCCATAGACAAAACCATCGCGATAGACCATGTTGGCAAATTTGGCCTTGAGCCGGGGGCTTTTCCAGACCATATCGCTCGTCAAGCCGCCGTCGGGCGCGGCGTTCACTTGATACAGCTTGGCACCAATGCCGTAGCCACTAGAGACTAGAACCCGATCGCCGGGCAAGGGCAGGGGGTTGGCAACGCATTCGACCTGATCCCAAGGCTGACGCCAGAGGGGGGCTCCGCTCTGTGGATCGTGCGCGACGACGCTGTAGCTGTTGAAAATCAGAATCTGCTCGCGTCCAGCCAACGTAACCAGACGCGGCGAACTGAAGCCGGCCTTGTCCGTGCCCCCGCCCCAGACAAACGCGCCGGTTTGGCGGTGATAGGCCACTAGCGAGCGCTCATCCGGGCCTCCGGCACTGACCACGACCAAGCTGTCGAGGACCAGCGGCGAACAGCTAATGCCCCACATATGGACCTTCGCCTGATTGCTGGCGATAATGTCCCGCGACCAAACCAACTTCCCACTGTCCAACTCCAAGCAGTTGAGGATGCCAGTCGCGCCCAGCGTGAAAACCCGGTCTCCAGCGATAGTGGGCGTAGCGCGCGGGCCGACGCCGGCTACGGCGGTCTCGTAGCGAGTCGAGTCGGCGTGTTGCCAGAGCTTGCGGCCCGTGGCCAAGTCGTAGCAGACGACCTGCTCCTCGGGGCCGTGTTGCTCCTGCGTTACGGCCCGGCCACCGACAATGGCAAACGAGGACCAAGCGGCACCGACGGGGCGACGCCAGATTTCGCGCGGCGGGTGCTCAGTCCAGTCGCGCTCGAGGTGGACGCCGCGCAGGCGGTTGTTGCGCTCGGGGCCGAGAAATTGCGGCCAATCGCGGGCGTCGAGCGCGGTGGCGTCCCCTCCTTCGACCGCAGTGGCTTCGCCCTCGGTACTCCACCGCCATTCGAGGACCGGTACGAAATCGCCGCTCATACCCTTAATGCGAAAAAGCCCAACACCAAGCGCAATGACGAGGACAGCACCACCGAAATAGCGCAGACGCCGTCCCCAAGCCAGCCGCGACGCAAAGAGCAGCCAGAGCAACGCGAAGAAAATGGCGAGCATGAAGGTGGCCATGGTACTCATCATCTGTCGCTGGCGATGGGGGGCTTCGGGCAACCAGATCCACAGGAGCGCCAAGACGACAACGCCGCCGAGCAGATAGAGGGGCCATAAACGAGGACCCGTCGAAGACATAGGCACTATACGCCGCCGGTGACGGTCTCCAAGCGGACCCAATCGCCGCTTGCGACCGAGCGGGCAATGGCGGCCATGGCCCGCATCGTTTGAGTTCCATCCTCCACATCGGCCCCCATCTGGGGCGCGCCGTGCAGGACCACATCGGCAAAACCTTCGAGTTGCAACCGGTAAAAATGCGCGTCCGCCCCTAGCGGCCGGCGATACTGGCCATCGCGCGTGGAGAAGCACTCGACATCGCTGGATTTCAAAAACCACGGCAGGTAGGTTTTGCCGACCACGCTGCCGTGTTCCCCGTAGATGTGAAAACCCTCGTGGTAATCCATGCGCACGGCGACCGTCAAGTCGAGATGCCCTTGGCCGCCGGTGGCGAACTCCACTTCGACAAACCAAGAATACGCCCCGAACATCTCCTTGCGCCGCCCGCGCACAGCCACGAGCGGACCGCCCAAAAAGCGGGTTATATCGATGAGATGCGAGCCGTGAGTTAGCATGAAGTAGCGCCGCTTGTCGCCCTTGGGATCGCCCGCTGGCTTGCGCGCCTGCTCGCTGTGTAGCGGCAGAGGCTGAAGGTTGTCAGTCATAGTGTAGCGATAGGTCGAATCGCAATACCAAGCCCTCAGGGCCAACAGCGGCCCCATCTCCTCGCGGATGAACTGCCGGGCAAAAGCAATGCCGGGATCAAAGCGCTTCATGTGCCCTACTTGAAGTGTACAACCCGAGTCGGCCACGGCCCGGCGCAATTCCTCGCACTCCTCCACACTGGTTCCCAGCGGCTTTTCCACAAAGACGTGTTTGCCCGCGGCCAGCGCCTGCAAGCTGAGCGGGACGTGGAACTGATCGGCCGTGGCGATGATGACCGCTTCCACCTGCGGATCCGCGAGCATGGCGGCAAAATCGGCGTAGGTCTTCTCCGGCTGATGAATGGCCGCCATGCGCTCGACTAAGTCCGGCGCTTGATCGCAGAGCGCGTACAGGCGCGTATTGCGAGCCTTGATGCAAGACTCAAAGTGGGCGAATTGGGCAATGGGGCCGCAGCCCAACACGCCGATAGAAAGGACCTGATTATCCTTGTTCACGCGCTTTCGCTGGGCAAAATGGCGTACGCTTCGATCTCGACGACCAGATGCGGCTTTAGCAGCGCGGCTATGACGACCAAGGTCGAGGCCGGCAAAATCGCGCCAAACACCTCGTGGTGAGCGCGAGTGACGCCAGCGGCATGGTCCACATCCGTGATGTACACGACCGTCCGCACCACATCTTCAAGACTGGCACCGGTCTCATCGAGCGCCTTGGCGATAATCTCCAACGCGCCCTTGGCCTGCTCGTAGGCATCGCCCTGATCGTGCGGCGGCTGGGCGCAGGTGCCAGCGACATGGACATGCCGGTCCACGCGCACGGCACGCGAATAACCAAACTCCGCGCCAAACGGGCTACTGGTCGGTATGTTTTTGCGTTTCATGGGGCTCCTTTATCCATGGTTTCTTCGACCGCCGCCCACTCCTCCAACAGGGTCGCCAACTCGCGCTCGACATCCGCGTGTTCGCATTCGAGGGCCTTGATCTGGTCGGGCGGGGTCTTTGCGTAATACGTTGGCTCGCAGCGCAAGGCGTCGATTTCCGCCAGCCGGGCTTCTGCTTTCTCAATGCGCGCTAGGCGCTTTTCTTGCTGGGCCGCGGTGCGGCGCTGCTTGTTCTTGCCCTTGCGGTTGGATCGCGGTTCTCGGGTCGGTGCCTCTTTTTTCCTTTTCGCTTGTCTGGCCTTGAGAATGACTTGATCCGCGTCGAGGTGGTCGTCGCCGCAGAAGTGGACGTACTCCTCGTACGTACCGCGAAAGTCGAGGATTTCTTCCGGTTTGATCTCGACAATGCGCGTGGCTAGCTGGCTGATGAACCAGCGGTCGTGCGAGACGATGAGCAGCGTACCCGGATAACTCTTGAGCGCCTCGACTAATGCCTCGATCGATTCGAGGTCGAGGTGGTTAGTCGGCTCGTCTAAAACCAGCACATTGGGTCGGGCAATGGCCAGCCGACAGAAGACGAGCCGCGCCGCCTCGCCACCCGAAAGCGCCCCCAAGCGCTTCTTGCCGTCGTCACCGGAAAAGAGCATCCGCCCCATCTGACTGCGCACGAAGCCGAGGCCCTGGTCTTGACAGCATTCCCACACCCAATCCTCAGCCGTTTGGTTGGCAGGGCTGAGCTGTTCGCGATGGTCCTGGGCAAAGTATCCGGGATGGGCTTCGTATCCCCACTCGGCCTCCCCGGCATCGGCGGCCAGCTCACCCATCGCGATCTTGAGCAGCGTTGACTTGCCAATGCCATTCGGCCCCATAATCGCCACGCGGTCCCCCTTCTGCACAAGAAGATCGACCCCGTGCAGCACTTCGTTGTCGCCGAACGCCTTTTTGACGCCTTTGAGTGTTAGCACATCGCGCCCACTATCGCGCCGCTGCTCAAAGCGAAAAACCGGGTAGCGGCGCGAGCTGCGCGGCAACTCGACCATTTCCTCTTCCCGCTTCTCGATCAGCCGCAGCTTGCTCTGGGCTTGGCGGGCCTTGGTCGCCTTGGCGCGGAAGCGATCCACGAACTGCTGGTGATGGGCGATTTCGCGTTCGCGGTTGGCAATTTCCTTTTCCCGCCGCGTGCGCTCGGCCTGCTTGGCTTCTATGAAGGCCGTGTAATCGCCCCGATAGAGCTGGACCGTTTCGTAGTCAATGTCGAGGATAGAGGTGCTAATGTTGTCGAGGAAGCGGTGGTCGTGCGAGATGATCACCACCGGCCCGGCAAAGTCGCACAGGAAGGTCTCTAACCATCTGATCGAGAGGATGTCGAGGTGATTGGTCGGCTCGTCGAGCAGCAGCACATCTGGAGCACTGGCCAACACCTGCGCGAGCAAAACCCGCAGCTTGAATCCGCCGGAGAGCGTTGAGAGCGGGTCGTCGTGAATGTGGGCCGGTAGCCCGAGGCCCTCCAAGATCGTGCCGGCGCGGGCTTGCGCGGTGTACCCATCGCAGTGGAGAAATGTCTCTTCGAGTTGGGCGAACTTATCGGCGTCGAATTCCTCAGCGGACGCGGCGAGGAGCCTTTCCTTGGCGACCGTCGCCTCCCACAGCGCCTCATTGCCCATCAGTGCGACATTGAGAATCGACTCGTCCTCGTAGAGGAACTGATCCTGTTGCAAGACCCCCAAGCGCAGCCGCTGCGGAACCGTGATCGCGCCTTCGCTGGCCTCTATGTCGCCGGACAGCATGTTGAGGAGCGTGGTCTTGCCGGACCCATTGGCCCCCACCAAACCGTAGCGCTCGCCAGCGTTGAGCTGGAGCGAGACCTTGGCGAAGAGCATCTGCTCGCCGTAGAACTTGCCGATATTGGATAGCGTAATCATGAGCAATAAATTACGGAAAATTAGCGATTATGGGCTACTCTGCCGCGCGCTAATTTGCCATCTTCTCAGCCTACCTGTCTTCCACATGACCGAGGAAGAGCGGGCCGTGATGGAAGCACCGCACATTAGGCGGTAAGACGACGCGGGTAATTCTGAAAAGGAGTTTTTGAGATGACTGACAACGTCAATGCAGATGGCGTTTTAAGACGTGATGATTTTCTAGAGCCGATCCTTGCTACGCTCCACGAGCTTGGAGGTAGTGCTTCCAGGGGTGAACTCAAAAATAAAGTGATTGAAGACATGGGACTGACCCCTGATCAGGCAAAATACAACGTAGGTTTTTCGATAAGCAGACTCAAATGGTTAGGTTTTATTGATAATTCGGAGAGAGGCGTATGGTCTCTTACTGCTAAAGGGTGGGAGACACAACAGGTTGATCCCAAAGAAATTAAGAGATTGCTCCGTCAAAAGAGAGAAGCTCGTAAACAAGCCCAAACTAAGAAAGAAGCCGCTCTGACCGAAGAAATCGAGACCTCAGCCGAAGACCCCGCAGATGAAACCGCTTCTTGGCGCGAGGATTTACTCGACACTCTCCAGAACATTCCTCCCGACGCATTCGAACGCTTGTGCCAAAGGCTGTTGCGGGAATCGGGCTTTATCGAGGTTGAGGTCACGGGAAAATCGAGCGACGGCGGAATCGACGGGCATGGAATAATCCGCCTCGCAGGGCTAATTAGCTTTCCCGTGCTGTTCCAGTGCAAGCGCTACAGCGGCAGCGTTGGCGCGAGCGTGGTCAGGGACTTTCGTGGCGCAATGGTGGGACGAGCGGAAAAGGGCCTTATCCTGACGACGGGCCGCTTCACAATAGAGGCGCAACGAGAAGCCACGCGGGACGGCGCGACGCCGATAGACCTGATTGACGGCGAATTGCTAATGGATAAAATGAAAGAACTCAAACTCGGCGTGGCCGCGAAGATGGTCGAGGTCGTGGAAGTGGACAAGGACTGGTTCGCGTCGATTTAGCAAGCGCTTCGCATGGAATTCAACATCAGAGTGCAGCCCAAGGCCGGGCGCAACAGCGTCGAAGTCAA